>CAMWKM010000064.1 GCA_947174835.1 uncultured Prevotella sp.
AGATAATCAAATGGAAGTGAAAAGATTATCAAACCGAAGTCAAAAGATAATCAAACCGCGACCAAAAGATAATCGAAAAAAACGGCAGAATAAGGGTACCTCAATTTACCGCTTTTTTAGGCTACTTTTTTAACTCGAATTGCGGTGTGATTTCTTGCCAAAAGGACAAAAAACATAGATATAATGAAGATCGGTCTTTTCGGGGGATCATTTAATCCCATTCATGTGGGGCATATTGCTTTGGCCCGACATTTTCGGTGGCAGGCGGGACTGGATGAGGTGTGGCTGATGGTATCGCCTCAGAATCCGTTGAAACAGGGATGTAATGATTTGCTCGATGACCAATTGCGCTATCAGATGGCACGTGTTGCTTTATATGGTGAGGAAGGTATCGTTGCTTCTGATTATGAATTACATCTGCCAAAACCTTCATATACATGGAACACGTTGCAACATCTGAAGGAAGACTACTCTGCCCACGATTTTGTATTATTGATAGGTGGCGACAACTGGCAGTTGTTTCCTCGTTGGCATCGTGCCGATGATATTCTTGATAACTATCAGATTGTGGTCTATCCCCGTCGGGACAGTGATATTGATCGTGCGCTGTTGCCTCAGAATGTACGTGTACTTGATACAGGTCTGCTGGACATCAGTAGTACGGAGATACGACAACGGGTGCGCAATCATTCTGATATTTCCGGACTGGTTCCTGCGTCCATTATACCTTTAGTGCAGCGTTGTTACGTGTAATGAAATATCTGTTTTGACTTCAAACGCAGCCATTTCTTATAGAAATGTACTGGCAGGTAGGCAATATGTGGAGGCAGGGCAAACGCTATGCGATCCGTGAGAGGAAGACGTTTGTCTATATGTCCTCTTAAAGAATGATAGTAATCTTTGTAGACATGAAATTGCCGCTCATCAAGGAATACCTCATAGGCTTTTAGTTGGTGTAACTGAAACCATCGTTCCATTTCTGTCCATAGGGGCTGAAGGGAATGGCGTAACACTTCGTCGTAGGTGACTTCATGTTGCAAAGATCTTTTGCGTGTGTTAGGCAGGCCTTGCACATACAGATAACTGCAATGATTGGCGCAGAAAACGCGTGGTTGTTTCATGAGTGCCCGGATATGGGTGAGAATATCCTCACCGATGATAATTTCACGGGGAAAGTCAAAACACCCCTCTAACAGTTCTTTCTTGAACAATATTCCCCATAGCGGCTGGAATGAGTTGTGGGTGGCTAAGAAGTTTTTGATGATGTCACGATAGTCCACAAATCCTCGACGGTCGGAATCGAAGACAGTACCATCTTGGTTTTTATAAAGGGCAATGACCTCATCGGCATCGTTGCTGATGATTATTTCGTGCGATACTCTAAGCGCGTTGGGCATCAGTTCATCGTCGGCATCCAGAAACATCACATATTTGCCTGTTGATTGTTCTAAGCCTTTGCGGCGTGCTGCTGTCACCCCACCGTTCTTTGTATGAACCACCCGCAACCGTTGGTCTCGTTTTGCCACTTGGTCGCAGATGTTTCCGGATGCATCTGTGGAGCCATCATCAACGGCTATCACTTCAAAAGAGTCAAAGTCCTGTGACAATGTTTTCACCAGACACTGTTCCACGAATTGCTCTTTGTTATATACAGGAATGACGACAGATATTTCCATTAGCACTTCTTTCTTATAAAGTCCACACATTCATCCAGTGTCTTGACACGTAGCACTTTCATGCTGCCTAAATAGAGCAGGGCGGTGATGATAATGCGCAAGCTCAGTAGCATCCATAAGTTTGTGAGCCACGTTGTGCTCCAATAGGCTGCGGTTACGCACGTCAGTGCTACCGCTGCAAAAGGAACCGTGTCTTTCAGGGCATCCAATATGGACAGCGGGTGAATACGGCGGAGCGCGAAATGCCAACATACAGTAAAAGCAACATTCATTGCCGAAAAAGCCGTTACCATTGCCATGAGGCCATACGGTGCCAAAAACAGCGTAAACACTATTTGCAGCACAAGCTGTAGTACGATGCAATAGAGATAGAGATCGCTGCGTCCGCGACTGATGATAAAGTTCTGATAGAGTGTGTGCAAGGGGATGAAGGCTCCTCCCACGCAAAGAACCTGTAACAATGGGACGGAGGGCTCCCATTTGTCGGTGATAGTCAACACGATAAACTCATGAGCCACCAATGCGAGTCCCAGCATCAAGGGAAAACAGATAAAGGATGTGAAACGGAGCATCTTTCTGAAAACACGTTCCTGCCGTTCCTTCTCATCTCCTACATTAGTGAGCACTGGCTGAACTACCTGAGCCATAGTGCTTGAGATAAACGAGTGTCCCATCGTGTTCCACTTGTTCGCTTGATTGAACTGCCCCACGACATCGATGGTCAGCTTCTTGCCAAAGATGAATGTCAGCACGTTGTTGCTGGCTACCGTCAGGATGTTCGTCAATAGAAGTCTTGACGAGAATTGCAGCATCGGGCGAATCGGTTTCAAGTCGATGGGGAGTGAGGGATGCCATCGGGTAAAAACATATTTCAGCAGACTGCTGATGCTGATATATGACAGTTGCTGCCATACGAGACTCCAATAGGCCCAGCCATGCCAAGCCAGCCACATACCGGTGCATCCCGATACAATCAGGGCAGTGATGTTGGCGATAGCCATTTCACGATTACGGAGTTCTATCCATAGTTTGGCGTTGGGCACAATGCCAAGTGCCGAGATTGGGATTGTAAGAAAAACCAATTGAGATACATCGGTGAGCAAAGGCTCGTTGAAGAATTGGGCGATAAGGGGAGCACAGCAGAAGAGCAGTATATAGATGGAACTGCCCGTCAGGATGTTGAACCAAAACACGGCACTATAGTCACGCTGTGTTGGCTGCTTGATGTTGGCCAGTGCCTGAGAAAATCCGGCACTCTGTATGCACCCAGCTAAAAGAGTAAAGATGGTGATGAGTGCCAGAATACCATAGTCGGCTTCTGACAATCTGCGTGCCAATACAATGCCGAACACCAGATTCAGTATCTGTGTAGTACCATTGTTTATGGCTCCCCATGCAATGCCCTTTGCAGTTTTCTCCTTCAGGTTTTCCATATTACGATTTGCAAAAGTAGAAAAAATAATTTGGAATTCAAAATTATTTGCTTACTTTTGCATGTTGTATGAAACCTATAACCGATATTCACGAACTGCGCCAGTTGCAGATGGGGATCCTTCAGAGTGTACATGACTTTTGTATGACCCATGACCTGTGTTATTTTATTTCCAGTGGAACCCTCATTGGTGCTGTTCGGCATGGCGGTTATATTCCTTGGGATGACGACATAGACATCTATATGCCGCGCAAGGACTATGAGCGGTTTATTAAGATGTATCACGATAGCATCTACCGTGTTATCAATCCAGACACTGAACCGCAATATTATTACACCTTTGCAAAGGTTGTGGATGTTCGTACTCGGATGGTGGAAACCGAAACTGTCGGCTATGAGATAGGTGTCTATATAGATGTTTTCCCCATAGACTATGTTTCTGATGACTTGAAGGAGCGGGAACGGATTTTCAAAAGAAAGAAACTATTGTACAAAATAAGGCGGTGCAAGATATCAAAAGTCAATCCGTTAGATTCGCGTTTGGCTTATTTTTGTTATAAGTATTGGCCGATGACGGTGAAGCAACTGAATCGGGAAATCAAGAAACTGATTGTGAGAGAACAACCCACCCAGATGGTTTGCCACATGACGGAGGCCGGTCCGAGTATCAAAGGTTGTTTTCCTGCTGCTGATATTGCTTCACAAGTGGACATCCTTTTCGAAGGACGAACTTTCAAGACAATGGTTGGCTATAAGGATTACTTGGAACGTACATACGGCGATTATATGACGCTTCCACCTGAGAATCAGCGTGTCACACATAAGTTTAAAGCTTACTGGTTATAGATGCAGCCATTTCCCCATGCCATGACGCGGTCAATCATGGGAGTGCTGACACCTTTTTCCGTAGCTATCTTCTGGATGAAGGCCAGTCCATAGGGGAAGTCTTCTATGAAATAGCGGCTTCCAAAGTCCGGTATGAAGCCTCTTTCTGTTTCTTTCATCGGTGACAGCACTTTGCTTAGTGAAGGGATGCTGCTAATCTTCGCTGTCATCGAAGTTGCATCGGTCGATTCATAGTGCTCTAATAAGGACTTGATGGCACCTTTCCTGATATGTAAGGCTGCAAGCAGGTTGAAGAACTCTTCATCCATAGCGATGATTGTTTCTGAAGCCTCGTCTGTCCATTCTCTGTAAAAGTAGCTTTGCCTATCAAATGGTTTTCCGTCCCAGTTCTTCCACATTGAATAGAGTCGTCCGGTGTGTAGGATAGGATTACTGTTGGTGAGAGCAGCCTCCATATAGTTCTCTAACAATTGGATGGGGGTACCGAATAAATCCTCAAAGAGGGTGCATAGCTTTTTCGTTCTTTCTTGGTCAATGTTGCAAGTTGCCATAAACACCTCTTTTCGGTAGCCCCAGATGAAAGACCGTTTACCATATTCAGCAATCCGGGCGATAAAAGGAACACGTTGGAAACCGAATAGTGGCATATCCTTGCCAAGTACAGAGAAAGCATCGAAGAAAAAGCCGGTGCTGCATACAACGGCACCAATCAATGCGTGTTTTGGAAGAAAAGGTTTTATTTTATTCAATTCTTCCGTGATGGCAAATCCTGGTAGGCATAAGAGAACAATATCTGTATTGCTTAAGGCACTTCGGGCATCATCTGTCACTAAGGAAAGAGGAGTGGCAAACACGTGTCCTTGGTCGTCTTCTACCGTAATCGTGTTGCTCCATCGTTCCGGTTTACGAGTCAGTAGCCTAACTTCGCCTTTTCCATTCATAATGGTTGCTGCTCGTCCTGCAATGGAATGTCCAAGGTTACCGCCGCCGCAAATACAGATATTGTTCATTTTTGTATATTATTACGGATTATCCCACCTGAGAGCCGGGCTTCACGTCCTTTGTCGTCGTCACCACGCTGAGGCTTTCATCGAAGTCTACGGCAGAGAGAATCATGCCCTGACTCTCTATGCCCATCATCGTGCGAGGTGCGAAGTTGGCCACGAACAGGATGCGCTTGCCAATAAGTTCATCTGGGTTCTCATAGAAGGCTGCGATGCCTGAGCAGATGGTACGATCGGTACCGCTGCCATCATCGATGGTAAACTGCAACAGCTTCTTTGACTTTTTAACCTTTTGGCAATCCTTAATCAAACCGACACGGATATCAAGCTTTTCGAAGTCTTCGAACGAAACGGTATCTTTGATAGGCGCAGCCTTATGGGCGGCAGCTTCGTTCTGCTTTTTCGTTGCTTCCAATTTGTTGAGTTGCTGTAATATTACTTCGTCCTCAATCTTTTCGAACAATAGTTGAGGCTCTCCAAGTTGATGTCCGGCCTGCAAAAGGTCTGTACTGCCTAACTGTTCCCACTCAAAGCTCTCAATGTTCAGCATCTCGCGCAGCTTCTTGCTTGAAAACGGCAGGAATGGTTCAAAGGCAATAGCCAGATTGGCGGTGAGTTGCAGGCAGATATTAAGGATGGTTTCGCAGCGTTTTGGATCAGTCTTCCACACCTTCCAAGGTTCGCAGTCGGTGATATACTTATTGCCGATGCGGGCAAGGTTCATCGCCTCAAACTGGGCATCGCGGAATTTAAACTGTTCAAGCAGACGTTCTACCTTCTCCTTTACGTCCTTAAACTCGGCCAAAGTCTGACGATCGGTATCGGTCAATTCGCCACAAGCGGGCACGGCGCCGTTCCAGTATTTCTTGGTTAACTGCAGGGCACGGTTGACGAAATTACCATAGACGGCCACCAACTCGTTGTTATTACGATCCTGAAAATCCTTCCAGGTAAAGTTGTTGTCCTTCGTTTCCGGGGCGTTGGCTGTCAATACATAGCGCAGTACATCCTGCTTGTTGGGCATATCCACCAGATATTCATGCAGCCAGACAGCCCAGTTGCGTGAGGTAGAAATCTTATCGTTCTCCAGATTCAGAAATTCATTGGCCGGTACGTTGTCAGGCATGATATATTGGCCGTGGGCTTTCATCATGACGGGGAAGATGATGCAGTGGAACACAATATTGTCCTTGCCGATGAAGTGCACTAGACGGGTGTCCTCATCCTGCCACCACTTCTCCCATGAGCCCCAGCGCTCCGGTTGTTTCTCACAGAGTTCCTTTGTGTTGCTGACATAGCCAATAGGAGCATCAAACCACACATACAGGACTTTGCCGTCGGCATCTTCCACAGGTACAGGGATTCCCCAGTCCAAATCACGCGTCATTGCGCGTGGTTGCAGAACCATGTCGAGCCACGACTTACATTGGCCGTACACGTTTGGCCGCCATTCCTTGTGTCCTTCTAGAATCCATTGCTTCAGCCATTCCTGATATTCGTTCAAAGGTAAATACCAGTTTTTCGTCTCTTTCAATACGGGCGTGGAACCGCTGATGGTTGACTTCGGGTTGATGAGTTCCGTGGGCGATAGGTCGCGACCGCATTTCTCGCACTGGTCACCGTAAGCACCTTCGTTATGGCAGTGCGGACATTCGCCCACCACATAGCGGTCGGCCAAGAACTGTTTGGCCTCTTCATCGTAGAGTTGAGCCGTGGTCTGCTCCACCAACTTACCTTCGTCATAGAGCTTGCGGAACCATTCGGCAGCAAACTGATGATGGGTTGCACTCGTCGTACGACTGTAAATGTCGAAAGAAATGCCAAATTCCTCAAACGAATCCTTGATCATCTTGTGATAGCGATCCACGACATCCTGTGGAGTGATACCTTCTTTGCGGGCTCTCACCGTGATGGGTACGCCATGTTCGTCGCTTCCGCCGATAAACAGCACGTCGCGCTTCTTCAGACGGAGATATCTCACATAAATATCGGCTGGCACATAGACACCAGCCAAATGCCCGATATGTACGCCACCATTGGCATAGGGTAGGGCAGCCGTTACGGTGGTGCGTTTAAATTGTTTGTTTTCCATTGAATGTAAATACGTATTTAATTATTTGGTGCAAAGGTAGTGCAATTCGGGCGAAATTCCAAATTTCTTTGCACATTTATGCTGGCTGGCAACTTGGTGATGTATTACCGTGTTACTTTAATGTGACGGCCATTGCGTTGCCGGACGATGTTCAGACCGTGCTGCATGGCCGGCAGATGTCGACCGTCAGGCGAATAGATGGCGGTAGGCTCGTTCTGGTTATCGGTCTCAATTGTGTTGATGGCCGTCGTGCTGTAGTGGTCGTAGCTGAAGGCCTCGTCCTTCTTGCTACCCCATATATATTGCTCCAGTCCGGGATAGTCGATAAAGGGGTTGCGGTTTTGTTGGATGGTATATACGGCATTGTTACGATCTATTTCCTTCTGGCTGACAGGGTCGTTGGTGGCCCATTTCATTAACATCTCCAGTTGCCAAGCCGTTAGGCCGGGATACATGGTGCCGTCAATGGTGGGTGTCACGCCTTCCTTGCTGCCGTAGTTGCTGTACCAGTCGGGAAGTTTCTCCTCGTAGCAGGTCACCATATAGAAATAAGTGCGTGCAAAATCACCTTTGTATTCATCGTTAGGTTCAAACACCGTGCCACTGTAGCCGTTATATGTGCACTTCCCCAACTTGCTGAAACCGTTGGCCGACGTGTATTTCTCACCATTGTTCTCGCCAAAGGGATAGTTGGCGCGCTTGTTATTCACCCAGCCGTCGGTAGGGTAGAGATGGTGCAGGTCGGTGTACATGGGCTGTTTCGAGCCACCGAACCAACTGTTGGGGAACGAATGTTCGCGGTTGTAACTGTCGCCCTCTTTCTTGTAGTTGGCTCCTTGTGCTGAGCCACCGGGTTCGTAGTTGGTCGTTCCGGAATACATATCCCATATTTTACCATCGCTTCTCACGTCGGTTGTCTTGAAATCCTCCCACAACTGAGCATAGGTGCGTTCCGATCGGTTGTATATTATGCCGCAGAGAGCAGTCTTCAGTTCTGCACCTTTCTTGCCGTCGGCTGACTGATAGTAGTGGCCTGAGTTGTTGGGGCCTTGTGCCCATGTACAGAAAGTGATGATCAGGAGCACCAATGTGGAAAACAGTTTTTTGTTCATAACTATTGTTGTTTTTGTTTGTTGTTACCGATAATGTCAAGCAACTGGCCGAAATGGTCTATCTGCACCATGTGGGGATGCTCAAAGTGGTCTGCGTGTTCCAATTCCCATGTGACATGGAAGGGGATGTAGACTGCCATACAACCAATGGCTAAGGCTGGGGCAATGTCGCTTTTTAGTGAGTTGCCCACCATCAACATCTCATGGGGCTTGATATGTAGTTTGCTACAGAGGTTGCGAAATTCCTGTTCTCCCTTGTTGCTCGTGATTTCTATATGACTGAAAAAGTCTTTTAGTCGGGAGCGTTCCAACTTGTGTTCCTGATCGAGCAGTTCGCCTTTAGTGAAGCAGATCTGGGTGAAATGAGGGGGAATGGCCTCTAATGTCTCTTTGACTTCAGGCAGGGGATCGCATGAAAACTCGTTCAGTGTGTAGCACAGTTGTTGTATCTCACTGAGCTTTGCGGCTGACATCTCATAGCGGCTGACGCGCATGGCTGTCTCCAGCATAGACAGTGTGAAAGCCTTGGTGCCGAAACCCAACAGCGGCATATTCTTCCTTTCTGTGGCAAAGAGTTCGCGTGCTGCCGTCTCACGGTCTACCCATGGCAGCAATTCATCGTAGAGTTGCTGCATCACTTGCTCGAAATGTCCCTGACAATCCCATAGTGTGTCATCGGCATCGAAGGCTATTACCTTGATTTGGCTTGTGTCCATCGTTGTTGCTCTTGTTTTCATCAATAACTCACTTTCCTAAAAAACTATTTCCATAAATCTTTTTGTGCAAAACAATATGGCAGAAACTTGATACAGAATTTGATAGTAGGTAATGCCAGTGCTACAATGACGACAAAAGTAGCTATATTGGTGTACGAACTCTGCTCTATCTTCATCAGTCCAAAGACTTCGCGCAAAATAAACATATAAATGGGGTGAGTTAATAAAACGACAATACTAAACCGTCCAATATATGAGAGCACAGGCAGACGCTTGAAAAACTTTGCAATCATAAGCACACAGCAGGTTCCGGCAAAACCACCTAAATAAACCGACAAAAGTCCTACGTCGAAATTGTTTTCAACAAATATGATGGCTCCTCTCTGCATGGATTCATTTGTATAATAAACAAGCAACAGAACTGCCAACGATGCCAACAAGCACCAAAGACTCTTTTTGGTAAAATGTCCGTAAAGCACATTGCTATATTTTCTCATGGCATAGCCCATCAAGAAAAAGGGCATGACGGTCAGGGAAGTATCCATCCATACAGGAAGATAGAACCCATATAGGTTAAGCGAATATCCCACAATGCCACAGACGCACGTACCTACAGCAATCCACCATATATGATTCCGGCACAATAGAAACATCAAATAGAAATACATATTGACAATAAACAGGCAGAGCAAAAACCATGATGACCCGTTGATTCCAAGATCTAGTCGTCCTTTTTCAATGAAAAACATAAAGTCACCCCCCCCAATATTGCTTTGTAACAGATAACTTGCGGGTAAGACAACAAATACATACGAGCAGATGAAAGGTATCAGCAGTTTATTAGTCTTTTTCTTAAAGAACGGAACTATTCCTCCATACGTCTTAAAGAACAAACCTGACAATACAAAATATAAAGGCATTCTAAATATATTCGTAATACCAATATACTTTCCGGCAATGGCACCGGTGGAGCCAAATATATGATAAATGACAACCAATAAGATACAAATGCCTTTGGCTAAATCAATAAATTCGATCCTCTGTTGATTGGTTGGATTTGTATATTGACTGTTAGACTGACCGATAGGATACTCGCTAACGCTTTTTTCTTTCTGCATGATATTCTTTGTCTTTACAAGGTACAAAGGTACGAACTTTCTTTAAATCAGGCAACTTTTTATGTAATTCTTACATTTGTTTAAAGAAATATTTGTATCTTTGTACCCTTATAAAACCTAACAATATAATGCCGGAGTCAAGAGTACGTAAAAGCTTGCTGAATGCCAAGGTCAATTTGGTGTTTTATTTCCTGTCTTTATTCTTTGCTTTCTTCTCAAGAAAAATCTTCCTTGATTGTCTCGGAGCAGAGTTTATAGGACTGACCGGCACACTCGGCAATATCCTCGGCTATCTTAACTTGGCGGAATTAGGAGTTGGTGCTGCTATTAGTTTCCATCTGTTCAAGCCAATACAACAAAACAACAGGCAGCAGATTTGTGACATCCTCTCCGTCTTCGGCTATCTTTATAAGCGCATCGGACAGGCCATATTGCTTGGTGGAATAATCATAAGCCTGTTTTTCCCCCTTCTCTTCAACAAAGAGGAACTGGGTATGGGTATCATTTATTTTGCATTCTATTCATTCCTTGGCAGTTCGCTTATCGGGTATTTCATCAACTACAGGCAGATACTGCTTTCCGCTGATCAGAAGAATTACCTCGTTTCCATATACTTCCAGAGTGCAGGTCTTGTAAAGACTGCTATGCAGATACTCCTTGCCTACTACTATAAAAACCTGTATGTATGGGTATTCATAGAGTTCCTGTTTGGCATCATCGGATGTGTTATCCTCAACTGGAAGATAAACAAGGAATATCCCTGGCTTAAAACAAGCAAGGCGAACGGCAAGGTGCTGCTGAAACAATATCCTGAGATCATCAAGAACACCAAACAGGTGTTCATACATAAGATAAAGGATTTCTTGCTTGGCCGCAGTGATGAACTTTTCATCTATGCTTTTGTATCGCTCAAGATGGTGGCGTTCTATGGCAACTATATGCTGATAATTGCTAAGTTGTCGTTGTTCTTTTCTTCTATTTTTGACGGAATCAATGCCGGGGTTGGCAATCTTGTGGCTGAAGGAAACAAGAACAATACCATGAAAGTTTTTTGGGAACTGATGTTTGCGAGGCATTTCCTTGCCGGTTTCATGGTGTTTTCATTATACACAATGACTGAGCCGTTTGTCTCACTATGGTTAGGCAGCGAATACATCATGAGCCATAACATACTGGTATTGTTGATGATTTATTTGTATATAAGTCACAGCCGCAGTGCTGTCGATATGTTCAATCATGCCCACGGACTATATGCTGACACATGGTCGGCATGGGCAGAATTGATAATCAATATATCCGTGACCGTCATTTTCGGTCTTAAATACGGTATTATCGGAATACTCCTTGGCAAGATTCTCAGTGTAATTCCAATCGTAATATTCTGGAAACCATATTATTTGTTCAGGTCAGGATTACAACTTCCGTATAGAGAATACTGGCAGGGAGCAATCCGTTTTTATGCTATTTTCGCCGTATCATTCATGATATGCTATTTTATAGGTGAACGACTACCCATTGATCCATATATCGGATACGGCCAATGGATTCTGTATGGCATCAGTTTGATTCCGATATACGTAGTCATCAATGTTTTGCTATTGTATATATGTACTCCAGGGGCGCGAACCTGCATCAAGCGAATACCCATATTGAGGAATAAAATTAAATAAAACAGCCAATGAAATACTCCATCATTACAATCAATTACAACAATCGGGAAGGGTTGCGTAAAACGATAGAGAGCGTTATCAATCAGACATATACAGACTTTGAGTATATCGTTATTGACGGCGGTTCTACGGATGGTAGTGTTGAGGTCATTCAGCAATATGCAGACAAAATAGGATATTGGGTATCAGAACCGGACAAAGGAATCTATAACGCAATGAATAAAGGAATAGTCCAAGCTCATGGTGATTTCCTGATTTTCATGAACTCTGGAGACTGTTTCTATAATACGCATATATTAGAAAACATGGCCAATCAGTGTACGGCTGATATTATTGTGGGACGAGTGGCCAATGCAGACCAGAACGGACAAAGAACATCATACAGCATAAGAATAAAGAATGCAAGTATGTTCCATTTCTTCAATTCCACGTTACCACATCAAGGTAGTTTTATTAAGCGTTCTTTGTTTCACAATCATCTATATGATGAGACATTGAAGATAGTAAGCGACTGGAAGTTTTTTATGGAATGTGCTGTCTTTCAGGATTGTGATATAAAACTTACGGATGTGATTATTGCAGATTGCGAATACCGTGGAGCGAGCAATAATATGCAGAAACTACAGGAGGAAAAGAAGCAGGTACTGACAAGCATAATGCCGGCAGGAATACAAAAGGATTATCTCAGTCTGTCACAACTTGGCCTATCGTCGTTTGATATGCTAATGTACATAGCACAATATCCCGGACTTCGCAAACTCTTATATCGGATTATGAAAATCATTGTTTGGGTTCATCAGAAATTGTGTCGTAACTAAGGGCAATGTCCAATATCGTTCACCGTGAGGGAACTTTCAGATGTATGTCACGTTTGATCTCCATATCTTATAGAAGATTTTTGGTCAGATGACCACTTTTCTACTGCAAAGGTAACTTATTTAACGTGAGTTCGACGAATTATAATTAACATGAATTCGTTTAATTTATATTAATTATATAACTAATTGTCAGCATGTTAAATGATGTTTATCTGTAGTGCCTTTTGTGTGTGATTCTTTGGACATTCTCTTATAAGCTCCTACCTTTGCAACCGTTTCAACTATTCATATAATGGAAAAATATCTCTTAAACCCAAACATGCCTGATGCGTTTTCACCAGAAGTGATGCATAAGGTTGTATTAAATGGCATTGACTTCAATCTCCCAGATCATATATGGGATGCGATTGATGATGCTTTCGGCTATTATTGGAATGTAGAGGTAGGTTATGGAATAAGTCCGGACCTTAACTCGGCAGTTAGTTCTATTCATAACGCTCTTCAGGAAAAACACATCATATTTCCTTTGGGGAAAATCGTTGATATTGTCAACGTGATGTTTGACTGGATTCAACAAATTCCCGGTGCTCTTTTGGACGATGATGTTGCCGTCATTCCCCATAGTTTTGAGAAATCAGAATTCCATCGTCAGATGATAATGAATATGCAAAAAATAAAGGGCACAGATTCTTCTGATGTCGTATTTAATGATTCAATGACTGACTTTGTTTATATCTCTGATAAACTTGAAGATTTCTATCCCGACACATACAAGCGTCTTACTTCCTTGTTTTATGATTTGGGAATAGAATATGGCATTGTTTATGGAACTAAAGATATATGGCTCAGAGACTATATGCCTATAGTGATTTCGGAAGACGAAGATATGTATTACACCTATGACCCAGATTATTTGAAGAATCAGAAAGATTTTATTACTGATATAAAATCAGAATTGGTATATTGGAAGTATAGGAAGGATTATGAACATGGGGATGCAATGATTAAATTGGATGGAGGAAATGTCGTTCCTTGTCAGGATTGTTTCATTCTAACCGATAAGGTCTTTGCGGAAAACGGAGTTGAAAAGGGAGATGAACATTTTTTAAGATTACTGGAACAAAGACTAAAAGCAGAAGTCGTAATTCTTCCATGGCATTGCGATACTTCAGAAGACCCTAATGCTGATGTATATGGTCATGCCGATGGTCTGGTAAGATGGACGTGTGGAAACCACTTGCTCATGTCTAATCATCGAGACTTTGACCCTGAAGAAGCTGATGAGATAAAGCGTATATTGGAAGCTAAAGGTTGGGAAGTAACTGAAATACTTTTGATGTTCCTGAGCCGAACAAAGATTTTAATTGGGCGTACATCAATTATCTTGAAGTGGGAGATAAAATCATTGTTCCTGTGTTTGGGATTCCTGAAGATAATCAAGCTTTGAACTATATTAAAGGAGCAAATCCGCATTCAACAGTAGTTCCTTTTCGTATGAGGACAATAGCTTCTAAAGGAGGGGCGCTGCATTGTATCACGTGGAATATCAAGAAACCATAGTCTAAACAATAAAACTGTAAAATTTATGTTATAATTATATGATAATAGTAAGTGATAGTTACATTCAAGAGAATCTTATGCAGGAAAAAATCAAAGAACTTCAAACTAAGGCTGTGTCATTTCTTAAATCTTACAGCCTTCTCGTTAACGGAATAAACCTTTCGTTGAAGGAGATAGAGGTTTATTACCATGAAAAGGGTGTATTCGAAGATTATACTGTTCATAGAAATGAATTACAAGCTAATAATAGATTCCATTTCTATGTGCATCGCAACGGAAAGAGTAAAGATTACAAACCTAAAGGAGGCAAACGTGGTGGGTGCGATTTCGTGCTTAGCGACAAACAGGATGTGTATTACACATTCTTGATTCGAAGTATAGTCATAGATAATGAGCTTATTGTTGGTCCGAATAATTCGCTTAAAGCAATCCTTTCAAAGACAGGTCTCACATATTCTGAATTAGAAGTTGCAAAAGTTGAACTTGTGCCAACAACTACTCCTCACGATATTTTTACTACACATCGCATAGGTCTCAGTCAATCTGAGACAGAAGGAGATGCTATTTTCTATAAAGCAGAATTGAGATTTATTGTTTGTGATGAGTATTTCAAACAAACTGACAAGAACAGCAAATGCGGTTATAAGTTACGTACTAAGGCAATTGATAATTTTTTAAGCCGTCAGATTAACATAAATAAAATGTCAAGGGAGGAAGCGGCTGAATATTCAAAGAAATGGTATGGAGCAATTTCTGATTGGTTAAAAAAAGACTAAGAATTTATTCTTCCGTAGTTTCAATATCGAAGTTTTGCACTTCGATATTGAAACTATAATTTCTTGAAGCAAACAAGTTATAAACAAGTATGAATCCTACTCTCTATGGAATCCATATAAGCCATAAAGATATGGTTATTCATACTTTTCTTGTTATGCCTATAATGCGAAATGACCTGAAACGTGAAGCATGGAGAGGAAATAGACCATACTAACATAATATAGGAAAAAACGACCAATAAAGTGATAAAGGAGGGCGGCCTTTAGCCGTCACTCCTTTAGTTTCACCCAATAGACCACGCCTGTGCTCAGGTGTTTACTTTTGAAACGATATTCGGGACGGTTGAGGAACGTACCTATCTTGCGGAACGTGCCGATGTCCTCACGGTAGTTCTTGAAATGGGAGCGCAACAGGGAGGATAGCGATTTCAGCGAAAGCCACTGCCCATCCTCGTCGTTGTCGGGACGCTGGATGATAGTCATCGACATCTCGCCCAGGGCGTTGAGCTGTTGGAACCGCTGATTGCGGATAATCAGTGCTTGCTCTTCCTCACGGGTAGGCCAGTAGCGCTCACCCTGACGTATCTCATGATACAACTGGGCATAGAGTTGGCTATAGTTTATTGGGGTCCTGAAGTCGATGTCACCATCCACCTGCACGCAGATAAAACGGCGCGAACCGGAAGGATCAGTCAGCGGATCCTGCTTGTTGGTGGTGCCGATGAACGAGGCGAAGCGCCGGTGCTGTGCGTAGGTCTTGCCGTAGGGCGAGCGATACTTCAGGTCGGCAGTTGATACGAGGTATTTCAGTACGATTTGTTGCTGCTGCGTAATCTTGTCGAATTCGTCCAGATTGATGAGCCCGAATGAGGTCAGTCCAAGATTCAGGTCGTTCTCGTTCTTGAAGTTGATGCGGTCGTTGTAGTAGTCGCGCAGATGGCTGGGCAGCAAGATGCGGCAGAATGACGACTTGCCACAGCCCTGGCGCCCTATCAACAACGGTACGAGCGAATTGCCCGTCAGTTGCCCCTTGCCCAACCACATGGCCACCATTGAGCGCAGCCACAGATGGAACAGTCGCGGCCACTCTGCACTATCGGTAGGCACTCGGTTGGCCAGTGCCTTTACGCGATCCTTGCCGTCCCAACGGGGCAGGCTTTCCAGATATTCATTCAGTGGGTCGTATTGCTCAATATCCTCCGACATGATGTAACGGCGGATGTCTTTGTCCCAGCACTTGATGCCCATCGTCAGGGCACGCATGGTGATGGAGTTGCGGGCTTCTTCCGTCAGGTCGCGAAACGAAAATCCGATGCCTGTACGCTCACGAAACTCGGCCACGCCACGCATCACGTTTTTACGTATCTCGTAGTTTTCGTTTAGAAAGATGTCTATCTTCATCGTCAGCAGTGTTTCCGGTGGCACGTTGCGCTCCATCCGGATATTTTTCTGCTCCTGATAGCGCTGCATCTGCTTCGAACGGTAAACATTGCCGAACACTTTGTTCACCAGCATCCCGTCCTCGGTGCCGAACAGTCCGGAGTGGAAGCGGGTCAGCCGCTTGGCCACAGCCATCGGGATGCCCGTCTTGCAGCAGTGTACGGCCGTACGGATGAGCAGCAGGTGGCTCCGCTCTTCTCCGGCGGGAATACCTTGACACTCGTCGTAGGCCCGCTCCAAATTATATTCATAGATGTGGTGCAGCGTCAGGTAACGGCTCTGCCCTGGCGCTTCTTCCTCCGGCTCCATCGTACTCTGGCGTACTAACAATATGTTGTGTTTTGGTTTCTCGGCACGGGCATAGAAGGGAATAGCCAACGGATTATAGACAATGTCGTCGTCCTTGCTGACGTAGCAGGTGCGCTGCAACCCCGGCTCCAACTTTTCAACGGTCACTCCCAACTGGGTGTTGTATGCCATGCGGGCCCGTTCGTAGAGGTTCTCATGAAATAACATGATCTCCTGCTCCCTTGCAGGCAATGGTTCCCCGTCCTCCCTATCGCTGGGAAACAGTTCGCCACGGCATACGATCTTGACACTCCGACCGCTGGCTCCCACATAGGCTATCAGCGTCTGTGGTATGTCGCCCGCTCCCCGTCTGATGGCATCTGCCTCGTCGTAGCCTGTCAGGTTGTTTACCTCCAGAAGTACCAGCCCTGTGTAGCCTCGGTTTACGCGCTGGCGATTTTTGTTTTCCAGTGCTGAGGCAAAGCAGAGCCGGGGCAACTTGTCTGTCAGCCGATCGGCTCCCGCCACACCCCCATCTTGTTTGCGCTCTAGGTTGAGCATGGGATAGTAGCGACGCAACTCTCCGACCGCCTTTTCATACTCGCTGCCTCTGAGCAGTTCTACTACATTCTCCAACTCCACCAGTCGGAGGGTCTCCGTCTGACGATAGTTTTTCATCAGTGTAATTTTCTTCATTTTCTGTTGACGGGTTAGTTCATAATAAGGATCTTGTACAAAGATACAAAATAAAAAACATTTTTCCAAGAAAAAATATTGTTTTATAACGTCATAACGTCACTT
>CAMWKM010000065.1 GCA_947174835.1 uncultured Prevotella sp.
GAAACAAAAGGAAGAAAAGCTCGAAATCTATATTCCCAATGGTCCCCGTCTGGGCAACAAGGTCATTGAGGCCAATCATGTGGCCAAATCATATCCAGAGAAGGCACTGTTCACTGATCTCAACTTCATGCTACCTCCCAATGGCATTGTAGGCGTCATAGGTCCCAATGGCGCAGGCAAGACTACACTTTTCCGTCTTATCATGGGTATGGAGATGCCCGATGCGGGAACATTCGATGTGGGGGAAACCGTAAAACTGAGTTATGTGGATCAGCAGCACAAGGATATTGCCCCTGAGAAGACCGTCTATCAAGTGGTCAGCCAAGGCAACGAAACCATCCGTATGGGCGGTCGTGACGTCAATGTGCGTGCTTATCTTTCTCGTTTTAACTTCAACGGAGCCGATCAAGAGAAAAAATGTGGTGTGCTCTCAGGTGGTGAGCGCAATCGTCTGCATCTGGCTATTGCCTTGAAGCAAGAAGGCAACGTATTGCTTCTTGACGAGCCAACTAATGATATAGACGTTAATACGTTGCGCGCTTTAGAAGAAGGCCTGGAGTCGTTTGCAGGCTGTGCCGTCGTTATCAGCCACGACCGCTGGTTCCTTGATCGCATCTGCACTCATATTCTGGCCTTCGAGGGCGAAGGCAACGTGTTCTATTTCGAGGGCAACTATTCCGAATATGAGGCCAACAAGGCGATGCGCCTGGGTCTCGAAGAACCCAAGCGTACCCGCTATCGCAAACTGATGGAAGAGTAATGCGATGATGATGAACAGGATGAAGGCAATGTGGGTTCGGTCTCTCTCGCGCGTGCGCACACATATAAATAAGGTGTAGTTCTTTTCCGTCAACGTTTGATTTATTGTTGTCCGAAAGTCGATTATCTTTTGGTCGCGATTTGATTATCTTTTCACTTCCATTTGATTATCTTTTGCTCGGCATTTGATTATCTTTTCCAAGTCATTTGATTATCAAATGCCGACCATTTGATAATCAATTTTTTTATACCCCCCATTTGATTATCTTTTGAACAGCAAAAAGGCATCTTTTCAGGAACAACCAAACAAACATAATACCATCAACCGATAACTGAGAAAAAGTCCGGAACAGGACACGATATTTCACAAAAAAAATGCCGAACTTACGTTCGACATAAGAAAAGATGTAAAAATGGGATAACATGAATCGTCATTTTCAGTGCATCTTTATTTCAGTATCTTGTACTTGGCAAACTTCAGAAGCAGCTGTTTGGTTCCGGCATTACGGAACTCGACAGTTGCTTTTTCATTTTCACCACTACCCTCGACCTTCTGAACAACACCAATGCCAAAGCGCTGGTGTTCAATGACATTGCCCGCGCAAAGAGACGATGACGATAAAGAAGAAGAAGAAGGGGCTGAGGACAATTTCACCGGCTTAAGACGGTCACCAGCTTGTTCCAACTGACGACGGAAAGAGGAACTAAAAGGCTCAACGGCAGGCTCCGGACGACGGGGAGCCACCTGACGGGGTTTGGGATCGGCACGGAACTGGGTAGCTACAGGCCGTGGGTTCTGCATCCACTCAGGACTTTCGGAGGCCTTCTGCCAAGGTTTATGGGATTGTTCACGTAAACCAAAGCCTATGTTCTCATTGCCTTCGACACGCAAAAGCGTGTGGTCGATATCACGGATAAAGCGAGACGGTGTGTCATACTCCATCCGCCCATAACGGAAACGATTCTGAGCACAAGTCAAGATACAATGACGCTCGGCACGCGTGATAGCCACATAGAGGAGGCGACGCTCTTCCTCAAGTTCACGCATGGAATTGACGCACATCGGTGAAGGGAAGATGTTTTCCTCAAGACCAACGACAAAGACTGTTGGAAATTCCAGTCCCTTAGCCGAATGGATAGTCATAAGAGACACTTTCGGTTGATCCTCATCCCCCTCGCTATCAAGGTCGGTGAGCAGTGCAACCTCCTGCAAGAAATCGCTGAGGCAGACCTGATCCCCTTGTCCTTCCTCGCGTCGGCTCTCTACAAAGTCTTGCACTCCTCCCAGAAATTCCTCCAGATTCTCTTGCCGCGACAGATCTTCAGGATTGCGGCTACTATAAATTTCTTTCGAAACACCACTCTCCATGATAATGGCATGACCCAACTGATAAGCATCTTCCGTATCCTTACGACTCCCCCACCCTTCAATCAACTGTCGGAAAGCCTCAACCTTCTTGGCTGTCACGCCAGCCAGATCAAGATGAAAGAACCCAGGCTGCTGAATGACCGTCCAAAGCGACACGCCATTAGCCGTTGCCGCAGAGACAATTTTAGCTATAGTCGTATCACCTATACCACGCGTCGGATAATTAATGATACGCTTCAAAGCCTCCTCATCATTGGGGTTGACCACTACACGGAAATAGGCAATCACATCCTTGATTTCTTTGCGCTGATAGAACGACAATCCACCATAAATGCGATAAGGGATACCGTCTTTACGCATTTGTTCCTCAAACGAACGGCTCTGAGCATTGGTGCGATAGAGGATGGCAAAGTCACTATACTGACATTCATCTTGCCTACGAATGCGCTGAATATCCTTACACACAATGATAGCTTCTTCACGGTCGCTATAGGCAGGCTTCAGTACAACTTTCTCACCCTGACCTTTCTGACTATAGACATTTTTTGGAATTTGTCGTTCATTCTTACTGATTAGGCTGTTGCCCACCTGCACGATGAGTTGCGTGGAACGATAATTCTGTTCCAGTTTAAAGAGACGGGCATTATCGTACGATTCTCTGAAATTCAATATATTATCAATATTTGCCCCACGGAAGCTATAAATACTTTGGGCATCGTCTCCCACTACACATACCTGCTGCCGTTCACGGGTAAGTTGCAACAAAATCTGCTGTTGAACGAAATTGGTGTCCTGATACTCATCGACCAATACATAGAAGAATTTCTCAACATACTTCTGCCTTATGTCTTCATGACGCTTAAACAAAAGATAAGTATGCACGAGCAGGTCGTCGAAGTCCATCGCATTGGCCTGTCGACACCGCTCAACATAACGCGCATAAATGTCGGCCACCTTGGAACGCTTGTTGTCATAAAGTGAACTATTAACGAAAGCATCAGGCAGAACAAGGTGATTCTTCGCCATCGAAATCTGATCGCTGACAGTTGACGGCTTGTACTGCTTATCATCCAACCCCATCTCCTTGATAATACTTTTCACCAGCGAACGGGCATCGGCCTGATCGTAGATGGTGAAGTCTGGATTATAACCTATGCTCGTGGCCTCAGTTCTGAGAATACGCGAAAATACCGAGTGGAAAGTGCCCATCTGTAGATAGCGAGCCTGCTCCTGCCCTACCAATCGGCCAATACGATCTTTCATCTCACGAGCCGCCTTGTTGGTGAACGTCAGTGCCAAAATATTCCAGGGCTTGAGTCCCTTCTCCTGAAGCAGATAGGCGATTTTATAGGTCAGGACACGTGTCTTGCCCGAACCGGCACCGGCAATAACCAGCGAGGCACCATCGCAATATTCCACAGCCTCACGTTGACTGTCATTCAGCTGTTCCAGTAAATTCTCAACCATTGGCCAATCTATAGATATCCTCCATTTCCTGTTCATGGAGCACCTCCATCGCTCCTACGGTGATCGTACCACCACGACTGCATTTGCTGACCATCAACGCAATCTCATCATCGGTGACAGGACGACCTATCAACTCCGGAATATTGGTCGGCATACCAATACGGCGATAAAAATCCTCCATTGCCTCAATACCCAAAAGAGCCGTATGCTCGGGATTGGCGAAGTCATTGGTCACTCCCATGACGTTGACAGCGAACTGCACATAACGACTCAGATGTTTCTTCATCGTGTAACGAGCCCACGAGCCCCAGATAGCCGCCAAGCCAGCTCCATGAGTCACATCGAAAAGCGCACTCAACTCATGTTCCAGACGATGAGTGGCAAAATCCTTTCCTGTGCCACACTCCGTCAGATCATTATGCGCCAACGAGCTTGCCCACATAATTTGGGCACGGTTCCGATAGTCCTCTGGATTGCGAAGCACCTCTAAAGTACAGTCCTTCACCGTGCGTAGCAGTGCCTCGCTGATAGCATCCGTCAATGTCATCTCCTCATAGTTTGAGAAATAGCGTTCCATCGTATGCATCATAATATCAGTTGCACCAGCCGCCGTCTGATAGGCTGGCAGCGTAAAGGTACGTTCGGGATTCATGATACAGAACTTACAACGACACAGGTCACTGTTGATGCCACGCTTCAGTAGTCCCTCGTCATGGGTTATCACACAACTGCTTGACATCTCGCTACCAGCAGCCGGTATGGTGAGCATCACTCCAATGGGCATACAAGACTGAGGTTCAGCCTTACCACACCAAAAATCCCACACATCACCATCATATCCCACACCATAGCCGATAGCCTTAGCCGAGTCAATCACACTGCCTCCGCCAACAGCCAAAATAAAGTCCACCTGCTGTTCACGACACAGCGCAATGCCCTTGTTAACCATCGACAATAACGGATTGGGGACTACACCGCCCAGTTCCACATATTCAATACCGGCTTCACTGAGCATTTTTAATACTTTATCAAGCAGTCCCGATCTACGGACAGAGCCGCCACCATAGTGAACCAGTACACGGCTACCACCATAAGAACGAATCAACTGCGGAAGCTGCTCTTCCGAATCACGTCCAAAGACTACCCGGGTTGGTGCATAGAAATTAAAATCTTTTATCATTGCTTTTTTATCTCTCTTTTTTAGATTTCAGACTGCAAAGATAATCATTTTCCGCAAAATAAACACTACTTTTCTTCGTTATATAAATTATATGAACGAAAATGCGCTCCTATCAATCGTCACACCAGTGTACAATGGTGAACGATTTGTGCAGTCAGCATACGAATGTCTTTACAGACAGACATACAGGAATTGGGAATGGGTGGTGGTAGACGATGGCTCTACCGACCATACTGTTGCACGTATGCACCACCTGCAGGAGCAAGACAGCCGTATTCGCTTTTTCCAACAGCCAAACAGCGGTTCGGCTAAGCAGCCCCGTGATCATGCTGTTTATGAATCAAAGGGTTGCTTCATCATTCCGTTCGACATTGACGATCTACTGAGCGATGACTATCTGGAATTGATGCTCTGTCGACAACAAGAGACTGGGGCTGACATCGTTTACCCCAAAATGATCTTCACCGACCTGAACACAGGAAAGACAACGCAGACTCTCCCTGTTGCCGGTTTCGATACTAAAAAGATATATGTGTCGCGCGACCTGGTACGCGAGACTGCACCAGAGTGGAACATTGGCTGCAACGGAGGCATCTATAAGCGTGAGGTATGGATCAACATGAGCTATCCAGAGAGAAAAGAGCCTATTTGGATGAACTCCGATGAGGTGGACGAACGTCTATACCTCCTCCATGCCCAAACGGCCGCATTCGCTGAAGCCCACTACTACTATCGCAACCATGAGCAATCAATCTCAACAAAGGTAACACCCAAGCTTTTCCACACCCAAAAGACCTGCTTGCAATTGCTTGACATCACAGAAGAAGCATTCGGAAAAAGCAGTGAGGAGTATCGTAGAATGCACCGAAAGGCATTTTATGATTGGAGGTGCAAGATGAAACTATTCATCACTCACTATGATCAACTGGCCTATGCCCAAGGGGAGTTACATCACAGCCTGCAAAACTGTTTCCAGCGACTTGATCCACGACTGCTAACAACGCGAGAGCGTCTACAGTTCATCAACCTCTGTCATTTCGGATTACTCTTTGCCCTGTTCTGTCTGAAATATAATCCAAAGCTACTGGTTCAAAAAATCATCCAACGATGCTGCCCCGAGGCTTATATAACCAAAATCATAAAACCTCGCTCAGAGCAGACTATGTATCAGCAAATGGCAGACAGCTATACACAAGGACAATCACTATCGCACTATGAACCTTACGCTATCAGTATATTCTGTGGCAATGTAGCCAGCGGAGGTCTTGTAGACAGACTCCGCGGTGCAGTGAGTACCTATATGGCCTGTCAAACCTGCGAACGAAAGTTCAAACTCCATTTTACCTATCCTTTCAAACTCTCCGACTATCTGATTCCTTCGGAATACGATTGGCAGATTGCACCAGATGATATCGCATTCAACAAAAGCCAGTCAGCCATTATTGTGTCTAACACCCTGCTTGACTCACCCAAGGAACGGCTGGAGCAAAAACTATACCTGCAAACAGAATTACATAAGAATAAGGACAAACAAGTGCACGTATATACAAATGCTGCCTTCTGCTACAACCATGACTTTGCCCGCGTCTTCCGCCAATTGTTCAAGCCTGCCCCCCGCCTTCAAGAGCATCTTGATGCCATTCGCTCACAAATCGGCTCGCCTTATATGACGGTCTCAGCACGCTTTTGCAACAAACTCGACGATTTCAACGAGGAGGTCTATTGCGAGCCATTGATGAGCCAAGAGCGCGACCAACTCATTAGCAACTGTCTCTGTCAATTAAAAAAACTTATCGGTAATTATCCCTGTCTCCGTTTAGTAATCTGCTCAGACAGCACCAGATTTATCAAAGAGGCACAACGGCACTTCAATATATTCACAATTCCCGGCACCATCTCACACATCGGCAATGATGATATTCATGACTATAACTACTACGAGAAGACGTTTCTGGACTTTTTCACGATTTCTCAGGCAGAGCGTGTATTCTTGTTAAAAGGCCCCTACATGATGCAGAGTGGCTTCCCTTATGCCGCAGCGCTGGCAGGGGGAGTTCCTTTCGAAATCATTCATTTCTAAGCAAACATGAAAGAAGAAAAAGTTAGCACATACAGAAAGATTCTTTCCAGCACAGCCATCTTCGGCGGTGCCCAGGTGCTGACGATTATCATCAACATCATACGCGGCAAGCTGGTCGCCAGCATATTACACTCCACTGGCATCGGCATCTCGTCAATACTTAGTAATGCAGCCGGCAGCATACAGCAGTTTGCACTGATGGGGCTCAATATCTCAGCCGTGAAAGACATTTCGCAGGCCAGTACCGAAGACGAGCGCGTCCTGACATTTACCATCCGACTGGTTAGACGTCTGGTTCTTTTGGCATCGGTATTGGGACTGATCATCACCATCTTGCTATCCCCCCTACTGTCAAAGATTTCTTTTAAAGACATATCTTATCAAAGCTACTTTCTCCTGCTAAGCCTCTCCATCTTTTTCAACGTCATGGGAACGGGTGAAATGGCTGTACTTCAAGGTCTAAGACGCTACAAGCTGTTAGCCTTCTGCTCCTTAGTACCTCCTGCTTGCGGACTGCTACTCAGTATACCTATTTATTACATTTGGGGCATTGACGGTATTGTGCCGGCCATGATTGTGGCCAATGCCATCTACTTTATCGTCATACGGCTGGTATCCTACCGCAACAATCAGCCAAAGGAGAAAAAAGAAAAGATCACCCTAAAGGTGGCTTGGCAGAAAGGACATCACATCATCCAGTTCGGTATTGTGATGACCATCGGAGTCTTTTTGGGAACATTTACCACCTATGCCCTGACAGCTTTCATCAGCAACACCGGCAGCGTAGACGATGTAGGATTTTATCAAGCCGGCAATACTATCACAATGCAATACATCGGACTGATATTCACAGCTATGGCTACAGACTACTACCCTCACCTGTCGAGCCTTATCAAGAACAATCTGACAGATGCTTTCCACTTCGTCAACCAACAGACGGAAATCATCGTCCTTATCATGACGCCACTGGCCATGCTCATCATCCTCACAGCACCGCTCGTCATTCGTGTCCTGCTCACCGAAGAGTTTATGATCATCGAGCAGATGGTCTGCTTTATGGGAATGGCCAGCATCTTCAAAGCTCTCTGCTTCCCGATGGACTACATCGCCTATGCAAAGGGGGACAAACACTATATTTTCTGGGTGGAGACTATTTGGGGATGCTGCAAGACTTTTACCATCATGGCTCTCTGCTACTACTTCTTCGGACTGCAGGGTCTGGGCTACGGTGCCCTTATCACGGCTGCCGTCGACTTTCTGGTGTGTTTAGTGCTCATCCCTTGGCGCTACGGTTTCCGCCTGTCCTCAAACAGTATTCGCCCTATCATCATTATGACAACGATGGCTATCGTCTGTTTCGCAGGCTCATTTATCGAACAGACCATTTGGAAATATGCTGTCATGGTAACCAGTACGGCCATCTGCATCGTCTACAGCATTAGGCAGTTGGATCGTCGTATTGATGTACGACTATTCCTCTCGAATATCAAGAAGCGATTTACGCTTAGGAAACAATCTGAAAAATAAGGCTACATGAAACTAAGTGTCATTGTTCCCGTATATCGCGTAGAATCCACATTGGACCGTTGCGTAGAAAGCATCTTAGGCCAAACTTTTACCGATCTGGAAGTTATCCTTATTGATGACGGCTCACCTGACCGCTGTCCGCAGATGTGCGATGAATGGGCGGAGAAGGAACAACGCATCAAAGTAATACACAAAGAGAACGGTGGCCTAAGTGATGCTCGCAATGTGGGCATAGACATAGCTATGGGTAAGTGGATCACTTTCGTTGACTCCGATGACTATCTTGATATGAACACGTACCTCACCCTCATGGATATACTGACCCAACATCCGGAATACGACATTCTGGAATATCCCATCAGTAAGGTAATGCTATCAAAGAAACAGAATATCATCTTCAATCCGATCGATCATCTGTGGAATAATGCTAAAGCATATTGGTTAGAGGGGAAAGGTTATCAGCACACCTATGCGTGGAACAAAATCTACAAGCGCGAACTATTCAAGGATATCCGCTATCCGGTCGGCAAGGTTTTCGAAGATGCCCACACGTTGCCACTGCTATTAAACAAAGCACAAATCATCGCAACCACCGATAAGGGCAGATACTACTACTGCGAGAACGCACAAGGCATCACGATGCAAGCCAAAGGCAAAGAACTGGAGTCTCTGCTCAATGCCCATCTGAACGCCATCCAATATATGGGCCTGCTCAATCCGCCCATTACCCTAGAAGTCATGCGTTACTATATGCACATAGTCAACATACAACTCTCCGTCTGCGCTTTATCCCCAAAGCAGCCCAGACTGCCAACTCTACACGTCAGTCCTGGTCTATCTACTCTCACATCCGCCGAAAGATTCAAAGCCATCACACTCAATATATTAGGAATCAATAGACTATGCAAAATATACAGAACCGTCAGCAAACTGACAGGAAGATACTCATAAGTTTCATTATTCCTGTCTACAACATTCCTGCCGATATGCTTCATGAATGTATAGAAAGCATTCTGGCTTTGTCGTTGCGTCCTTACGAAAGAGAGATTATCATTGTTGATGATGGATCTGACGTACCTGCCATTAACTTCATCAATGACTTTCTTAACGAAATTGTCTATATCCGACAGCGGAATGGCGGACTGAGCAAAGCCAGAAACAGGGGACTGCAGAATGCGACAGGAAAGTACATCCAATTTGTTGATGGAGACGACACACTGTTGTCCAATATGTATGAACACTGTCTGGACATCGCCCGCTTTCAGGAGCCGGATATCGTCACATTTGAGTTCTGTAGAAAGAAGGTTGAGCAGAGGCCCTACAACGACCAACCGGTAATATCAGGCAAGGATCTGATGCGTCACTATAATATCAAGGCATCGGCCTGTAGCTATCTTTTCAAGGCTACCATCTTAGGAAATCTCCGCTTCACCCCTGATACCTACCATGAAGACGAAGAGTTCACACCATTGCTGCTGCTACGTGCCGAATCAGTTATACCGACTGACACCCCCGCCTACTTCTACAGACAACGGAAAAACTCCATCACCACCAGCACAAACGTCAGAGATACCATCAAGCGTCTCAGTAACTTCAAAGACATTATCTGCCGACTCTATAGGACAGCCGACACAATTCCCGGTGACGACAGAATTGCACTAATGCGGCGTGTACACCAGCTGACGATGGACTATATATATAAGGTGATTATAGAGACCCGAAGCAGACACTACCTGGACCGCCAACTGAAAATCCTGAAGAAAGCAGGACTGTTCCCCCTACCCGACAGGAATTATACGAAGAAATACAAATGGTTCCGGAAACTAACCAACTCAGAAATTGGTTTGTCTCTACTAATGCGCGTTCTGCCATTAATGAAACGAGAGTGATGAAGATTTTACTATTAGGCGAATACAGCAATGTGCACGCCACACTGGCAGAAGGATTGCGTTCACTGGGGCATCAGGTAACAGTGGCATCGAACGGTGATTTTTGGAAGAACTATCCGCGTGACATTGACCTCAGTCGTAGTCCCGGACGAATAGGTGGACTACAACTATTGGCCAAGGTGTACAAGAACCTGCCGCGATGGCGCGGCTATGATATAGTGCAGTTCATCAATCCCATGTTCCTTGAACTGAAAGCAGAACGCATTGCCCCCATATACCGCTATCTAAGAAGACACAATAAAAAAATGGTATTATGCGCTATGGGAATGGATTGGTACTGGGTACACGAAAGCACTTACCGGCAACCGCTACGCTACAGCGACTTCAATATTGGCGATCAAGTACGCACAGACGAGCCTGCCATCAGGGAACAACGCGATTGGCTGGGTACAGCAAAAGAACGACTCAACAAGATGATGGCCCAAGACTGTGATGCCATAGTGGCAGGACTCTATGAAGACTACGTCTGTTATGAGCCTTATTTCAGTACAAAGACCCACTACATTCCCCTTCCTATCAAGTATTTGCAGTACACGACCACAGAGAGTCACCATCCTATCCGTATCTTCATCGGCATCAGCAAAGGGCGCAGCGTCTACAAAGGAACGGACATCATGCTCAAGGCAGCAGAGGACTTACTGACCAAGTATCCTGACAAGATGGAATTGATAAAAGTGGAGGGTGTTCCTTTCAACGAATATCAGCGACTGATGGATGGCAGTGATGCCATTCTCGATCAACTCTACAGTTATACACCATCCATGAATCCACTGCTGGCTATGTCAAAGGGGATTATCTGCGTAGGAGGTGGCGAGCCGGAAAACTATGAGATACTTGGCGAGACAGAACTGCGTCCGATCATCAATGTACAGCCCAACTATGAGAGCGTCTATCATGAATTGGAGAGACTTATCCTACACCCGGAACAGATTCCCGTGCTGAAGCAACAAAGTATTGAGTATGTCCACCGTCACCACGACCATATCAAGGTTGCCAAACAGTACGAAGCACTCTATAAAAAATAAATAAGGCAATACACATAAAAGTGATTGCCTTATTCTATCGTTCAAAAATTATGCTATTCGCTGATTGATTAGTTCTTGAAGAAGTCCTTTACGGCCTCATTGGGAACCATCTGCTCATCGAAGATAAATGCACCCGTCTTCGGGCTACGCACCATCTTAATTACCTTTGAGTAAGCGCGACCATCCTTCGAACCTTCGTGGAGGGTAGCAACGGTTTTCTTTGCCATACTGTACTACTTAATTACTTAATCTCCTTGTGAAGGGTCATCTTCTTCAGGATGGGGTTATACTTCATCAGTTCCATACGCTCAGGCGTGTTCTTACGATTCTTGGTCGTAATGTAACGGCTGGTACCAGGAAGACCGCTATTCTTCATCTCCGTGCATTCGAGCACAACCTGCACACGATTGCCCTTTGCTTTCTTGCTTGCCATAGTCTATTAGTCTCCTATTACTTTAATGTCTTTCCAATCCACGAAGCCATTGGCAACAGCCTGCTTCAAAGCGGCGTCAAGACCAACTTTATTAATCAAACGAAGGCCAGCAGCACTGATCTTCAACTGAATCCAGCAACTTTCCTCTACATAGTAGAACTTCTTGCTGAACAGGTTTACATCAAAGCTACGCTTTGTACGATGCTTTGAGTGAGACACATTATTACCAATCTGTGCCTTCTTTCCTGTGATTTGACAAATCTTAGACATTTCTATCTACTTTAATTTTGTTCCTTTTTTGTAACTTACTCCAAACAGGTTGCAAAGGTACAAATTTTTATTGATAATTGAGTACAATGTATTAAGAATCCTAAAAGTCTTAATATTTTTTAACCCTCAGTTGATGTTTCATCCTCTTTTTCAGCCTTGAGGAAGTCGCAAAGCATCTGCATAGCCCTGTTAGTGGCTATAGACAAATTGATATCACGCCCTCGGTTTTCCTCAATCAGGCAAGTCTGCACACTGTCAGCCGAGCCACAGGCCAGCCATATTGTGCCAACGGGAATATCCTTGGTACCTCCTCCGGGACCGGCAATGCCCGTTGCTGCCACAGCATAATCGGTATTCATAGTCTTACAAGCCCCCTTCACCAAGGCAATGGCAACCTCTTCACACACAGCCGTCTTCTCCTCCAGAAGCTCATGCGGCACACATAGCAGGTTCTCCTTCACCTCATCGACATAGCAGATGATGCCACCTTTAAAATATTTCGATGCGCCTGGAACGGCCATAATCGATTCAGCAATGCGGCCACCCGTACAGCTTTCTGCCGTACTAACCGTCTTATCCATCTCCCACAGCAGTTCGCTGATCTCCCTGCTGATGATCTTTCCTTCAAAATCCATATTATTGTGTTTTCTATTTGAATGTTACTTTCGAGAATGCCGGCACATCTATTGAACAATACTCTCCGTCCAAATACTTATAATATCCCACGATACCGATCATGGCAGCATTATCAGTGGTATATCCGAACTTAGGTATGTAGATCGTCCAACCAAAGCGACGGGCATAATCATGAAAAGCATTGCGCAAACCATTGTTCGCACTCACGCCACCGGCCACTGCTACATGCTTGATACCTGTTTCCTTCACGGCCAGACGTAATTTCTTCATCAGGATGTCAACAATGGTCCATTCCAGACTGGCAGCCAAATCTTCCTTATGATGATCAACGAAGTCCGGATCTTCCTCCGTCCATTTACGAAGATTATAGAGAAACGAAGTCTTTAAGCCGGAAAAGCTATAGTCAAGTCCCGGAATATGAGGTTCAGAAAACTGATAAGCCTTTGGATTTCCCTGACGAGCCAAACGGTCGATGACGGGACCGCCAGGATAACCCAAGCCCATCACCTTCGAGCATTTGTCAATGGCCTCTCCTGCAGCGTCGTCAATGGTCTGTCCCAACACCTCCATGTCATTATAGGCTCGCACCAACACGATCTGTGAGTTGCCGCCGGAGACCAAAAGACATATAAAAGGATAAGGAGGAGGCATAAAGTCGCCATCACCGCCATCGATGAAATGCGCCATCACATGCCCCTGCAAGTGGTTCACATCAATCAGCGGAATGCCCAGCGAGCGTGCGAAGCCCTTTGCAAAACTCACACCAACCAGCAACGACCCCATCAAACCGGGGCCTGGCGTGAAAGCTATTGACGATAGCTGTTCCTTGGTAATGCCGGCTCTCTTGATAGCCTCGCTGACAACTGGCACCACATTCTGCTGATGAGCCCTCGACGCCAATTCAGGTACAACACCGCCATAAGCCTCGTGAACGGCCTGCGAAGCCGTCACGTTCGACAGCAATACGCCATTCTTCAGCACCGCTGCCGATGTATCGTCGCAACTTGACTCTATACCAAGTATATATATATCCTTTTGTTCCATCAGTAAGTCAGAATTTCCACGCCATGCTCAGTCATTAGCAAGGTGTGCTCCCACTGGGCACTGGGCTTCTCATCCTCGGTTATCACCTCCCAGCCATAAGGGTCGTCGGAATCAATAAACACGCGCCACGTACCCATGTTAATCATCGGTTCTATCGTAAAGACCATACCCGGCACCAAAAGCATACCTGTGCCACGATAGGCATCATGATCCACCTCAGGCTCTTCATGGAACTTCAGACCGACACCATGACCGGCCAGATCGCGCACGATACCATAGCCATACTTCTTGCAATGCTTTTTGATGGCGTGACCGATGTCACCAACAAATCCCCAAGGTTTGGCAGCTTCCATGCCTATCTCCAGACACTCTTTGGCCACACGAACAAGCTGTTCCTTCTCAGGCGTCGTCTTGCCAATGACAAACATTCGGGAGGCATCGGCATAATAGCCGTCCTTTATCGTGGTGAAATCCACATTGACTATATCACCTTCCTGCAGCACATCCTCCTCTTTGGGAATGCCGTGACAAACCACCTCGTTGATACTCGTACACACGCTCATCGGGAAAGGAGGTGTCTCATCATCGCCGCCATAGTTCAGGCAGGCAGGAATCGCATCATGCTCTTCGCAGTACTTGCGGCAGATACGGTCAATCTCCAGCGTGTTCATACCCTCATGGATTGCCGCAGCCACGGCATCGAGCACACCGGTATTGATTACACCGGCACGTCTGATACCCTCAATCTGCTCTGGAGTCTTTATCAAATCACGGGTAGGAACAAGTTTTCCCTTGCCCTCCCAGTACATGATCTTCTTGTCAAATTCTGTCGGCTCCTGTCCGGGCAGACAGCGCCATCTACGTTTATTTACCATCCTCTATTCTTTTATAAGGCCCGGCAAAGTTACGCCAAAAATAGCATACGGCAAAATTTTATAGCACTTTTTAAGACTACTGGGCGTATGCCGCCACTGTTTCCGCCAAAGCCCTGGGGTTCCCCATGTCGTAGCGTTCGCCCTTCAAGCGGAAGCCTATCATACCTGACCGATGGCGAACCTTGTCGAGAGCCGACGTCAATTCAATCTCACGCACGCAGTCTCCTTCCCTGTCAGCAGCCTCAATGTCTGCCTCCAGTTGCAGGAACACCTCAGGCGTCAGCACATATTGGCCGAACACAGAGCAATACTCCTTGTCGCCTTTCATGTTGCGCACACCCAGAAACTCCTCTGCATGGCTCGCCTTAGGCTTCTCAGTCAGATTGTTGACCTGCAGCACACGCTCTTCCGGATCTTCCCACACACCACTCATAATACCGAAATAGCTCACCTGATCCAACGGCACAGGATACAGGCCAACCAGCAATCTGCCGAACCGCTCATAAGCCTCAATCAACTGAAGAGCACAGGGTTTGTTCGAGGAAGTTCTATAGAGAGTATCGCCCAACATCAGCAAAACAGGTTCGTTGCGAGCAAAGCCTGCGGCCTGATAGACGGCATGGCCAAAGCCGCGTCTCTCAAGTTGATAGACATAATGCAAGCGTTTGCCAATATCCAGAATACGATTCTCATATTCCCGACTCTCGTCATTCAGCTTACCCAAATGCTCAGCACTCAGCGGACGCTCAAAGAAATCGGCATATAGCTGACGCTCCTCCTTGCTGCCCAGCACCAAACAAATCTCTTCTATACCGCTCTGTATCAGTTCCTCCAACAATATCAGGATGACCGGTCTGACCATACCATCCGGACAAGGAATCGGGAAAAAATCTTTCTTCAGACAGCGCGTAGCAGGATAAAGACGTGTGCCAAAGCCGGCAACAGGAATAATGGCACGTCTGACAGTATGTACAGGTTGGATTGTCAGCTTATAGGCAGGCATCCCCTTACTATTCAAGTAGTCGATCAGCTGCAACTGACAAGCCTCATCCTTAGCCAAGAACTGCACCGAGCCGTCACCATGCGAGCCAACACCCTTACCGCCATAAGTCAGGGTCTTGATATGCTCATCGGCCAGTACCGCCTTCAGTTTGGGAGACGCAAACTCGGTAGGACACAACGGAGCCACCTGCTTGTCAAACACCTCCTCCGTCTCTGTCATCAATCGTCCCAATGCCTCCACCTGACCGGTAGCCATATACCCGACAGCCCGATTCACAAATTCCAGATTCTGTTCACCAAAGGCTCGGTGCAACGATTCCTCCTTTTCATTCGAAGCAAAGGGATAAGCCTTGTTCAGGTCCGACAGAATCTTAATCGTATCTTTCGAGCCGCAAAGGTCGGCAAAGACCCAATACAGATGCTTTCTCACATTCAGCGACTTCACCTCAACCTCATCACCGTCGAAAGTCATCAGGTTAGGTTTCACACCGAAAGCACAAGCCTGGTCCAGACGTCCACAACGCGATGACGTGCGCAACTCTCCCACGTAGGCAATGTTCATCTCGCCCATCGTGTTCAGGTTCAGATTATATATAAGATTGAACGCGCGCGCAACGAGCACACAAATCGCAGCACTCGACGACAAGCCACTCTTCATCGGGAGCGTCATATTCGTAATCTTGATACGCACACCTCCCACCTTATACCACTGAAGCATATAGGAAGCCACACCTGCACAGTAACAAAAGAAATCACCCGAACGGGCAACGCGCTTCAAAGTCTGCTCGTCCATCCGGCAAGAAAAGTCATGCCAGTGGTCACTAATCTGCGGTGCATCGCTCGTCACCACGAAGTTCTTCGATTTCTCCACCTCGGCATAGATACCCTGCTCTATACCTGTCACGATGGCGGCTCCCGGCACAATGGCAGCATTCATGGTTCTATAGTGTCCTGCCCAGTCAGTATGCTCACCAAATAAGCACAGACGCCCCGGAACGAAAAGCTTTATCATTTTTTTGTACGATATATTATAATGAGATTATGTTTGCAGATGCAAAGTTAATCATTATTTTTCAAAACAACAAGAAAAGTAAGTCTTAAAATATATTACTATATGGTTTACACCACCTAAGTATCATACTTACGAGTCCTTAATATATGGTTTACGAGGCAGAAACAGCATACTTTTAGAATGGCAGAAAAAGACAATGAAAATCAGAGTATTTTAGAAAGTGGCCTAATTTCCCTATGAAAGTTGCCTAAAGTCCCATAGAAATTAGGCAACTTTAGGAATAACATCTCAGACCGAGCGTAGAATCTATTACAGAAGCGAGCATGAAGTCTAACAAAAAGGCAGTTCCATCGTTAGACGTACCCACCATTTTGCCATGACTTACAGTAACGCTGACCAAATACAACGGCATGTCCCTGTTGGATGTACCCACCATTTTGCCATGACTTACAGTGTTCGCCAACTGCCGTCAAGATGCTGCCGTGTTGGATGTACCCACCATTTTGCCATGACTTACAGTATTTGTAAAGGCGTAGAAGCGGTGTGCGAGTTCGAAGATCCCACCATTTTGCAATGACTTACAGTATATTGTCTGTCTATTAA
>CAMWKM010000066.1 GCA_947174835.1 uncultured Prevotella sp.
GACTAAGGCTGCTTTCTCATAGGAATTTCGTGGCTAAAAAAGGAAGAAAGAGGAAGAAAGAGGAAGAAAACGGAACGAAACGGAAGCCGTGTTTCGTAGATATTGTACCTTTGCAGCATCAGGGGAAAACACCCTGAAATTGCTGCGGACTTGATATTTTGACCTCAAAAACGAACATTCGGGGGAATGACATGAAGTTTTTTACCTCTGACCGGCTCATAATTCGGGATTTTTATATAAATTTGCAGCGTAATTGCAAGAAGACTCATAAACTCAAATAAAAAAACAATGATAAAGCATATTATTCTTTGGACATTAAAGCCCGAACTGTCGGAGGAAGAGAAACAGACGGTGAAAGCCGGCATCAAGACCGGACTGGAAGGACTGGTGGGCAGGGTGCCCGGACTTCTGGACGTAAAGGTAAACATCAGCGGACGCCTTGACTCGTCAAACGCAGATGTGATGCTCGACGCGACGCTGGAGTCGGAAGAGGCATTGAAGAACTATGCCAAACATCCTGAACACGTGGCTATAGCCGACAACAAAGTGCGCCCCTACACCGTTCAGCGCAGTTGTCTGGACTTTGAGATTTAAGAACTGAGGTCAATGGCAAGAAACAAAAAACCGTTGCCCCTCCTTGAGGGTGTCACCATCGAAGCAATAGCAGCCGAAGGAAAGTGTCTGTTCCACTGGCAAGAATTAGTGGTATTCGTTCCTTTCTGTGTGCCAGGTGACGTTGTCGATGTGCAGATACGACGAAAGAAGCACTCGTTTGCTGAGGGCGAGGTGGTACGCTTCATCGAACATAGTAAAGTACGCGAAATACCTTTCTGTAGGCATTTCGGTGTATGTGGCGGTTGCAAATGGCAGAACCTGCCCTACAAAGAACAACTCAAATTCAAGCAGCAGCAGGTCTACGACCAGTTGCACCGCATCGGTAAGGTGGAACTGCCGGAATTTCGTCCCATCTTAGGCAGTGTAAAAACACAGGAATACCGCAACAAACTGGACTTCGGTTGCGCCAACAAACGCTATCTGACGAAAGAGGAAATCACGGCTCTGCCAAAAGATGAAAGCCAGAGTTTAAAGGATGTTCCCGCTATCGGCTTCCACATCACAGGCGCTTTCGACAAAATTCTACCCATTGAAAAGTGCTGGCTGATGGACGATCTGCACAACCAGATTCGCAACGAGATTCGCGACTATGCCACCAGCAATGGTCTGTCGTTCTTCGATCTCCGAGCACAGATTGGTCTGCTGCGAGATGTCATCATCCGTAACTCGGCTTCGGGAGAATGGATGGTAATCGTACAGTTCCATTACGATGAGACGGGTGGAGAGCAAGAAGCTCTCAAGCTGCTACAGCATATTGCCGATACATTCCCGCAGATCACTTCCCTATTATATCTGAACAACCAGAAATGCAATGATACTATTGGCGATCAGGAGATTCTGGTGTTCAAGGGCAAAGACCATATTTACGAACTCATGGAGGATTTGAAGTTCAAGGTCGGCCCCAAATCGTTCTATCAGACGAACACAGAACAGGCCTACCATCTTTATTCCGTAGCACGGGAATTTGCGTTCACGGAGAACTCTGAAGACTCTACCCTCCCCCTCATCTACGACCTCTATACCGGTACAGGCACCATCGCCAACTTTGTGGCGCGTAAGGCCCGAAAGGTCATCGGCATAGAATATGTGCCTGAGGCCATTGAAGACGCGAAAATCAACTCACAATTGAACGGCATTGAGAACACGCTATTCTATGCCGGTGACATGAAAGACATCCTGACGGACGACTTTATTGCCGAGCACGGACGACCTGACGTTATCATTACAGACCCGCCCCGTGCCGGTATGCATCCCGATGTGGTGAAGACCATCCTGCGCGCTGCCCCCAGACGCATCGTCTATGTCAGTTGCAATCCTGCCACTCAGGCCCGCGATCTTCAAGACCTTGACGCACAATATAAGGTGGTGGAGGTGCAACCTGTTGATATGTTTCCCCATACACCCCACGTGGAGAACGTGGTGTTGCTTCTGCACCGATAATTTATTTCATACTTTTGCATCAAGAACAGCAAACAAACGATATGACAAAGAAGATTTTTACACTGCTGGCATTTACACTCACAACACTGACTGCCAGCGCACAAGAGAACAAATGGTTCCAAGACCTGAAACTGAGTGGCTACGGTATGGTGCAGTATCAGGCTTCCGACAAAGAAAACGATGAACAAAACACGTTCAACCTCCGACTGGTACGTGTGGCCTTAGACGGTCGTGCCCATGATGACTTCGCCTATAAACTGCAAATGCAGGTCAACGGAAACACCAGCGAAGGCTCTTCGGCTATCCGACTGGTAGATCTCTGGGGCGAATGGCAGAAGTATGAATTCTTCCGTGTGAAGGCCGGCCAATTCAAACGCCCCTTCACTTTCGAGAATCCCATGCATCCCATCACTCAGGGATTCATGTGCTACTCACAGAACGTGTCAAAACTGGCCGGCTTCAGCGATCGCACCGGTGAGCAGGCCTCCAACGGTCGCGACATGGGATTGCAGATTCAAGGTGACTTCCTGAAGGTCAATGGCCGTAACTGGCTGCACTATCAAGTGGGCGTCTTCAACGGTGAAGGCATCAACGTGAAAGATAAGGACAACCGCAAGGACGTTATCGGTGGTCTGTGGGTGATGCCTATCGATGGTCTGAGGGTAGGTGCCTTCGGATGGAAGGGTAACCGTGTCGGTATAGGCGAAAAGAACCGCTACGCCCTGTCAGCCGAATACAACAAATATGACTGGACGTTCCGCACCGAATACATCCACTCACAAGGTTACGGTGCCGACATCACCAAAGGCGACAAGGCTGATGGTGTCTATGCTCTTTGCATCGCTCCTGTCATTACAAAGAAACTTCACGTGAAAGCCCGCTATGACCTCTATCGCAACGAAAAGACATGGGAGAGCAGCAAGACCTTCTATGAGGTGGGGGCCGACTATCTGTTCAGCAAAAACCTGCAACTCAACATTGAGTATGCACGCGTGAATGAGCGCAGCGGACATTTCAATTATAACCTCGTGGATGCGGAACTCGATATCCGTTTCTAAATGACTGACAAAGTACTGCTGATATATACGGGTGGGACCATCGGGATGAACCGCAACCCACAGACAGGTGCATTGGAGCCGTTTGACTTTGAGCACCTGCTTAACCGTGTGCCTGAACTGACGCAGTTCAAGACCGAGATTGCCACTTATCAGTTCAACCCGCCCATCGACTCCAGCGATATGTCACCACGCCTATGGACGGAACTGGCACATATCATTGCCGATAATTACGACAACTACAACGGTTTTGTGGTTCTGCATGGCACGGATACGATGTCGTACACGGCTTCTGCCCTGTCGTTCATGCTGGAGAATCTCACCAAACCAGTTGTGCTTACCGGCTCGCAACTACCAATCGGCCAGTTGCGTACCGATGGCAAGGAGAATCTTATCACCAGCATAGAGATAGCGGCAGCCCGCCGACAAGACGGTTCAGCGATGGTGCCTGAGGTGTGTATTTACTTCAATGGACACCTGATGCGCGGCAACCGTACCACCAAGCAGAGTGCCGACGAGTTCAATGCCTTTGAGTCGTTCAACTATCCGCATCTGGCTGATGCAGGCGTACAGATTACTTATCACGATGAATTTATCCATCGCCCGCAAGCCACCAATTTCCATCCGCAATTCAAACTGGACAACAACGTAATTATTTTCTCATTGTTCCCAGGCATTCGCGAAGACCTGATCCGCCACATCATCGCCACACCCAACCTGCGGGCTATCGTCATGCGTACCTTCGGTAGTGGCAATGCACCGCAGAGTCCTTGGTTGCTCAGTGCCTTGCGCGAAGGTACCCATCGTGGAAAGATCATCATCAACATTAGCCAATGCCTGCAAGGCTGTGTGGAGATGAGCCGCTACGACACAGGCTATCAACTGCAAGAGGCCGGTGTCATCAGTGGCTACGACGGCACAGTGGAGGCTGCCGTCACCAAACTAATGTACCTTCAGGGCAAATACGATGACCCGGAGCAGGTACGTAAATATATGAAACAAAGCATCTGTGGAGAAATTTCTATATAACAACTAAACAAAAACAATTATGAAAAGTTTAAAAGGAACAAAGACAGAGAAGAACCTGCAAGAAGCATTTGCAGGCGAAAGCCAGGCACGCAACAAGTACACTTACTTCGCCTCAAAGGCCAAGAAGGACGGTTTTGTGCAGATCAGCAAGATTTTCGAAGAAACGGCTGCTAACGAGAAAGAGCACGCCGAACTGTGGTACAAGTATCTGAATGGCGGTGAAATCAGCGATACCATCGCCAATCTGGAGGATGCCGCTAACGGTGAGAACTTCGAATGGACCGATATGTATGCCCGTATGGCCAAGGATGCCCGCGAAGAAGGTTTCGACGAGATTGCCGATAAGTTTGAGGGTGTCGCTGCTATTGAGAAAGAACACGAGGCACGCTATCGCAAACTGCTTGACAACATCAAGAAGGAACGCGTTTTCTCAAAGGACAATGATGTTATCTGGCAGTGCAGCAACTGCGGTCACATCGTCATTGGCAAGAAGGCTCCCGATGAATGTCCCGTTTGCAACCACGCACAGGCATACTTCCAAGTGAAGCCGGAGAACTATTAAATCTATAAAAAGGTTAACAATAGAGGATATGTCAATACCGGCATATCCTCTTATTTTTGTTCAATTCTGCAACGACTCCATTCGTTTCTCTATTCAACTGAGCAATATCCGAACAATACGCTCTGACGTTCGACCATCCCAGCGGTCAGGCAGGGCACATTTCTTCCACCGGCCACTCACCAACTGCGTAACAGCCTCTTTCAACAGCATTGGGTCCTCACCCACCAACACATTGGAGCCAATGGTGACGGTCTCCTGATGTTCGGTATAACTATTCAGGGTGATACAGGGCACACCATTGAATGTCGCCTCCTCTGCCACGTTACCACTATCAGTAATAATTCCCTTGGCATGAGCCGTGAGCCAGCCAAACTCAAGGTAGTCCAAAGGAAGGATTAGATTGAGATTGGAATTAAGAGAACGTACAGTCTCATAGGCCTGACCACGCAATGGGGTGACAATGGGGATATTGCCGGCGGCCTCAGACATGGCAACAATCATCTGCCGTAGATTCTCCTTGTTAGCTAATAAAGCCCTGCGATTAAGAGTGAAGACAAGATACTGTTCTTCCTCAATATCAACAGCCGGTTTGCGGAACCGCTGATAATTGAAACGGAGCGCATCCATCAGGATATTACCTACCATATAGGTATTAGAGCCTTCAGCCTGTTCACGGGTAGCAACACTGTTGCTCTTGACACCTGCAGTGAAGAGATAGTCAGAAAGAGCATCAATGACCAGACGGTTGACCTCCTTCGGCATATTCATATCGAATGAACGGGTGCCGGCCACAAGATGAGCCAGTTTAATGCCACGCTTCTTGGCCGTGATAGCTGCTGCCATCGTAGATGCCAAGTCATCAACCACAATGACCACATCAACAGGATGCGCATCAAGGAAACGATCGAACTCGGCCATCACGCGACTGGTTATCTCATTCAGACTGCTACTGTCGACACCCAAAAACACATCGGGACGAGGCATCTGTAAATCGTCAAAAAGCGAAGACTCCAGTGTGGGATCATCCTCACGACCAGCATAAACCAACTGATACTCCGCCTCATCGGCTTTCATAATGGCACGGATGAGCGATGCTACCTTCACGAAATTAGGTCTGGCACCGGTAACAATACAAATCTTTTTCATCGCAATGCTATTTTTTCAACAGTCGATCAATCTCATCGAACTGCTTACCCATATTCAAATTCAAGTAGATGCGATAGAGCACAGGTGCCCATTTATCCTGCTCCTCCGGCATCATCTTACGATAAGTCTCAATATAGGAACGGGCTTTCTCATAAGACTTACGCATCAGTTTTCGTTCACGGCGCTGATCCAATCGGCCCGCAATATTGACATAGGCCGTCCCGACATTGAAATAAGGTTCGGCCAGTTGCGGATTCAACGCTATCAATTTCTCGCCATACTTGATGCTCTCAGCATAACGCTCCATGTGCAGCAACACTGTAGACTTGGCAAAATTGAAGAGTTCGCAGGAATCATTGACGGCCAAAGCACTGTCAGCCAAAGCCAACGCCTTGTCATACTGGTCATGACTGGTGTAGACATCCATCAACCGAGGAAAGAAATAAGGAAATTGCGGATAACGATGGAAACCCTCTTCAAGAGTCTCGCGATAGAGTTGGTCATCCTTCAGCCATTTACGTGCCTCTGCCACAAACTGCAATGTAAAATCAGTTTTCGAAGAATCCCTGAGTGCCAGTTGTCTGTAACGCAGTGTCAACACCGGATCCTGCAACTTATAGCCGCAGTAGGTAGCCCAATAGCCAGCCTCCGGCAGGCGGACATCAGTGGAATCATATTGATAAGTCTCAAACAGCGGCTGACGAGCACAATCAATATAAGCCTCGTAAAACTCATAAGCCTCAGCCCATTTACCCTTGTGAATGAAAAAGCCTCCTCCACTGAAAAGATTTGTTCTATAATTGTTCTGCTGCGCAGCATGGTTCTTACGGTATTCAGGAGCCAGACTATCAAGAGTCTCAGCCACAAAGAGCATTTTCTTCACATGAGAGAAGAAAGTTGCCGTGTCGTATTTTTGTTTCAAATACAACTTCTCATTACCCTGCTCATACTGGCCACATACAGCATCATAGTAAGCCAGCCAAATACGCTTATTAGTGCGATTGGTCGAATCTTTCAGGAGAGTTGCAAGATTTCTCTCCGCCTCGTCATATTTGCCGCTCTTGATAGAAGACCGTGCCTGACTGAGCTCTTTCTTCTGAGCCCACATCAGACACGGTGTTATCATCAGTAAGAGAAGCAATAATAATTTTTGCTTCGTCATTTAAGGTGAATTACGTTTTTATTGTGCAAGTGAAGGATCAATAGCCTCAATCTCCTTCATCTTCGCATCATCCTTCAAGAAATAGTAGATCTGATAGAGAGGATAAGCCCAGTTGCAACTTGCACGATCGGGATCCAATTCCTTGGCACGAACATAGTAGTCCTCAGCCTTCTTGATGACCTCCACCACTTTCTCACGGTTCTCGTTGGTAATCATGCCATTCTTGTCGGCCAACTTGGTCTGCAGATCCATAGCAGAAGAATAGTAGCAACGACCGGCATTGAAGATGCACTGCACAAAATCGGGCTTGGTCTCAATGGCCTTGTCGTAGTCAGCAATAGCCTCTTCCCACTTTTCTTCGTTCATCTTGGCCTCTCCTTTCAGAGCCCACACCATGCTATTGTTTGGATTGACAGCCGTCTCTTCATCCAGCCACTCGCCCATAGCCTTAGCATCATTGGCACGAACATAGTAGTCCATTAGCAGGTTAAAGTAGCGATCCTGCTGGGGCTGAGCCTTATGCAGTTCCTTCACCATAGTGACATAAGCCACAGAGTCCTCTTTTGTCTTCATGTTGTCCTTCTTAGAGAAGAGCAGGATTTCGTTAGCATCATCCACCTTGTCAGGATTCTCGGCTGTTAGCTTGGCATACTTCTCAGCAGCATCAAAATCCTTAGTCTGATAGGACAGGAAAGCCACATAATAGGTAATGTCATAGAAGAACGGATCTTTGGGGAAGTCGGCCACCTCAACGAAGATGGGGGTATTCTTCATATCGCAGTAGAGTTTCCAAGCCTTCAGGGCAGCCTCACTATTCTTTTTCTGATATTCAGTCTGTCCGGCCTGTACCAACTGCACACCAAAATTCTTGTAGCGGTTCTGTGACTCTGAACGGAAACGGGGCTTTACCTTACCCTTCTCGTTGGGCTGCATATCATACTCGTCACACTTCAAGGCAGCCTCCCAAGCATTTACGGCCGCACGCTGCATGGTCAGTGTGTCATAGGTTTCCTTGGTGATAGCACTCTTTGCAGCAGTTTCTGCAATTCCAGAGTGCTGTGCATAAAAAATATCGCTATACTGATGCCATGCGGCAGCCTTGTCGAGCGTTTCGCTGGACTCAAGAGCAGGAGTGATCACTTTAACGGCTTCTGCATACTCGCCCTTAGCGGCCAGTTTCTTTGCTTCTTTCACCAGGGCATCCTGGGCAAAGGCAGTGGTGGCAGCAGTTGCCATCAGAGCCATCATCATTAGTTTTCTCATAATTATTATCATTTATTAGTTAAACTATTCGGTTATCTCAAGATTCTCAGAGGGTTCAGCGGGCTCAGAGACTTCAACATCCTCTTCCTCACGAGAGCGCTGCACTTTGCAGACACTGGCTATCGCATCGTTCTTTTTCGTCAGATTGATGAGACGTACACCCTGGGTTGCACGACCCATCACACGTACCTCGTCGACATTCAGGCGAATGAGCACACCACTCTTATTGATGATCATCAGGTCGTCCTCATCGGTCACAACCTTAATGGCAACCAGACGACCGGTCTTCTCTGTCACAGCCAAAGTCTTCACACCCTTGGTACCGCGAGCCGTCTTGCGATAGTCTTCTATATCAGAACGCTTACCATAGCCATTCTCACTGACCACCATGATGGTTTCTGCCTGCGGGTCGTTGACACACACCATACCGACCACTTCATCATCGCCACCATCGAGACGCATACCGATAACACCCGTTGACACACGGCCCATCGTGCGAATCTGGTCTTCATTGAAACGAACGGCACGACCGTTGCGGTTGGCCAACAGTATCTCATTTTTACCATTAGTCAGACGTACACCTACCACTTCATCACCATCATTTATATTAATGGCTTTCACACCGTTGGCACGTTGATGGCGATAGGCTTCCAGACAAGTTTTCTTCACAACGCCCTGCTTGGTAGCAAACACCACAAAGTGGCTGTTGAGGAACTCTTCGTCGTCAAACTTCTTGATACGCAATACGGCATTGATAGCATCGTCCGGTTCAATGTTCAGCATATTCTGAATTGCACGGCCCTTTGAGTTCTTGTCGCCTTCGGGAATCTCGTAGCACTTCTGCCAGTAGCACCGACCTTTCTGCGTGAAGAACATCAGCGTGTTGTGCATGGTGGCAGGGTAGATATATTCCGTGAAGTCGTTGTCACGATGACGGGCACCCTTGGCTCCCATACCGCCACGTCCCTGAGCATGGAACTCTGAGAGCGGTGTGCGCTTGATATAGCCCATGTGACTGATAGTAATGACCACAGGATCATCGGGATAGAAGTCTTCTGCATTGAACTCGTGGTCGAAGGGAATTATCTCCGTCTTGCGCTCGTCGCCATACTTCTCCTTCACCTCCAGCAGGTCGTTCTTCATCACCTCCTTACAACGCTCAGGGTTATTCAGGATCTCCTCCAGATCAGCAATCAGCTTCATCAATTCATCATATTCCTGATGCAACTGGTCGACACGCAGACCGGTCAACTGACTCAGGCGCATATCAACGATAGCCTTCGACTGCAGTTCATCCAAGTCAAAGCGTTTCTCCAAATTGCGCTGGGCATCAGCCGGTGTTGCCGAATGGCGGATGATGCGTACCACCTCGTCAATATTATTTACGGCAATAATCAAGCCTTCCAAAATATGAGCACGCTCACGAGCTTTTCTCAAGTCGTACTGTGTGCGGCGGATAGTCACGTCATGACGATGCTCAATGAAATAACGGACGCACTCTTTCAACGACAGCAGACGAGGACGCAGACGAACACCATCAGAGGTCTTGATGGGCACGAGGGCGATGTTGTTCACAGAGAACGAACTCTGCAAGGCCGTCATCTTAAACAACTTATTCAGAATGACATTGGCATTGGCATCACGTTTCACGTCAACCACGATACGCATACCCTGACGACCCGACTCATCGTTTACATTCGAGATGCCTTCAATCTTATGTTGCGTAGCCAAGTCGGCAATATAGGCCACCAAATCGGCCTTGTTCACGCCGTAGGGAATCTCATTCACCACAATCTTGTCGTGGGTATCGCCCGTTTCAATCTCAGCCTTAGCTCTCATCACGATGCGACCACGACCGGTTTCATAGGCATCCTTCACCCCTTGCAGACCATAGATATAGGCTCCCGTGGGGAAGTCGGGACCTGGGATATAACGCATCAGCCCCTCGGTATCAATATCAGGATTGTCGATAAAAGCACAACAGCCATCAATGACCTCAGCCAGATTGTGGGTCGGCATATTTGTGGCCATACCCACAGCAATACCGTTGCCACCGTTGACCAGCAGATTGGGCACCTTTGTCGGCATCACGCTGGGTTCAAACAACGTGTTATCAAAGTTGGGATCCATATCCACGGTTTCCTTCTCCAGGTCATCCATGACATGCTCACCCATTTTCGAGAGACGACACTCCGTGTAACGCATGGCAGCAGGCGAGTCACCGTCGACACTACCAAAGTTACCCTGTCCGTCCACCAAGGTATAGCGCATATTCCACTCCTGTCCCATACGCACCAAGGCACCATAGACAGAGGAATCGCCGTGGGGGTGATACTTACCGAGCACCTCACCAACTACACGTGCACATTTCTTGTGTGGTTTGTCACTTGTATTTCCAATGCCCATCATACCATATAATATACGGCGATGTACGGGCTTAAATCCATCACGAACATCAGGGAGGGCACGGGCTACAATCACCGACATCGAATAGTCGATGTACGAAGACTTCATCTCCTCCTCAATGTTAATTTTCAAAATTCTGTCGTTGTCAAACGTCTGCTCCACTGTTTTATTGAGTGTTTTAATGTTTATGTTTCTGAGCCAAAATCGCCGTAAAGGGCATTTTTAAGCCCGCTGACACATTTTTTCCTTTCTATTTCAGCCTACAAAGGTAATACATTTCCGTGGAAAAAAAAAGATTTAAGCAATTTTTAACCCAGTATATGCTGTTTGGATTCAGTATCGAACGACAAAATAAGCCGACCGCAGCATCCCACTTCAACGTAATTATGAGTATTGAATCCTCGCGCGTGCGTGCGTATATATATAAAAATGGTGACAGCAAACATTCCTTCTTCCATCCCCCTGTTTTGCATCGATTATCTTTTGGTCGGCAAAAAGGTATCTTTCCAAAAAGTCGCAATCAAGACAAAAATAGCAAAAAAAGTTTGCGGGTTCAAAAAAAAGTTCGTACCTTTGCAACCGAAATTGGCAAATAACAGCCGAATAACATTTATAAAACTTTATAAACAACAATGAAAAAAGGAATTCATCCCGAAAACTATCGCCCCGTCGTGTTCAAGGACATGTCCAACGGTGATATGTTCCTTACGAAGTCTACCGCAAAGACAAACGACACCGTGGAATTCGAAGGCGAAACTTACCCTGTGGTAAAAGTAGAAATCTCCAGCAGCTCGCACCCCTTCTATACTGGTAAGAGCAAGCTCGTCGACACCGCAGGTCGCGTTGATAAGTTCATGAGCCGCTACGGTAAGGCTTCGAAGAAGTAAGATAGATTTCACAGAAATGACACTTGACAGAAGGTGCGTCCGAGGTAGTTGCATATACCTTGTGCGCACCTTCTTTGACTAATCACAGAAGCGAATGAACCAACTAAAAATCCTTCCGCTGTTAGTAATGGTTCTGGCAATGGTCGCTTGTAGTAACGACGACAACAGCGGGAACAGCCAATCGCCAGATAGCAACAACAGCAATAAGAACATTGCCCTTTACACCGGGCTGGAATTTCCCCGTCTGCGTAATGGCAACAGCACCGTTGTCACCCACTCCACCAACACTTACGGTCAAACATATTCACTGGAATGGGATCACGATCTGAAAGCACAGCGATGGACGTGCTTCTATTTCACAAAGGAGAACAAGGTAAAGAACTGGAGCCGTGACAGATGGAAAGGTGCAACGTGGGGAGGAAGAACTTGGACCGGCGACCCATTCCAAAAGGATCCGGACGTACCCAATTACGAACAACCCGGTACAGACGAATTCAGAAACAGCAGCTATCCGGATAAAGGCTTTTCCTATTTCCAACGAGGCCATATCTGCGCCTCTGAAGATCGTGTGTATTCACAAGATGCCAATGGGCAGACGTTCTATATGACCAATATGTTTCCGCAAGGAGAAAACTTCAACAGCGGCATCTGGTCAAAGATGGAGGCTTTTGTGCGCAACAACTGGGGACGCAAACTCACAGGGGCCAACGATACATTGTTCGTTGTCAAGGGCGGCACAATCGATCACGAGAATAAAATCCTATGCCGAACCAGAAACGGCTTCATCGTACCCCGCTATTTCTTTATGGCGCTGCTGCTGAAAAGAAACAACGGCTATCAGGCTATGGGCTTCTGGGTAGAGCATCTGAGTGCAAACCACTCTAATGACAAACTGAGTGACTACGTGGTCAATATCCGAGAACTGGAAGAGAAGACGTGCAGTTATGCAGGGAAAGGCGACGGCATCGATTTCTTCTGCAATCTGCCGGACGATATTGAGCAGAGCGTGGAGACCATGGACATCGCCACCATCAAACGTCTTTGGGACCTGAACAACAGATAACTATTTATTGCATTATTAATAACAAAAATCACTAATCAATGAAAACAATTTACGAATTCTCCGTCAAAGACAGAAAAGGCAAGGACGTTTTACTGAAGGAGTATGCCAATGAAGTGCTGCTCATCGTGAACACCGCAACCAAATGCGGCTTCACCCCACAATACGATGAACTGGAGGCACTTTATAAGAAGTACCACAGTCAGGGCTTCGAGATTCTCGACTTCCCCTGCAATCAGTTCGGACAGCAGGCTCCCGGCACTGATGAGTCAATCCACGAGTTCTGCAAACTGAACTTCGGCACAGAATTTCCCCGTTTTAAGAAAGTAAAGGTGAACGGTGAAGATGCCGACCCTCTGTTCAAGTATTTGCAGGAACAGAAAGGCTTTGCCGGCTGGGACATGGAACACCCTATCGCCCATATTCTCGACGATATGCTCTCGAAGGCAGATCCCGACTACAAAGAGAAGGCTGATATCAAGTGGAACTTCACTAAGTTCCTCATCAACAAGAAAGGCCAAGTGGTGGCACGCTTTGAGCCCACAGAAAAGATTGCCAATATTGAAAAGCAAATCGAAGAACTGCTAAAATAATATGGAAAAGTGCAAATGTCTAATCATCGGCAGTGGGCCAGCCGGTTATACGGCTGCCATCTATGCCAGTCGGGCAAACCTGAACCCAATAGAGTATTGTGGTCTGCAGCCTGGCGGCCAACTCACACAGACCACTGAGGTAGAGAACTTCCCTGGCTATCCCGAGGGTGTCGACGGCAATCAAATGATGATGGATCTCCGTCAGCAAGCCGAGCGCTTTGGCACTGATATCCGCGATGGCGAAATCGTCAAGGTAGACTTCTCGGCAGCCCCCTACAAGGCATGGGACGATGCAGGCACAGAGATAGAGGCCGACACCGTGATCATCGCCACGGGCGCATCGGCTAAATATCTGGGCATACCCGACGAGAAGAAATATGATGGTATAGGCGTTTCAGCCTGCGCCACCTGCGACGGTTTCTTCTACCGCAAGAAGACCGTTGCCGTGGTAGGCGGCGGCGATACGGCTTGCGAGGATGCTCTCTATCTGAGTGGACTGGCCAAGAAAGTCTATCTCATCGTACGCAAGCCTTTCCTGCGTGCATCGAAGGTGATGCAACAGCGCGTGATGGAACGGGAAAACATTGAGATTCTCTTTGAGCACGTCACACTGGGTCTTTTTGGAAAAGACGGTGTTGAGGGTGCCCATCTGATGAAGCGACAAGGTGAAGCCGACGAGGCAAAGGTCGACATTCAGATTGACGGCTTCTTCCTCGCCATCGGCCATAAGCCCAACACCGATATTTTCCGTGAATGGCTCGATACTGATGAAGTGGGGTATCTGAAGAAGATTGACGGCACACCACGCACAAAGTTGCCCGGTATCTTCGTGGCAGGCGATTGTGCCGACCACGTCTATCGCCAAGCCATTACTGCTGCCGGCACCGGCTGTCAGGCTGCCATCGAAGCTGAACGCTATCTTCAAGAGCAAGCACAGTAATCAGCCATAGTGACTTATATCAACGAAAATGCCTCGCTTTACAGCAAGGCATTTTCATTTATATGACGCGGAGCCGTCAACCACAATCCTAAGAACGTCAACAAACCGTTGAGCATCAGCAGTTCATAGCCGAAATGATAATCGAAAGACTTCTGCAACAGATAGTCAACGGCATAGCAGACGAAAGGAGAAGCAATGCAAATGGCCGGCACCACGCGGTCGCGCACCCTTCGCTTTGTGAACAACCCAAAGGCAAACAATCCTAACAACGGCCCATAGGTATAGGAGATAATGGTATAGATGGCATCGATGAGCGACTTGCTATTGACAGCATCAAATAGTAGGATAAACACTACGAAAAGTACACAGATGGTAAGATGGGTGCGCTTTCTTAACCGTTCATCCGCAGGCCGATGGCAGATATCTACGCAGAAACTCGTCGTCAACGACGTCAGTGCCGAATCAGCCGAAGAAAATGAAGCCGCCACGATGCCTATCGTAAAGAGCGCCGCAACCAGCGTTCCAGACCAGTCGACAAACATTGGGAGCAGCGCATCACCTTTTTCCGGCAACGCCACTCCATGACTTTCAAAAAACTGTGCCAACAGGATGCCCAACGACAAAAAGAGCAGATTGGCCGGAACAAAGGCTACACCATACGAGCACATATCCTTCTGTGCCTCGCGCAGCGTGCGGCAGGTCAGATTCTTCTGCATCATGTCCTGATCCAGTCCCGTCATCACCACCACAAGAAAAGCACCGCTGACCAGTTGTTTCCAAAAGTTATGTGGTGAAGCCCAATCGTCGAATACGAAGACACGGCTTCTGTCATCGCCAACGATGGCACTGACCGCCTCTGAAACAGAGAAGTCCATTTGTCCCATCACTTTATATATAATAAGGAGAAGGGCCGTAAAGAGACAAAACGTCTGGAAGGTGTCGGTAAAAACCAACGTGCGCACACCACCCCGGTAAGTATAGAGCCAAATAAGCGCCACCATACCTATCACCGTAATTATGAAAGGAACGCCCAGTGCATCAAGCACAAACTGCTGCAGAATGATGCACACGACATAGAACTTCACCGCTGAACCCACCATCTTCGACAACAGAAAGAACCATGCCCCCGTATGATACGAACGGCTGCCCAGACGCTGTCCGAGATAAGTATAGATAGACGTGAGATTCAGCCGATAGTAGACAGGCAAAAGGATGAATGCCACAGCCAGATAACCGAATATAAAACCCAAGCACACCTGCAAATAGGTCATCTGCGACGAGAGCACCATTCCCGGCACCGATACAAAAGTGACACCCGAGATTGATGCCCCCACCATGCCAAAGGCCACCATATACCACGGTGAGCGTCGGTCGGCCCTAAAGAATGTTTCATTGGTAGCTCGTCGCTGGGTCAATCGGCTAATACTGAACAGGACTGCAAAATAGCCTAATATTGTTGCAAGAATAAGCATAATCGGGTGCAAAGTTACAAAATAATTGAGAATTGATAACGGGGAATCAAGAAATATTTCGTAACTTTGCAAACGGAGATTAACAATCCTAAACTTTTTCAATTATGGCGAAACAAAAGAAATTCATTCTTCAAGAGAATGAGCTCCCCACACAATGGTACAATATTCAGGCCGATATGCCCAACAAGCCCCTGCCGCCCATCCATCCTGCCACCAAGCAGCCCTTAGGCGTGGATGATTTGGCCCATATCTTCCCACGTGAATGCTGCGTGCAGGAACTTGACACCGAACATTCATGGATTGACATTCCAGAGGAGGTTCTCGACAAATACAAATACTACCGCTCTACCCCACTCGTCCGTGCCTACGCGCTGGAGGAAGCCCTGGGCACTCCTGCCCATATCTACTTCAAGAACGAAAGTACCAACCCATTGGGTTCCCACAAAGTCAATTCTGCCATTCCTCAGTGCTATTACGCCAAGCAGGAAGGCACAACCAATGTCACCACCGAGACGGGAGCCGGCCAGTGGGGCGCTGCCCTTTCCTATGCCGCCAAGGTCTATGGACTTGACTGTGCCGTCTATCAAGTGAAGATCACCATGCAACAGAAACCCTACCGCTCAAGTATCATGCGCACCTTTGGTGCTGTCGTCGAGGGTTCGCCTTCCATGTCAACCCGTGCCGGTAAGGATATTCTGACGCGCGACCCACTGCACTCCGGTTCACTGGGTACCGCCATTTCCGAGGCTGTCGAATTAGCCACCACCACACCGAACTGTAAGTATGTACTGGGCTCAGTGCTCAATCACGTGGCTCTCCATCAGACCATCATCGGCCTTGAGGCAGAAAAACAGATGCAGATGGCAGGCGAATATCCCGATATCGTAATCGGGTGTTTTGGTGGTGGTTCTAACTTCGGTGGCATTGCTTTTCCATTCATGCGCCATAACCTGAAGGACGGCAAGACAACGGAATTCATTGCAGCCGAGCCCGACAGTTGCCCCAAACTGACACGCGGCCAGTTCCGCTACGACTTTGGCGACGAGGCTGGCTACACCCCTCTGCTACCTATGTTCACCCTGGGCCACAACTTCAAACCTTCTAACATCCATGCCGGTGGTCTACGCTACCACGGTGCAGGCATGATTGTCTCGCAACTCATCAAGGATGGTCTTATGCACGGTGTCGACATTCCTCAACTGGAGACCTTCCAGGCCGGTATGCTGTTCTCGCAGACCGAGGGTATCATCCCTGCTCCCGAAAGCTGTCACGCCATTGCCGCTACCATCCGCGAAGCCAAGAAGTGCAAGGAAACGGGCGAGGAGAAGGTTATCCTGTTCAACCTCTCCGGTCACGGTCTCATCGATATGCCCAGCTATGAATCATATATCAAGGGCGACCTGCAGAACTACACCGTCACCGACGAGATGATTGCTCAGAATCTGGCTGAGC
>CAMWKM010000067.1 GCA_947174835.1 uncultured Prevotella sp.
ATAGGGGGACAGATATAAGAGGGGGGTAAGGGGCTCCGAGGGGGGAGCTTTCAGCGTTTTTCCCGTTTTTCCATGTCTTGCATTCCCTTGTATTGCAACTGCATTTTTTTTTAGACGGATTTTACTTACTTCGGTGAGGGATGATGGTTTCATGGGGAAAGTGTACGAAAAAGAAAGAAAAGACCCCGATAAAACCCTGATATTTGCTGTAATCTGCGGGTATGAGACAAAAAGAAAATAAGATGAGACAGCACTAAAAAGTCATTGACGAGCAGAAAAGCCATACTGACAAATAAAAATAAAAATCTCATAAATAATGTATAACTTTGCATCGTCAAATTATCAATGAAGACAAAAACCAAAAAACAATATTAAAAATCTCAAACAAGTATGAAAACCAAAAGACAAATCTGGAGAAGAGGTCGGCACTTGCTGTTGGCTGCCAGTGTGCTGCTCTCAAGTGGTGGTGCCCTCCTGTCGTGTTCGGAGTACGACTTGGATGAGCGTACCCCCGAAGGCTGGGGGTCCAGCATCTACAGTTGGCTCTACGATCAAGGGAACTACACCAACACGGTGCAGATGATTAATGACCTTGGCTATCGCGAAGTGTTGGCCAAGACAGGTTCGAAGACGCTTTTCGTGGCCGACGATGCGGCCTATGAACGGTTCTTTGCAAACAATAGTTGGGGTGTGCGAAACTACAGCCAATTGACGGTGTCGCAGAAGAAATTGCTGCTTTTCGGTAGCATGTTGGACAACTCAATGCAGTTGAATTCGCTGCCCAGTGTGCAGGGAAATCCGCCTCTTGAGGGCGAGAGTATGCGTCGTTTCGCTTCAACGTCAGAGTTTGATAGCGTTGCTATCATCAGTCCTGAGCAGATGCCTGACAATCCTTATTGGAGTCGTCTTCAGGAGGCCGGTCGTCCTGTAGTCTGCATGACGGACAACTCTAAGGTGACTATGCTTCAGTTTATTGAGAAGATGCTGACTAACCGTCGTATCACCAATGATGATTACAATTTCCTGTTCAATGGCACTACTAACCGTCAGGCCGGTGATGCCAGTATCAATGGTGTTCAGGTAGCCGAGCCTAATATCAAGTGCTCGAACGGTTTTATCCATCGTATGGCTGAAGTTATTACTCCGCTGTCCAATATGGCTGAGGTCATCAAGTCGAAGTCCAATGTTAGCGAGTACAACAGGCTGTTGGAGCGTTTCTGTGCTCCATATCCCGATTTGTATCCTGATCGTGATGGTTCGCTGACAATGGAGTATAACCGATTGTATGAAGATCGTCAGACTGACACCGTCTATCAAAAGCGCTTTTTCTCTGACAAGTCGCAGAATGGAGTCGGACTCAACAAGTCGCCGGACAATGGTGCTGTGACGACGCTTAAGTTCGATCCAGAGTGGAATGCTTACTATGCAGGAGACGCTTCGACCGCTGCCGTTCAGCGTGACATGGCTGTGATGATGGTGCCCAGCAACCAGGCTCTGGATGAATACTGGCAGAATGGTGCAGGAAGTATTCTTCGCGAACAATATCACACGTGGGACAACGTGCCCAATGATGTAGTTGCTGAGCTTATCAATGTTAATATGCTCAGTTCTTTCCTTATTTCCGTTCCCTCTAAGTTCGCCAGCATTCTCAACGATGCCAACGATCCTATGGGTGTCGATCGTGCCGACATTGATTCTGTTTGGCTCGGTTGTAATGGTGCTGTCTATCTGACAAATAAGGTCTATTCGCCCACAACATTCGTGAGCGTGCTTTATCCTGCTCTGACCAATGAGTCGATGAAAATTCTCTATTGGGCTGCTCAGAAGTGTCGTTACAATGTGTATCTGAATTCACTTAACGCCCGTTATAGTCTCTTTATCCCGAACAGCAACGCCCTGCTTGAGTATGTTGATCCCGTATCCTACGGTAAGGCCAAGACTCAGCTGTATCGCTTCCACTGGGATCCCACAAAGGTGTCTCAGCCGGACAGACAGGCAGACGAACGTGTTTGGGCCAGCATTTGGAACTATGATCCGGAGACCGGAGAGGTTGGTGACTCTATCGGCAAAGCAAGTTTCGATGAGATTAGAAACCGTCTGAAGGATGTGCTTGATACCCATATCGTTATCGGTGATGTGGAGGATGGTAAGGAATACTATCAGACCAAAGGTGGATCTTGGATTCGCGTAGCCAATACGAGTGCCGGTGCTGACGGAATGACCGTGGCCGGTAGTTATCAGATGGACAACGATGCACCACTGAACATACACAGAGTCTACGATCAGACTGTGGAGGGTAATGGTAAGGCCTATGTGCTGGACTCTGCACCTATCATGACCACACGTAAGAGCGTGTTCGACGTACTTTCAGAGCATGATGAGTTCTCGATGTTCCGTGAACTGCTTGAGAGTAGTGGCCTGACGGAACGTCTGCATGATAAATTATATTCTACGCCCAGTGAGAACCTTTCTCCCCTTAATACCTATCATTATACGGTGTACGTGCCTACCAACGAGAGCATTCAGGCTCTGATTGACAATGGCAAACTGCCAACTTGGGAGCAGGTTGAAATGTATAAGGAGGCAGGTAATGAGGAACGTGCTACGGCTGACTCTCTTGCTATTGTCAGTTTCCTGAGATACCATATTCAGGATAATTCTCTGGTCATTGGTGGAGGTAATGACGACGAGGATCACGAGACCGCTCTTATTGATGCGGTGACTCATCGTTTCTATCATGTTCACGCGTTGCTTGAGGATGACGGCTTGACTGTTTGCGACAATGCAACGACTGAATGGCTGAATGAGAATCCTTCTATGCGCGGCAGTGATGAGCACAACCGTCGTTTGGCCAAGGTTGTTACTTCTTCCGGCCTTTATAACCTGATGGCACGTGAATATCAGTATAACACGACTTCGCCTTCGAGTGCCAGTATGATTCAGACCTCCTCGTCGGCTGTTGTCCATCTCATTGATAAACCGTTAATGTATAAAGAGTGATAAGCCATGAATAAAAGACTATTCAGAATATTTGGAATAATTGTCATTGGCAGTCAATTGTCAATCCTCAGTTCCTTTGCCCAGAAGGCAGGCGACATCATCAGCGGTACCGTGACCGATGAGTTCGGTCCCGTGCTGATGGCCAATGTAGTAGAGCTGGACGCTGCCAATCGTATCGTGGCTTCTGCCGTGACCGATATGAGTGGTAACTTCTCGTTCAAGTTGAAGAACCCGAAGAACAAGCTGCGTGTCACCTATGTGGGCTACAAAACCGTGACTTTGCCTTTCAACAAGACAAAGTTCAATATTCACATGCAGAGTGCCACCCAGATTAAAGAGGTGACCGTGACGGCCAAGCGTCGTGCGCAGGGTTCCGGCCTTGCCATCCCTGAGGACGAGATCTCAACGGCTCGCGAGACCATCAGTATGAAAGAGTTCGAAGGTCTGTCGATGACCACTGTCGATGAAGCCCTGCAGGGACGTATCGCTGGTCTTGATATCGTGGCCAATTCGGGTAACCTGGGTTCAGGTACCTCAATGCGTCTTCGTGGTGTGTCGAGTATCAACGGCTCCAGTGAACCGCTGATCGTTGTCGACGGTAATGTTTGGGAAACCAATGCCAACGATTTCGATCCCTCAAGTATGAATGATGAGAAGTTTGCCGAGTTGTTGAATGTCAACCCTGAAGATATCGAAAGTATCTCGGTGTTGAAGGATGCTGCTGCCACTGCCATCTGGGGTTCTCAGGGTGCCAATGGTGTTATTGAGATTAAGACCAAGCGTGGTTCTCGCGGTAAGACGCGTGTCAACTACAGTTTCCGTTTGACGGGTACCTATCAGCCCGACGGCTATCAGATGTTGAACGGTGACGAGTACACCATGCTGCTGAAGGAAGAATACTTCAACCCACAGATGAGTGCTGCTGCCAGTGATATCAGGGAAATCAACTACGATCCCTCGTTCTCTGAGTATGAGATGTACAACAACAACACCGATTGGCTCGCTGAAGTCAAGAAGGTCGGTTGGCGCCAGAACCACTACCTTGCTCTGACCGGTGGTGGTGAGAAGGCTAACTTCCGTATCGGTGCCGGTTACGACCACGAGACAGGTTCAATCATCGAACAAGTGCTCGACCGCTTCACCTCGCGCGTGAACCTTGACTATTTCGTGTCAACCCGTATTAAGATTGAGACCAACATCTCCCTAACCTACACTAAGAACCATAAGAACAATGGTGACCTGTTGGGAATAGCCTATGTGCGTATGCCTAACCTTTCTATATATGAGCAGGATCGCTATGGCAACAATCTGAGCGACTATTACTCCATGTTGCCAACTGCCAGCGAGGCTCTCAAGGACCAGCGTGAAATGAAGAATCCTGTTGCTCTGGCTCACCTTGCCAAGAACAATGAGACGAGTTACAATATCACGCCGGAGTTTAAGTTGAACTATCGTCTATTAGGTCTCGACGATGAGCACCATCGTCTCGATTATGAAGGAAAGGTCGTCTTTAACATCTTTAATAAATATGAAGACCTGTTCATGCCCCAGTCACTCAACACTAAGGGTTGGAGTGATGGAGAGAGCAACAAAGTGTCATCGTATTCAGACAAGAGCCTTGGTGTCACTACGACCCACACGCTGACCTTTACACCGCATTTCCGCAACAAAGATCATTCAATGATGATGATGCTTCGCGGTCAGCTGACCAGTGGAACATCTTCGTCACAGCGTACCAGCATCTATGGTCTGCCCAGCGGCTCTATTCAGAGCACTGCAGCCGATGGTATCATCGGCAGTGACTTCTCTACCGGCAGCGGTCAGTGGCGCAGTGTGTATTTCACTTACTCTGCCCACTACGCTTACAAAGGCCGTTACATGGCTGACTTCACTGTACGTCGCGACGGTACCACCAAGTTCGGTGAGGATGAGCGTTGGGGTAACTTCCCTGCCTTCTCCGTGCGCTATAACATCAGCAAGGAGCCTTGGTTCCAGAAGGCATTGCCTTTCGTCTCGATGCTCTCTATCCGTCCGGGTTGGGGTATCGGTGGCCGCCAGCCCGGCAGCGAAGGCTTGTTCTATAGTAAGTATTCCAAGGGTGCCGGTTACCTGAATGAAGGTAGTGTTGCTCCTGTGAACATCCAGATGAAGAAGCTGAAGTGGGAGGAGAAAGAAACCTATAACTTGGGCTTTGACTTTGGCTTCTGGAACGACCGCATCAATGGTAATGTTGAACTTTACTGGCAGTACACCACAGATCTGCTGATGCAGAATCGTGGTATCCCCACGTCGTCTGGTTATGCCAGTCTGGCCTACCAGAATGTCGGTGACATGAAGAATGTCGGTTGGGAGTTCAACCTCAATGGTGACAAAATCATAAAAGCAGGTAAGTTCTCGGCAGACTTCAATATTACGTTTGCAAATAACAAGAATACTATCACTGCAATGGACGAAACCTGTCTGGCCACTCTGAACAGTGAGTTTAACCGTCAGAACGGTTCTTACCTGACCCGCGTTGAATTGAATACGGCTCTGGGTAGCATCTACGGTTTCCGTTACAAGGGTGTCTATCAGTACAGTGATTACTCAGAAGTTGAGATTCCCGGTGTCAGCGGCCCCAATGCTCCTGTTGCCCGCGATGCCGATGGCAACGTCATTATCAATGAGCATGGCATGACAACGCCGATGATGTTCTGCTACAGTGGTAGCAAGGATGAGTCGAAAGTCTTCCGTGGTGGTGATGCTATCTATGAAGATATCAACCACGACGGTCAGATTGACGAGCTTGATATTGTCTACCTCGGTTCGTCACTGCCTAAGTTCACCGGTGGTTTCGGCTTTAAGCTCCATTTTGGTCGCTTGTCTTGGAACAACCAGTTCAACTTCCGCTATGGCAACAAGATCATCAACGCTGCCCGTATGAACGTCGAAAAGATGTACGACAACAACAACCAGAGCCGTGCCGTCAATTGGCGTTGGCGTGTTGAGGGTGACATCACTGATATTCCACGTGCACTTCGTCAGGCCGGTTACAACTACTTGGGTTCCGATCGCTTTGTCGAGGATGGCTCTTTCATTCGTTTGAACTATAGCCAGCTCAGTTACTCTCTCGACCCGAAGATTATCAAGAAGTGGGGACTCAACCAGCTCAGTTTATATATATCAGCCAACAACTTGTTCTGTCTGACCAAATACTCAGGTGCTGACCCTGAGGTGAGCTACGGTTCGATGGGTATCGTTACAGATAATGCCCAGACACCGCGTGCCAGATCGTTCACTGGTGGTGTGACTATTCAGTTTTAATTAGGAATTAGTAATTAGGAATTATGATGACCAAAAATATCAAGAATACAGTCCTCATGTTCGCAGTAGGTTGTGGTCTTGCTGCAACAACCTCCAGTTGCTCTGATTTTCTCGAAATCCTACCGATGAATGATGTGGTGTTAGAGAACTATTGGACAGAGAAGAGCGATGTGTCGAGCGTACGCAACAGTTGCTACGAGTCGTTGGAGAGTGAGGATGCCCTGAACCGTATTGGTATATGGGGCGAACTTCGTTCCGACAATATGCTTGCCGGTGCCAATGTTCCCAATGAGGTCAGTGAGGTGCTGAAGGAAAATGTGTTGTCCTCCAACCCCTACTGCAATTGGGTTAAACTCTATGAGTGTATCAATCGCTGTAATATCGTCTGCCACTACGCACCGCTGGTGCAGGCCAAAGATCCCAACTATTCGGAGGAAGAGATGAAGGCTGATATTGCCGAAGTTTCGACTTTGCGTGCTTTGGCTTACTTCTATCTCATCCGCACGTTCCGTGACGTGCCTTATACTCGCAGACCGAGCATTGACGACACGGAGAATTTCATTTTGCCGGCTACACCGTTCAATGCGGTGCTCGACTCTCTGATTGCCAATCTTGAGAGTGTGAAGGATGATGCTGTGCGCCGTCATGAAATGGATCGTGTCACCGGTAGCTATTACACTCTGCCAATTAAGAACTCCAGCCGTATAACACGTGTGGCTATCTATGCCCTGCTCGCAGATCTCTATCTTTGGAATGAGGACTATGACAATGCTATCAAGTATGCCGACATGGTTATCGACTACAAGTTGAGTCAGTATGACGATCTCAAGGCTCGTATGGGCGATATGAGGGATATTGCTCTTGTCGACAGCGTTCCCCTCATTCTTGAGACCCCTGATGGTAGCGGCAATACGGGAGGTGCTGCCTATCGTGCTATCTTTGGAGAAGGCAACTCGTTTGAAAGTATTTTTGAACTTTACTTCTCAAGGAGCCAGAACCAAGAGAACACTTGGGTACGCGACTACTATGGCAATTCGAGAACCCCCAATGGTCGCGTAAGAGCCAATGCGTTGGTTTTCGGTACAAGCAAGCTTGACTTTATTCAGGGTAAGTCGTCTTTGTTCAAGGCAACGGATGGTCGTATCTGGGAGAACTTTAGATTTGAAAATTCTTCTTTGGCTATCGGTAAATACGTGAATAGCACTGTCCAGTACCAGACAAAGTCTGTATCCACCGAGCAGAGCCTGAATCTTCTGACCGCTATGCGAGGTCAAAACACGGCTCCTTGGATTGTCTATCGTCTGACCGAGATGCTGCTCATCAAGGCTGAGGCTCTGGTGGAGCGCGGTCTTGAAGGCGACTTTGACGAGGCTTTCAAGTTGGTGAATATCGTTAACAAGCGTGCCAACAACTTGACGCAGACGCTGAAAAAGGATGACTACATCAATTCAAAGAATGCGATGGCCAATCTGGTGCTCGATGAGCGTCGTCGCGAGTTTATGTTCGAAGGCAAGCGTTGGTATGATTTGGTACGTCGCTCTCGTCGTGATGGCAATACCACCTATCTTGCTTCTGCCGTGAAGTTGAAGTTTGAGGATGCGAATGCCATAGCCATCAAGTTGGCCGACATAAACATTATTTATTTCCCGTACTCCAAGAATGAGTTGAAGGTGAATCCTCTGCTGGTTCAGAATCCGGCCTATACCAATGGACAGGACTCGGAGTATATACGTTAAGCAAAGTTTAAGAAATTTAAACCTAACGATAAGAGAATATGAAAAAGATATCAACAATATTTCGTCAGATAGGTAGTCAGGTCTATGCGCTGTCGGCCATAGCCATGTTATCCATGCCGTTGTTTTTCTCGTGCGTGGACAATGACGATGACGTACCTGAGACCATGTACACTTCCAAGAAGATGACGGCCGGTGCTTTCCTTGAGGCCAACAAAGACCGCTATAGCGACTTTATAGCCTTATTGAAGCGTACCCCATACTTCTCAATGATGACCACATACGGTCGTTACACCCTTTTTGCTCCTACTAACGACGCTATGTCGATATATGTCAAGAACAACGGCTATGGCTCGGTCGACGGTATTCCCCAGGCTGTTTGCGATTCAGTTGCCCGTACACATATCATACGTAGTGGTGCCTATTTCACATCCGATGTGCCCGAGGGTAAGGTCGGCATGAATATGCTGGATGCTTTCGTTACATGGACGAGCGATTCCGATGTGGTAAACAACAACCGCCTCATCTATTACGTGAACAAGAACTCGCGTATGACAGAGTACAACGACTCGGTGACCAATGGTGTTGTCCACACCATTGACCATGTCTTGGCTTCCACCAATGACTTCCTGCCGGAGAAGATGGAAGAGGATTCTACGATTACGCTTTTCTGTGAGGCCTTGCGTCTGACGCACCTCGATGACTCGCTCCATAATTATATAGACGATACCTATAATATTGGTGTCGATTCAGTAGAGATTGGAACACAGGAACGCTGTACGAACAACGGTAATCCATACATGACTTGCCTGTGGGTGAATACACGTTATTTCAAGTACACCGCTTTCGTTGAGCCCGATTCTGTCTTCCATAACAATGACATCTACACGATTGACGACCTCAAGGCCTATGCCAAGCGAATCTATGATGCCACTTATCCTGAGGATGCTGGTTTGTATGACGATGATTTCACTCACCGAAAGAATCCGTTGAACCGTTTCATCAGTTACCATCTGCTTGACCGTATCGTTTCTTATAACGACCTTGTAGGTTCCGATCTGACCAAGGACTGCTGGAAAACGACGTTGGCCGACCCTGAGGAATTCTATGAGACCATGTGTCCCGGCACGTTGGTGCGTCTGGCAAAGCCCTCCGGCGATCAGGCCGGTGTCTATATCAACCGTCGTGGTCTGATGAGCCGCCTTTACGATAGTGAGAGCCGTGGTGTGAAAGTGTTGTCACCTTCTGAGTCAGGAAAGGCTGATCAGCAGGCTCTGAACGGTTACTATCATTATCTTGATGACATTCTGACTTTTAATACCCATACGCGTGACGTTATCTTCAACTGCCGTATGCGTTTCGATCCCGCAGTGCTGAGCCCCGACTTCATGAACGGTGATGGCCGTAACCACAAGGATGCTATCGGCAACACCATTCGTGGCTTCAAGAAAGGCTATGTCAAAGGATGGGAAATGAGTGATGAGAGTTTTGTCGGTGTGACTGGCAACGATATCTGGTGGGCTTCCTTCATGGGTCACGTGGTGGTGGTCACCGGTCGTTTCGATGTCACCTTCAAACTTCCTCCTGTGCCGAAGAAGGGTACCTATGAGATCCGAATAGGATATACCCCTGCTGAGGAGCGTGGTGTTATCCAGGCCTATCTGAATGGAAGTCCTTGCGGCATTCCTGTTGATATGCGTATGTATCCCGGCGATCCTGATATCGGTTCCATTCCCGATGGCGCTGACGGTGCCCAGACAGAAGAGGAAATCAAGATGCAGGACAAGGCCCTCCACAATCGTGGTTTCATGAAGGCAATGGACTGCTGGTATCAGGGTGGAACAGGAACGACCAACTCACTGCGTGCCGTCCACTATGGACTGCGTCGTGTGCTGGCTACCGAAAACATGGATCCCGATCAGACCTACTACCTGCGTATGCGTCAGGTACTCGACGATCCTGAGAAATATTGTAACTTCAACTATCTGGAGATTTGCCCGAAGAGCGTCTATGCCAGCCCCGAAGGTGAGGATCAGCATTAATCGCTTTAAAGAACAAAGAATAAAGTAAAATGAGATTATGATGATAATTAAGAGTTTCAAGAATATTGCCCTTTCGCTGGTAGCAGGTTGCGGTTTAGCCGCAACCCTGACTGCCTGCAGTGACTGGGACAACCACTATGAGCCGACTCTGGCAGATGGCAGCAATGCCACGCTGTGGGAGCAAATGAAGGCCAATCCTCAACTGTCTGACTTCTGTGAGGTGTTGGATCAGACTCGTGTGTTCCGTATGCATCGTAAGACCGAAGTCAGCTATGCCCAACTGCTCAACAGTGGCCAGGCATTCACTGTCATTGCTCCGGTCAACGGCACGTTTGATAAAGACTCGCTGATTCGTCTCACCGAGACGGCTCCCGGTGACTCTATCGTTGAGAAGTTTTTTGTTTTCAACCATCTCTCTCGTATGGCCACCTCAATGAAGGCCACACCTCAGAAACTCCGCCTGCTGAATGGCAAAGATGTCAACATGACGGAATCTACCATTCAGGGCGTGACCATTCTTGAGCGCAACAAACATGCCCTTAACGGTGTCATTCATGTAGCTTCTCATGCGCTGCCCTATAGCTACAATCTCTACGAGGCTCTCTGCGATGATCCTGATGTATCGTTGGTTGGTGAAAGTATCCGTCAGTATGCGTGGGATGAGTTCGATCCCGATGCTTCCGTGTCTATCGGTGTTGTCGATGGTGTACCTGTCTATATCGACTCTGTGGTCTATGAGTACAACCGTATGCTCGATGCCATCGGTGAACTCAATTCCGAGGACTCACTTTTTTGGGTCGTCGCTCCGAGCAGCGCAGGTTGGCAGAAAGCCTGGGAGACAACCTCAAAGTATTTCACCTATGACCAGTCGTACCAGAAGGCAGACTCGCTCCAGCGCTATTGGACTAACCGTGCCCTGCTTGACGATGCCGTCTTCAATATGACTGATCAGAAAACAACCACAGACTCATTGGTGTCGGCGCCCTATCTGAATTGGCGTAAGAGCTATGTAGCAGGCAAACCCGTCTATCACGTCTTCCACAAGCCGTTCGAGCCCGGTGGCATCCTCTATGGTGCCCAAAAGATGGAGTGCAGCAATGGTGTGCTCTACAAGACCGACGAATGGCCTTTCGCTCCCGAACAGACCTTCTTCAAGGAACTCTGGACAGAGGGCGAGACCACGTGGCTCATCCTTGAGGAGAAACTGTGCCGCTATGCTGCCATTAGCGAAGTGGCCGACAGCATTTCAGAAGGCAGATACCTGCAAATCATTCCTACCCAAAGCACTGCCAACTGGGAAATTACCTATCGTTTAGACAATGTGCTGTCAGGTGAGTACGATGTCTGTGCCATCATCTTGCCGCAGACGGTTTCCAATCCCGATGCCACCAAATTGAAGCCCTGCAAGTTCAAGGCTACCATCAATTATGTTGCAACCGATGGCAGTGCGAAGTCTTTTGATTGTGACAATGTTCAGTTCAAGTCTGATCCTGAGAAAGTTGATACCGTAGTGTTGGCCGAGGCATTCCCTTTCCCAACCACCAACTTCAATCAGAACACCAGCAAGGTCAGTCTTACGTTGAAGTGTAGCATCACTGCCCGCGAGAATGCCAACTACTCTCGTGAGATGTTGCTCGACTGTATCTATCTGCGTCCACGAACCTCTAAACCCGAATAACCATGAAGAAGTATATTATATCATTCGCCATGCTCCTGGCTTCAGCATCAGTGATAGCACAGGACAATCAGAAAACGGTGAGCGGTCGGGTTGTCGATGCTGCCACAGGACAGCCTTTGGCCGGTGTCATTGTGTCGGCTTACGACAACCAGAGCCTGACCACGATGACCGATGAGGAAGGTAAATACGAACTGAAAGTGACCGGCGACACACGTTCCGTCCTGATGCGTATCGATGGCTACAACCTTCAGCAGCGTTCCATCAGCGGCGACAAGGCCGATGCCCGTCTCTACAGCAATGCCTTCACTGAGACCTACAAGCGTTCAACGTCAGCCGGCATAGCTGCCGAAGCTACCCGTTTTGACAATAGTGCCGAGGTCAGCATCGATCCCTTGATTGCTCAGCAGCTTGGTGGCGATGTCCGCACGATCAGTCGCAGCGGCATTCCCGGATTGGGCAACATGATGTTCATCGAAGGTATCAATTCGCTCAATGTCAATGCACAGCCTTTGGTGATCGTAGACGACGTTATCATGGATATGCAGTATAACCGCTCAATGCTCCATGATGGCTATTACAACAATATCCTGGCCAACCTCAATATCAACGACATTGAGAGTGTCGAGGTGTTGAAGAATGGTACAGCCCTTTACGGAGCCAAGGGTGCCAATGGTGTCATTCTCATCAAGACCAAGCGTAACAAGTCGATGGCTACCAAGATTGATGTCAATATCAATGGTCGCTACGAACTGACGCCCCGTCTGCCCAAGATGATGGGTGCCGAGCCTTTCCGTCTCTACACCACAGAGTTGCTTGCCGGTAATATCAATCCGCAGTCTATGGGCAGTATGCGCTACCTGAACAGCGAGCCGTCGTATTTCTATTACAAGAAGTATCATAACTCTACAGACTGGACAGACGAGGTCTACGAGAACGCCTTCTCTCAGAACTACGGCATCAATGTGCAGGGTGGTGACGATATCGCCTCCTACAACCTGTCAGTCGGCTATTCGTTGGGTAACAGCACGCTGAAGAGCAACGACTATTCACGTTTCAATATGCGACTCAATTCCGACATATCTATTAGCCGCAAACTTGACGTCCGATTCGATGCCAGCTACAGCGATGTCGACCGCGACCTGCGCGACGATGGCGCTCCTCAGGATCCTCTCGGCATGGTCATCACCTCGCCCGGATTCCTCGCATTGGCCAAGTCGCCGTTCCTCTCGCCCTATGCCTACGACAACCACGGACGTCTCAGCCACTATCTGTCAGAGGCCGACGATTATCTGGAGGGGCTCTTTGATGGTCGTGGCCGTCTGGCTAACCCCTTGAGCATTCTCGAATATGGTGACGGTAAGAACCGCAACTCATTCGGCAACCGTTTGGTCATGTTTGCCGTGACGCCTAAGTACCAGTTCAACAAGCATCTGTCACTGAGTGAGCACTTCACCTTGGGCCTCGTCAATACCAACGAGAACTACTATCTGCCCATTCAGGGTGTGCCCACATTCGTGGTCGACGGACTTTCCGAAGATACCCGTTTGGACAACTTAGTCCAGAGTTTGGCTTCTCGCGAGACCATGATTCAGAGCGATACCCGTCTGACATGGCAGAACAAGTATCAACTCCACAACATCAGCGTCAAGGGTGGTGTGCGCTATTTGAGCAACGATTTCAACAGAACCTCGCAGTTGGGTTATAACTCAGGAAATGACAAGACCCCGAACATGAGTCCTTCACTGCAGTACAAGAGCACCGACGGTGACGACGACCAGACACGCGAAATCACGTGGTATGGTGTGGCCGACTACAACTATGGCGACCGTTACTATCTGACGGCAGGCCTGTCGGCTCAGGCTTCGTCGCGTTTCGGTGAGGATGCTGCCGGTCTCAAGCTCTTCGGCACCGTCTGGGGATTGTTCCCCAGTGTCAATGCCGCTTGGGTGCTCACCAATGAGCGTTGGCTGTCCGGTGTCAAGGGCATCGACTACTTGCGCCTGAATGTCGGTTTCGATGTCACCGGCAACGATGATATCGACTATACCGCCTCGCGTTCCTATTTCATCGCCAAGCGTATGTTGGGCGAGAAAGGTGTAACAGGTAAGGTGATCGGCAACATCGGCAATACCGACCTGCAGTGGGAGACCACCCGTCGCCTGACTGCCGGTCTCAATGGCAATTTCTTTGACAACCGTCTGAACGTGCGCCTCAACTACTTCAAGAGTTGGACGTCCAATCTCCTTTCCATCAGCCAGCTGGCATGGACCAGCGGCCTTGTCCAGAACTGGAGCAATGACGGTAAACTTGAGAATACCGGTTTCGATGTCAGCCTCGGTGTCAAGGTGCTTGCCCTGAAAGACTTCAGTTGGGAGCTCGGTGCTTCTGCCGGCCATTATGTCAACAAGGTGACGGCCCTGCCTAACGGCAACCGACCGGTTGAGACTTCCGTCTATGGTGCAACCGTTCTGACTAAGGTTGGTCAGCCCGTGGGCTTGTTCTACGGCCACAAGACCAATGGTGTCTACACCACCACAGAGGCTGCTCTGGCCGACGGTCACTATATTGTCCAGCAGAATGGCGACAAGAAGTATTTCGAGGCCGGCGATGTCCGTTTCACCGATGTTGACGGCAACAAGGAGATCAATGACGACGACCGCGTGGTTATCGGTGATCCCAATCCCGATGTCTATGGTAACATCTATACCACGTTCAAGTACAAGAATCTGCAACTCAATGCCGTCTTCAACTATTCGCTGGGTAACGATATCTACAACTACCAGCGTTCGCTGTTGGAGGGAGGCACCTACTTCCTCAATCAGACCACGGCCATGCAAAACCATTGGACTACAGAGGGACAGCAGACCAATATTCCTCGTGCCACTTATCGCGACCCGATGGGCAACTCTCGCTTCAGCGACCGTTGGATCGAGGATGGCAGCTACCTGCGTCTCAGCAATGTCACCTTGTCGTGGTACATTCCTGTTCAGAGCACCTATCTGCAGGGCCTCACCATCTGGGGCAGCGCTTCAAACCTCTTTACTGTGACCCGCTATTTGGGCAGCGATCCTGCCAACATGATGAACGGCGGTGTTCTCTCACTGGGTATTGATCACGGACAGTTGGGCACAGGTCGTTCCTTCTCGGCCGGTGTGAACATCAACCTGTAAGAGCAATGTAGAAAGTAAGAAATGTGATAATGCAAAAAAACAGAAGATTATGAAACGCAATAAATTTTTCATTTACATTCTGGCAGCAGCCGCGCTGCTGACCGGTTGCTCTGATATGCTGGAGACGGATTCAGAACTGGTGGAGTATGAGAAGAACAACACCCTGAACCATCCCACCGACTCTGTCTATAGCGTCATGGGCATTGTGAACACGATGCAGACCATTGCTGACCGTGTCGTGCTTTTGGGCGAGGTGCGTGCCGACCTGGTCACTACCACCGATGCAGCATCGTCAGACCTGAAGCATCTTGCCAATCTCGACTTCAGTCAGGCCAATAAATACAATCAGGTGAGCGACTACTATGCCGTCATCAACAACTGCAACTATTTCCTGACCCACGTCGACACGCTGATGGAGCGTCGCGGCCGTCGCCTCTTCATGAAGGAGTATGCTGCCGTGAAAGCGTTCCGCGCTTGGACCTATCTTGAACTGGCAAAGATCTATGGCGAAGTGCCTTTCGTGACGAAGCCGCTGATGACCGAGCGCGAGGCTGCCGCTGCTGCTGCCGGTCCTCGTAAGGGTATCAAGGAAATCTGTGAATTACTGATTGACGATCTCACGCCGGTGGCATACACCGAGATGCTTAACTACGGTGAAATTGACGAACGTCGTTCCTCCGAGTTTTTCATTCCCGTTCGTGCACTCCTTGGCGACCTCTGCCTGTGGGCCGGTCGTTATTCTGAGGCTGCGCACTGGTATTCCGACTATCTGGGCGACAAGAAGGACCCGATTAGAACGGAACCTGACAACCGCGTTGTATGGTCCAGCCCGACGGAGTTCACCCGTCCTTCAGATAGTTACAGCGTAACCTCTATAGAGAGAATCAGCATGATCCCTATGGAGAAGCGTATCTTCGATGGAATCATCAGCGACTTGGGAAACATCTATTCGTCGACAAAAGAGAACAAATACTACTTCCAGTTGCGTCCTTCAACAGGTATGAGACGGCTGTCGGCTGATCAGATCTACTGTATGGAATACAAGAACGCCATATCCACCGACACCATCTATGCCCCCCGCACGGGCTTCAGCGACGACCTGTATATAGGCGACCTGCGTCTCCACTCTAACTTCAATCTGTCGTCTTATGGCAGCAATAATGACTACTCTGAATACAATACTGAAAATCAGTACATCTACAAGTTCTATACTACAGTGCAGCAGATAGTCACCTATCGCAGTCCTATGGTCTACTTGCGATTTGCCGAGGCTCTCAATCGTGCCGGCTATCCCCAGTCGGCCATGCTCATCCTGAAATATGGCCTGTGCAACGAGAACGCCAAGATGTATGTTGACAGCATTGAGTACGATGCCGCCAAGCAGTACATTGCATTCGACGAGACGCTGTTCAGACGTGAGGATGTCAGAGGCATCCACTCTCGTGGCAGCGGCGATGCCCAGTGCAATATTTACTATGCGCTGCCTCAGCCTACTGAGGAGTTGCGTGACCGTCAGGATACGATTGACTACCAGATGCCTCTGGTCGAGGATATGATTATCAACGAGATGGCGCTTGAGGGTGCTTTCGAGGGCTATCGCTACTATGACCTGATGCGTGTGGCTATGCGTCGTGGCGAACCTGCCTATCTGGCCGATCCTATCTCCCGTCGTGCCGGCACTGTCGACGATGCCTTGCGCACGAAGCTGATGGAACCGAAGAACTGGTATCTGCCTCTTCCGTGAGTTGAGCACGGTGTGAAATGAAGTCGTTGGGAGTTGACAGGCGCAATGCCGGTCGACTCCCAATCTTTTTGTCAGGAAGAAGACGCTTGTTGCAATGATGATGATGAATACTGGCATAGTTTTTTCTGAATGTTTGATGAGACGTATCGTTCGACGGTGCAAAGATACAACATTCCGAAATAGTGTTGGCAGACATTGGCAGACATTGGCAGACATTGGCGGACATTGGCGGACATTGGC
>CAMWKM010000068.1 GCA_947174835.1 uncultured Prevotella sp.
GGTCACAACCTATTGATATATTTATTATCTTTGCAGCTGTTTTTTAGATAACTACGTATATATGAACATGAGATTTTGGGCGCTCATGGTGACCGTACCCGTCGTGATGGCAGGGAAGGGCGCGAATGAACGCAGGTTGACAGTTGACGAATTGTTTCAACTGGTGGAAAGCAGCAGCAAGACTCTTCAGCAACAGAAGATAAGCGTAGAATTTGCTAACCGAGGAATTGAGGTGGCTCGTGCACAACGGCTGCCTGATGTGAACGCCACGTTGTCGGCTTCCTACAACGGCAATGTGGTAGTGATGGACCGCGACTTCACGAATGCCAACGGCTATTCGTCGCCGCACTTCGGCAATTCTTTTGCCTTGGAGGCGCAACAGGTGGTGTATGCAGGCGGTGCGATAGACGCGGGCATCCGTCTTTCGGAGTTGCAGCGTGATATGGCAGTGGCAGGACAGCGGCAGACTTCCAACGGTCAGCGGTTTATGGCACTTGGACAGTATCTTGATCTGTTTAAGATTCAGAACCGTATGCTGGTGTATGAGAAGAACATCGAACTGACGAAGCGGCTGGTTGCCGACATTCAGGCAAAGCAGCAACAGGGCATGGCGTTGAAGAATGATGTCACACGCTATGAACTCCAGATGGAGACGCTCCGCCTCGGTCTGCGTCGATTGCAGGATCAGCGGGCTGTCCTGAACCATCAACTCTGCAACACATTGGGGCTGGTTGATACGATGATCCTGCCAGACACTACGCTGATTGACAAGGCTTTTGACCGGAGCAGTGAGCAATGGTGGCAGACGGAAGCATTGGCTTCATCGCCTGCTGTTGAGCAGTCGCAACTCAATACCCGACTGACACAGCAACAACTGAAACTGGCAAAGAGCGAAATGATGCCAAAGATCGCCCTCATAGCAGCCGACAACTTCAGCGGTCCCTTTACCTACGACATTCCACCCATCGACAAGAATATCAACTATTGGTACGTGGGTGTAGGACTGAAATACTCGTTTAGTTCGCTCTACAAATCGCGCAGAAAGGTGCAGCAAGCAGAGGTGGGCATCAGTCATAGCCAACAACATCAGGTGGTAGTGGCAGAGTCGCTCAATAATCAGGTGCAGCAGGCATATACGCTGTACGAGCAGTCATTCGTAGATCTTGACATCCAGCGCAAGAGTGTATTGTTGGCGCAGCAGAACTATCAGGTGGTGAACGACCGCTATCTGAATCAGTTGGCACTGATCACCGATATGCTTGATGCCTCTACTATCAAGTTGAATGCCGAACTGCAGGAGGTGGATGCCCGCATCAACATCGTCTATGCTTATTATAAACTGAAATTTATCGCAGGAACATTATGAACAACAAGAAGAATATGAAGAGAATATACAACGTAGTGATTATCGTCCTGATGCTGCTGGCCTTGGGCTATGTGTGCAGCCGTTTCGTGCATCTGGGCAATGTGGAATATACAGATGATGCTCAGGTGTGGCGACATATCACGCCATTGAATGCCCGTGTCGGTGGTTTCATCAAGGAGATCCGCTTTGAGGATTATCAGCAAGTCAGGCGAGGCGACACCCTCGTTATCATTGAGGATGCTGAGTTTCAGTTGCAGTTGGCACAGGCCGAGGCGCAGTTGAAAGGCTCACGCTCCGGTTCGTCTGCTGTCAGTGCAGGCATGAACACCACGGCATCCAATGTCCGTGTGGCAGATGCCAGTATCGAAGAAGCCCGTGTGAACATGGAGAATGCCAAGGCAGACTATGAGCGTTTCGCTGCTTTGCTTCAGAAAGATGCCGTCACCCGTCAGCAATACGATAACGCCCATGCCCGCTACGAGGCTGCCCGCGCTCGCTATTTGCAGGCCATGAGCCAGAAACAATCCACGGCTCTGGTGCAGAGCGAACAGGCACAGCGGCTATCCCAGACCAACGCAGGTACTTCTGTCGCTGAGGCTGCCGTCAATCTTGCCCGTCTGAATCTTTCTTATACGGTGATTGTTGCCACTTGCGATGGTGTTATGTCACGCAAGGATATTCACGTCGGTCAACTTGTGCAGCCGGGTCAGCAACTGGCTCGTATCGTGGATGCCGACCAAGTGTGGGTGGTTGCTAACTATCGTGAGACGCAGATGAAGCACATAGCCGTGGGTAACGAAGTGGAGTTTACGGCTGATGCCATCCCCGGTGTGAGATATACAGGCGAGATTGAGGCGATCGCTGGCGGCACAGGTTCCGCTTTCTCTCCGATTCCTGTCGATAATGCCACAGGCAATTTCGTCAAGGTAGAGCAGCGCGTGCCTGTCCGCATCAAGGTGACTACCGACGACGCAGAGGCCGTTGCCCGTCTTTTGGCCGGTTTGAATGTAGAAACGGAGGTGTGCTACTGATGGCTGGGTGGAATCCGAATCAGAAGTTTGCCATGCCGATGTTCAATTCATGGGTGCCGGAGAAGGTGCGCCCTTGGATGTACATGGCCTTTGCGCTGCTGTTCCAACTTTCAGGGGGTGTCTATTTTTCCAGCCTTCAACACATAGTGGGAGCCACGTCGCTGATGCGTGAGGACATCCAGTTGGTGGCGATGTTCGGTGTGGTGGGTGTCAATATGCCCTTCCCCTTTCTGTTCCGTTATAAGTTGCGCTTCACGAATCGTCAGTTGCTGATGAATGCGGCATTGGTCATTGCTGCCTGCAATATCCTGTGTCTCTGGCTGCTTGACGGGACGATTACGAATGACGTTTGGCGTTTGCCGCTGCTTTGTGTCATCTCATACATTGCAGGTTTCTTCAAGCTCTGTGGCACCTTCGAGTGCTTCTCTAACATTCGTTTGTGGCTTTCGCCTAAGCAAGACTTTGGCATTTTTCTGCCTTCTATGTATATTATCATATTGGGAGCGATGCCCGGCTCCAACTGGCTGGCTCAGCAAATGACCATCTTCACCGGCTCTTGGCAGTCTGTCCACTGGCTGATGGCGGCCCTGATGCTCATGTTGGCTATTGCTGTTTTTGTCTGCACCCATCCGTGGCGCATGATGCCCAAGCCGCTACCGCTTGTCTCGCTCGATTGGTTAGGCTGTCTGCTGTGGTCTGCCGTGATGCTCGAAGTCATTTGGCTGTTTACATACGGTGAGTATTACAACTGGTGGGATAGTCCCCTGTGGTGTGCTGTCTTGCTGAGTTTCCCGCTGACTTTGGCGGTCAGCATCGGTCGTATGCTCCATGTGCGCCATCCTTATATTGATCCGAAGGTGTGGCCTCACGCCAAGTTAATTCCTATCTTTGCCATGTTCTTTGTGGCCGATATGATGAATGCCACGCCCCATGCTTTGCAGAATACGCTGACGGGAGGAGTGCTCCATTGGGGATTCACCACTACTCAGCAGTTCTATGTCTTTGAGATTCTGGGATATATTGTGGGTTGTGTGTTCACAATCCTGTGGGGAGGAACGACACCTGTCTGGGGGCGCATACCTCGTTTCGGCTTCAAATATCCCTATCTGCTGAGCATTGGTTTTGCCGCCCTGTTGCTCTATCAGGTGCTGATGTATTTCAATGTCTCGCCAGTGCTCAATGTTGAGCGGTTCTATCTGCCTACGTTCCTGCGTACCTTTGGCTATGGTGTTTTCTTCAGCACCATGACAATCTATTTGAAGGACCTCATAGAGTTCCCCACATTCTTTCATGCCCTCACCGTCTCAGGTTTCATTCGCAACGGTGTCGGTGAGAGTATATGCTCGGGATTCTATGCATTTGGCCTGCGTCATCAGATTGCCGACACCCTTTCGCGCGGTATCCATTCCGACTTTGAAAGTATATTATTGGTAGCAGTCAAGGAAATGTATGGCGTGATGTGTCTCGTAGGTATCTTTGTCCTGTTGCTGATGCTGCTATACAATATGCAGTTTGTACGCAGTATTTTTAGAAATTAGGCAGGTTTCTAAAAAGGTATGAAAATACTGTTTATGAATGGACGATTATAACAGTATTGGGGAAGCCACGTGTATTGATGCTGATTTCAGGGTGAATGAAGCCTCCAAACGGATGGTTTGGAGGCTTCAAACGAGGTGTTTGGAGGCTTCAAACGGTTGTGTCTTGCACTTTAAATGGTGGCAAAACTGAAATACTCTATTGATTTTCTTGTCCGTTTCAGAAATAATGTCTATCTTTGCAAGGAGAAAAAAGAGATTTATGTATAACTTTCTAAACAGACAGAACTAAGAAACAGACAGAACGCAACGACAATGGGGGAGCTACTGCCGTCGCTCAGCGAGGCACTCCCAAGAGGGAATCGGGACAAACAAACCAAACAATTAACAACAATGGAATTGTGCGTCGCCCCTCCACTCGTACTTACTTAATATAACTTGAGCTTTCTGCTCTTGTTCTCTCATTCTTGAATACCGGCAATATTCGCACGTGAGAGCAAGCAGTTCGGAAGGTTCACGTCCGTTGGGGCGTGAACTGTTCTTGCTTGTTTACGTGCATGGTCACTTGCCGGTAACCAAAGAATGAGAATAAGCAAATCGAATGGTTGACGCCTTTTTCGTTTCAAAAAACATTAGAGCAATGAAACAACGATTACTTAAAGTATCTTTCATGTGTATGGCTATGGCTCTTCTGCCACTGACAACTCATGCATCTGACGAGATAGAAATCAACGCTACGAACTTCCCTGACGACAATTTCCGTAACTATTTGTTAGAGCAGGAGTATGGCAAGGATGGTAAGTTGACGAAGGCGGAAATCGAGAATGTAAACAAATTAGATGTAGTTGGCAAGAATATCAGTTCGCTTCAAGGAATAGAATATTTTACCGCATTGGCTACACTGAATTGTAGCAACAATCAACTGACTGCCTTAGATGTTTCAAGGAATATTATATTGAGAAGCTTGGGTTGTTATAAAAACCGGTTGACTGCCTTGGATGTTTCGAAGAATACAAAATTGATAAACTTGTATTGTTACGATAACCAATTGACAGCTTTAGATGTTTCAGAATGTGTTGCATTGGAAAAACTGTATTGTTACAGCAACCAACTGACCGTCTTGAATGTATCAAAAAGTATTGCATTGACCAGTTTATGGTGTGAGAAAAACTTGCTGACAACCTTGGATGTCTCAGAATGTACCGCATTGACTTCCCTGCGTTGCTATAATAATCAGTTGACATCTTTGGATGTTTCCAGGAATGTAAAATTGGGTAGTCTGAATTGTTTCAACAACCAACTGACTGCCTTGGATGTTTCAAAGAATACGATATTAGGTAGTTTGGATTGTTCCAACAACCAACTGACTGCCTTGGATGTTTCAAAGAATACGATATTAGGTAGTTTGGATTGTTCCAACAACCAACTGACTGCTTTGGATGTTTCAAAGAATACCGCATTGAATACGCTGTATTTCCATTGTAATCAAATAAAAGGAACTTCTATGGACAATCTCATCAACTCTTTGCCAACAAATAATAACGCGGATAGTTTTTTTGAATTGTATGTCTATTCTTCTGTGAACCCAAATGAAGGAAACGTATGCACAAAGGAACAAGTTTTGGCTGCTGAGGAAAAAGGATGGAGAGTTTGGTGTGAGATTGATGCCTATGGGGGCTGGACATATTATGAAGGCAGCGACGATACACCCTCAAACGTCAACGACATCAGGACGGAAACCGGTCAGGATGCACCCGTCTACGACCTGCGAGGCCAACGTCTGACGGCTCCGCAGAAGGGTGTCAACATCATTGGCGGACGTAAGGTGGTCGTGAAATAATGTATTAAACTCAATTCAGTGGGGACGGTTCCGGATGGGATCCGTCCCTGTTTTTATTACGATATTGTTTGGGTGAGCACCCCATTTGTTTGGAGAAAAGGCGAGAGAAATAGTAGTTGTCGTCTATGCCTACCAGATGGCATATCTGGTTGATGTGCATATCTGTGTTCAGTAGCAGTTGACAGGCACGGTCTATTTTCATTCGGTTGAAGTAGGCGAGGGGGCTCAGTCCCATCTGTAGGTTGAAGAGTTTGGAGAAATGAGACGACGAAAAGCCCGTGAAGCGGGCAAGATCGCTGATTGTCAGTCGTTTCTCTATATGCTCTTCCATGAAGTGGATGGCAGCGGCAATGACGTCGCTGCCGGCAGATGTTTCCTGTCGGTAGAGACGCAGATAGCGCATGGAGGCCAGATAGTAGTGGAGCAGCGAGGAGGCATAGCGCAGACTTTCCAAGTCGGTGTTGCGCTCTAAGGTGGAAAATATGTCCTCAAAGATATGGTTGCGCTCGCTGATGCGTGAGTTAATAGCCGGTTGTATGTCCTGAGGTGTGAGCGATCCTTCGGAGTAGAAGGCAGCATGTTCGCCTCGAAAGTGTATCCAGTAGATCGTCCAAGGCCGGTGATAGTCGGCTCCGTAGGCGTGAGGACAATCGGGAGGGAGAATGAAAAACTGGTTTTCATGGACCTGATAGGTGCTTCCTTTAACCGAGAACCAACCTTTGCCCTCCATGCAATAGATGAGAACATACTCACCGATGGGCTCCTTTCGCTCACGGAAATGGCTTTTTGCATTGGGATAATAGCCGATGTCGGTGATGTAGAGACTGCTCACCAGCGGGTCAGCGGCCTCCGTCTCAATGGTCATGGGCGGCAGTACGATGCTGCGTTCTCCTGTAAACCCTTCTTTCATAATGATTGCAAAGATAATAAGATAATCCATCTTATCCAAAAGATTTTCCATCTTTTTTGTAAGGAAATCGTTATATCTTTGCACCATCGAAACTAAAACCTGAAAGAAAATATGACTAACTACAGCAAATCATTCCTTTATTTCATTTGCATGGTATCGGCAATGGGGGGCTTGCTCTTTGGCTATGACTGGGTGGTTATTGGTGGTGCAAAGCCGTTTTATGAACTCTATTTTGGCATTACCGATGCCCCAGTGATGCAGGGCGTGGCCATGACGACGGCTCTGGTGGGCTGTTTAGTGGGTGCTATGGTGGCTGGAGCCGCAGCCGACAAATATGGTCGTAAGCCGTTGCTGATGGTGTCGGCTGTGCTATTCACGGTGTCGGCCATAGCAACTGGCCTGTTCAATGACTTCACCTTATTTAATATAGCGCGTTTCATTGGCGGCATAGGCATTGGGGTGGCCTCGGCATTAGCCCCTATGTATATCGCAGAAGTCAGTCCGGCAGAGATTCGCGGCCGCATGGTATCGCTGAATCAGATGACCATTGTGTTGGGTATCTTGTCGGCACAGATTGTCAATATGCTGTTGGCTCGCGAGACCTCGGTGCCCGAGAATCAGGTTTGGAACGTGGAGTGGGGCTGGCGCTGGATGTTCTGGGCCGAGACTCTGCCTGCCGGTCTGTTCTTGATAATGAGTTTCTTTATCACGGAGAGTCCGGTATTTCTGGCATTAAAGAGAGGAACTGCAACAAAATCGCAGCATACAGAGCAGGCAGGATTAGGCACGCTGTTCCGGAAAAAGTATGCTACAGTGTTGCTGCTGGGGTTGGTTATCGCTGTATTCCAGCAGTGGTGCGGCACGAATGTCATTTTCAATTACGCACAGGAGATTTTCGTCAGCGCAGGTTTCGACGTGGATGGTATGTTTATCAACATCGTCATCACGGGCATTGCCAATGTGGTATTCACTTTCGTAGCCCTCTATACCATTGAGAAATGGGGGCGCCGCACGCTGATGCTGATAGGTGCCGGTGGATTGGGATGTATCTATTTGGTGTTGGGCGTCTGCTATTATCTGGGTGTGACGGGTGTACTGATGGTGGTGTTGGTAGTGGCAGCCATCTCTGTTTATGCCATGACCCTTGGCCCTGTCACTTGGACACTGCTGGCCGAAATATTCCCAAACCATATTCGTGGCATTGCTATGGCCACCTGTACGTTTGCTTTGTGGGTGGGATGCTGCACGTTGACCTTCTCGTTCCCCTCAATGAATGCGGTGTTGGGCAGCAGCGGCACCTTCTGGATCTATAGTGCTATCTGCATTTGCGCCTTTGTCTTCCTGTTCCTCCGCTGTCCGGAGACCAAGGGCAAGAGTCTTGAAGAACTGGAAAAAGAATTAGTTAAAAATTAGAAAAGATATGATTAAGGCTTGGAGAGAAATAGTGACTATCCCGACATACGAGATTGGGGAGGCAGAGAAGAACCCTATCTTCTTGGAGAAACGTGTATATCAAGGCTCATCGGGTGTTGTCTATCCCTACCCGGTAGTGGAATCAATTGCCAATGAACCGACACCTCATGAGTGGAATGTGGTGTTTCTTGAGAACGAGTATATCAAGGTGATGGTAATGCCCGAACTGGGTGGTCGCATACAGATGGCCTATGACAAGATTCGTCAGCGCCATTTCGTCTATTATAATCATGTGATAAAGCCCGCGTTAGTGGGCTTGGCCGGCCCTTGGATCAGTGGCGGTATTGAGTTTAATTGGCCTCAGCATCACCGTCCGTCGACCTATTTACCTGTGGATTCTTCCATCGTGGAGAATGAGGACGGCTCTGTGACGGTATGGGTGAATGAGATGGAACAGATGTTTCACCAGAAGGGAGCGGCAGGTTTTACGCTTCGTTCGGGGTGCGCCTATTTGGAGATTCAAGGCATTCTCTACAACCGTACCGACATGGCCCAGACTTTCCTCTGGTGGGCTAACCCAGCTGTGGAGGTGAACGATGCCTATCAGAGTGTGTTCCCGCCTGATGTCAACGCTGTCTTTGATCATGGCAAGCGTGCCGTATCATCGTTCCCCATCGCTACGGGTACCTATTATAAGATGGACTATTCGGCTGGTGTCGATATCTCTAACTACAAGAATATCAAGGTGCCCACCAGTTATATGGGGGTCAATTCGAAATATAACTTCGAGGGCGGCTATGAGAACGACACTCAAGCCGGTATGCTTCACGTGGCCAGTCATCATTTTTCGCCCGGTAAGAAACAGTGGACTTGGGGTAACGGTGACTTCGGTCGTGCCTGGGATCGCAATCTGACCGACGAGGACGAAAAGGGTGTCTTCCGTCCCTACATTGAATTGATGGCGGGTGTGTACACTGAAAACCAGCCTGATTTCACTTGGCTGATGCCCTATGAGGAGAAGCGTTTCGTGCAGTATTTCATGCCCTATCGTGAGGTGGGCATTGTAAAACAGGCCAGCAAGGACTTTGTATTGAATCTTTCTCCCGATGCAGACGGACAGGTTACTGTCAAATTGCTGGCTACCTCGAAGCAGGAAGTACGCATCATATTGAAGAATGACAATGGTTCGGAATATTATAATGAGGTGTTAATGTTGTCACCGGAGGAGGTTTTCGTGAAAAGTGTAGATGTGAAAGGTGCCGACTTCAATGAGTTGACCTTCAACATCTACCGTTCCTTTGGTTCACTTTGTGCTCCGTTATTGTCTTGGCATGACGAGCCCGATGAGATTCGTCCTATTCCTGATGCTGCGGAAGCTGCTTTTTCGCCAGAGGACACGAAGACCAATGACCAACTCTATCTGACGGGCCTGCATCTGGAACAATATCGTCATGCCACTTGGTCGGCTCTTGACTACTATGAAGAGGCTCTGCGTCGTGATCCTCGCGATGTGCGTTGTCTGAACCAGATGGGACTCTGGTATCTGCGTCGCGGTCGCTTTGCTTTGGCCGAGAGCTATCTGACTAAGGCCGTGAAGGTATGGCAGAAGCGCAATCCGAATCCCTATGATGGTGAGCCTGTCTACAACTTTGGATTGGCATTGAAGTATCAGGGTAGGCTCGATGAGGCATACGAGCATTTCTGGAAGTCAACGTGGAATAAGGCATGGGCTGATGCCGGCTATTTGGAGGCAGCTAAGATTTCTGTGGCTCAAGGACGCTATAAGGATGCTGCCGATGAACTGGAGCGGTGCTTGCAGAACAACTGGCACAATCATAAGGCGCGTGCATTGAAGGCTGCGGTTGCCAGATATATTGCAACTGCATCGCAACAAGTGCGTCTGGCCTTTATTGAGGAAAGTCTGAGTTTCGACCGTTTCAACTATGGTTGCCTATATGAGAAGTATCTGTTGACTAAGGATGAGGCTGTGCTTGAAATGCTGAAGACGCTGCTCCGCAAGAGTTGTCATAACTACGATGAACTGGCACTCGACTATGCTCAGGCTGGATTGCGCGATGAGGCATTGGTCATTTGGCAGATGGCTGAGGATGAAGGAGCCGTCAGTCCGATGACTTACTACTATATGGGCGACTATGAAAAGGCAGAAGCCGTTAGTCCGGATTATTGTTTCCCAAATCGACTTGAGGCAGTATTGGCTTTGGTTGCTGCTACGGAGAAGAATCCGGAGGGTGCCCGTGCTCCTTATTATTTGGGGTGCCTCTACTACGATAAGCGTCAGTATGATCTGGCCATAGAATGTTGGGAGCGTGCTGCGGAATTGGATCCTGTGTTCCCCACCGTGTGGCGCAACTTGGCTTTGGCTCGCTTTAACAAGCAGGAACGTCATGAAGAGGCTCTTGAACTGATGGAGAAAGCCTTCCGTCTCAATCCTACAGATGCCCGCATACTGATGGAACTTGATCAACTCTACCGTCGTATGCAGAAGCCCCATCAGTTCCGACTCGACAATTTACAGAAGTATTCCGAGCTCATTCAGCAACGGGATGATCTCGTGCTTGAGGAGATAACCCTGCTCAATCAGGTAGGTCGATTTGAGGAGGCCAAACAAAAACTTGATGCCCATCGGTTCCATCCTTGGGAAGGTGGTGAAGGCAAGGTGTCCGGGCAGTATCAGATTGCCAGGGTGGAACTTGCGAAACAATTACTTTCTGAAAACCCAATGAAGGCAGTCACCTTGCTCAACGAGTGCTTGGAATATCCTTTCCATCTTGGCGAGGGCAAACTCTATGGTGCTCAGGAGAACGACTTCTTCTATTTCCTCGGTCTGGCCTATGAGCAGCAGGGCAATATGGAAAAAGCGCGTGAGTGTTGGGAAGAGGCAACGAAAGGCCCACAGGAACCTGCCGCTGCAATGTACTACAACGATGCCAAGCCCGATAAGATATTCTATCAGGGACTGGCTCTGCGCAAACTCAGGCGTGATGACGAGGCCAATGGACGCTTCTATAAATTAGTGAACTATGGCAAACAGCATATCTTCGAGCATCAGGTGATGGACTATTTTGCTGTCTCGCTGCCCGACCTGCTCATCTGGGAAGATTCACTTGACATGAAGAATCGTATCCATTGTCTTTATATGCTCGCTTTAGGTTATTATGGTCTCGGTGACTTGGATCATGCTAAACACTATCTCACCGAAGTGGAACAACTGGACATCAATCACTATGGTACTCAGGCATTTCGTTCGTTGATGATGATGAAGAATGAAAAATAATTCGTATCTTTGCAACCAACAAATCAAAGAAATGAGGTTATGAAATCTATGAAATTCCTGATAGTGGGGCTGATTGCCCTATTTGGCACCACTGCTGTGTTGGCATCAGACTTGGGTAAGTCGGTGACGTGGGATCGACAGAGCCTGATGATTGACGGTCGTCGTGTCTGTCCTGTGATGGGTGAGGTGCACTATTCGCGCATTCCGGCTGATGAGTGGAAGGCAGAGGTGAAGAAGATAAAAGAGGGTGGGGTAACCATTATTGCCACCTATGTGTTCTGGAATCATGTGGAGGAACAGGAGGGTATTTACCGTTGGGATGGGCAACGTGACCTGCGTCGCTTCCTCGAAATTTGCAAAACGGAAGGAATGCCGGTCGTTCTGCGCATTGGTCCGTTCTGTCATGGCGAGGTGCGCAATGGAGGCATTCCGGACTGGATGTTTCAGAAAGGCTGCAAATTGCGTTCGCAGGATAAGGTCTTCCTGTCGTATGTCGATAAACTTTATCGTCAGATATATTCACAGATTATTGGCTTGCAATGGAAAGACGGCGGCCCGTTGGTGGCTTGTCAGTTTGACAACGAGTATCGTGGTTCGGGCGACTATCTGATGGCCCTGAAGAAAATAGCCCTCCAGATAGGTTTTGATTTGCCGTTCTACACCCGTACCGGCTGGCCTGAACTGACCAAGCCCGTGCCCTTCGGTGAGATGTTGCCTCTATATGGCGACTATGCCGACGGATTCTGGGACAAGAGTATCGGTGAGACACCCGGCAACTATTACAAGGCTTTCAACTTCAAGGGCTTTCGATCCAGCACAGCCATTGGTACCGACTTGCTGGGCAAACAGGAAGAGAATATAAATAAGGGCGATGAGGATTATCCTTATTTTACCTGCGAACTGGGGGGGGGCATGGCTACAGCCTATCATCGCCGGCCCTATCTCTATCCTGAGGATGCCTATTCGATGGCTGTTGTGAAACTGGGCAGTGGTTCCAACCTACTGGGCTATTATATGTATCACGGTGGCACCAATCCTGAAAGCACGACTGGCATTACGTTGAACGAGACCCAACGTACATTGGGAACTGCCAATAACGATCTGCCCGTGAAGACTTACGACTTTCAGGCACCGCTGGGTGAGTTTGGTCAGACCTATCCGCAATATTACACGCTTCGCCCGTTGCATTTCTTTATGCAAGATTATGGCGAAGTATTGGCTCCGATGGAAGCAGCGTTCCCTGCTGCTCAGGATCTGAAGAAAGGCGATGATTCTGGTCTGCGCTGGGCTTACCGCTCGGATGGCAACAGCGGTTTTATTTTTGTGAACAACTATGAGCGTCTGCAAAATCTTTCTGCGAAAAAGAACGTGAAACTGGAGGCGTGTGGCGTGGCTTTACCACGTCTGACGATTCCTGCTAACTGCATTGCCATCTTCCCCATCAATATAGATGGAATTAAGTATGCCACAGCCCAACTGGTGGCCAAACGCGACGGCAAGATCTATCTGATGCAAGTGAAAGGCATACCTACCACCATCGCTTTGCAGAACGGTAAGATGCTGAAGAACGTGAAGACAAAGGGAACAGATACACCTATTTATAATAATATATACCTGCTTTCACAGCAGGAGGCCGAACACCTTTTTCTCCAACCGTCTCTCCAAAAGGAAAAGGGACCGGAGGTTAGCTTTACGAAGATAAAGGAGGCTGGCGCATTGCGCAAAATAGAGAAAGGCCCCGCCAAGGTGGCTGAGGCACCGACCGAGGATGATTGGGCTGCCGCTGCCGTCTATAGCATAAAACTCCCCTCTCTCTTGAAAGAGAAGACGGGTTATCTCCTTTCTATCGACTATCAAGGTGACTGTGCCCGTCTCTATGCCAATGGGCGCCTGATTGCCGACAACTTCCAGTATGGCCGCCCATTCCTCTATGGACTGTGGCGTCTGCCTGAGGGTACTGCTGAATTAGAACTGCGCATCTTGCCCATGCAGGCCAATGAACCTATTTACTTGCCTCGTGAGGCCGACAAAACACCGGGCGAGAGTATCAAGCGAATTGAGATAACCGGCAAAGGACTATGAGAAAGATTATCTGTACCATCTGCATCATCTGTGGCTTAAATGTCTCTGCCCAGCAGATGATTGACTTGGCGGGCATTTGGGACTTCTCCATTGGGGATGAGCCGAACTATAACGACTATGTGATGTTGCCTGGCTCGATGCTGACCAATGACAAGGGCAATCCCGTTAGCATACATACGCAATGGACGGGCTCACTCTACGATTCTTCCTATTACTTCAATCCATATATGGAGAAGTATCGGCAGGAAGGACAGATGAAATTCCCTTTCTTCCTGACACCCGATAGACATTATACGGGAAATGCCTGGTATCGGCGTACCATCTATGTGCCTGAAGGTTGGAGCGATCAGCGCATCAAACTTTTTTTGGAGCGGCCTCACATAGAGACGACGGTTTTCGTGAATGGTCATGAGGTGTCCCATCAGATGTCGCTTTCGGTTCCCCACGAGTGCGATGTGACGGAATACATCAAGGCCGGCGAGCGTAATGAGATTGCTATTCGCGTCTATAACGGCATCGAGAATGTCTGCGTGGGTCAGGATTCTCATTCTGTCACTGATCAGACACAAGGCAACTGGAACGGTATTGTGGGGCGTATCGAATTGCAGGCGCAGAGTAAATGGCTTAATATCAGAAATGTACGTGTCATACCCGACTTGCCAATGAAGTTGCTTACTGTCGAGGTACTATTGGAGAACTATGTGGACGACACGCGCATCCAGTCTCTCAATAAGAGTATGGTGAATGCCAGCATCCGTCCGGTCAGCGGTATGCAAATGGATAATCGACCGCTTTACGGTTCATTGCTCAAGACTGAGGCTGACAAGCTGAAGTTCGTATTCTTCACTCAGGATATGGAATTGTGGGACGAGTTTCATCCGAATCTCTATCAGTTGACTATCGAAGTGGGTGAGACCGTCTATGAGATGCAGATAGGCCTGCGCGACATTAGCATCAAAGACCGTCAGTTCTATATCAACGGTCGTCCGCTTTTCCTGCGTGGTACGGTGGAGAACTGTCTGTTTCCTGAAACAGGCTATCCTCCTACCGATGAGGCAGAATGGGTGCGTATCTTCAGAAAGTGCAAGGAATACGGACTTAATCATGTGCGCTTTCACAGCTATTGTCCACCGGATGCTGCTTTTTGTGCAGCAGATCGTGTAGGTATCTATCTACAGCCCGAAGGACCGTCATGGCCTAATCATGGTGTGAGGCTCCGTCGCGGTCAGGCTATCGATCAATATTTGCTTGATGAGTCGAAACGTATCGTCGACACTTATGGTCATCATCCTTCATTTGTGATGATGGCTGCGGGTAATGAACCGGCAGGTGACTGGGTGAGTTATTGCAATGACTGGGTGAAGACGATGCATGATTACGATTCGACCAGAGTCTATTGTGGTGCTTCCGTTGGTGGCGGTTGGGCCTGGGACGATGGTTCGGAGTATCATGTCAAGGGAGGTGCTCGCGGTCTTGATTGGGATCGTCATGCTCCCGGTAGTGATGATGATTATTATAGCAGCATCGAATTTCCGCGTAATTATCGTGACAGCGTGCCCAACCGGACGCCAATCATTGCCCACGAGCAGGGGCAGTGGTGTGCTTTTCCGGACTTTAAGGAGATCCCTCAGTACACCGGTGTCTATAAAGCCCGCAACTTTGAGGTCTTTCGCGACCTGTTGCGCGACAACGGCATGGCATCGCAAGCCGAGAAGTTCCTGATGGCCAGTGGACACTTGCAGACACTCTGCTATAAGTATGAGATAGAGCGTAACCTGCGCACTAAGGATTATGCCGGTTTCCAGTTGCTGGGACTTAACGACTACAGCGGTCAGGGTACGGCCCTTGTCGGTCCGCTCAATGTGTTTTGGCGTGAAAAGGGTTACGTTAATAGCAGTCAGTGGCGTGAGTTCTGCAATACGTTGGTATTGCTGGCCCGTTTCCCTAAGTTCGTCTATATCAACGACGAGACGCTCATAGTGCCTGTCGAGGCGATGAACGCCCTCTTTAGCGATCTGACAGATGGTGTTGCTACTTATCATGTGTGGTGCAACGACTCAAGTCTCTTCGCCTCCGATACTCTCTTTACTGGAACAATCCCCATAGGAAAGAACCATCAGCTTGGCACAATCCGTTTGCCACTCGGCAGCATCACTGAGCCTGCAAAGATGACCCTTTCAGTTTCTCTGGATAGTCTGTTCACCAATCATTGGGATTTTTGGGTCTATCCGAAAGAGGTTGATTTATCCGGAAGCACTCCTTTTGAGTTCTCCGAACTCTCTGACAAAGCTTTGGACATTCTGAAGAAGGGAGGGACGGTGTTGCTTACTGCTGCCGGTAAGGTGACGTTGGGCAGTGATGTCAAGCAGAACTACCTGCCTGTTTTTTGGAATACCTCCTGGTTCAAGATGCGACCACCTCACACCACTGGTGCTTATATTGACAAGAATCACCCCCTGTTCAAGTATGGTTTCCCCACCGACGACTGGTCGAACCTCAATTGGTGGGAACTGCTCAATAAGGCGCAGGTTATGAATTTGATGGAATTGCCCCAGGACTATCTGTCACCCATCCAGCCCATAGATACTTGGCACGTCAGCCGCAAGTTGGGCATGATTGTCGAAGCCCGTGTGCTGAAGGGTAGGGTGTTGATGACCACGATGGACATCAGTAATAATTTGGAGCAACGGCCTGTGGCCCGTCAGATGCGCAAGGCCATCCTTGGCTATATGCAGAGCAGCGACTTCCAGCCAACGATCACTCTTGATGCGGCCACTATCCGCCATTTCTATACGGAGCAGGCACCGCCAGTGAATATGTTCACCAATGAATCGCCTGACGAACTGAAACCAAAAATCAAGTAGAAAAGTGCCCCAAAACTCAAAAGGGGCACTTTTTTGAAAAGATACCTTTTTGCTGACCAAAAGATAATCAAATGGGGGGTGTATAAAAATTGATTATCAAATGGTCG
>CAMWKM010000069.1 GCA_947174835.1 uncultured Prevotella sp.
ATATAATAATATAATATATTAATTCCAGCTTTCTTCGAATATTGAAACCTGCTTAATGTCACTTTGTCACTGTCACTTCATGTCATTTTTTGAGTGCTCAGATGGTTTGGACTTGTTTTTGGAAAAAGGGGACGATTTTCACTCATTTTGCCGGAATTTGTTTGGAGGTCTCAGGAATATTGATTATCTTTGCACTCAGAATATAGGAACAAGCGAATAAAACAAAAACGAATATGAAACAAACCATTTTAGTGACTGGCGGTACTGGATTCATCGGTAGCCACACCACCGTAGAACTGCAGGAGGCAGGGTATGAAGTAGTCATTATAGACAACCTGTCAAATTCAAATGCCGCTGTGATTGATGGTATAGAGAAGATCACAGGCATCAGACCTGCTTTCGAGAAGGTGGACTGCTGCGATATGGAAGGCTTGGAGGCTGTGTTCAAGAAGTATCCCAAGATTGAAGGTATCATTCATTTCGCTGCTTCGAAGGCTGTCGGTGAGAGTGTTGAGAAGCCGCTGCTCTACTATCGTAACAACCTGACCTCCCTGATCAACTTGCTGGAACTCATGCCCAAATACGGTGTCAAGGGCATCATTTTCTCCAGTTCGTGCACTGTCTATGGTCAGCCCGCAGAGGAGAATTTGCCGGTCACGGAGGACGCTCCCATACAGAAGGCAATGTCGCCCTATGGCAATACTAAGCAGATTAACGAAGAAATCATTCAGGACTATGTCCACAGCGGAGCGCCCATCAAGAGCATCATTCTGCGCTATTTCAATCCCATCGGTGCACACCCCACGGCTCTTATCGGTGAACTGCCCAACGGCGTACCCATGAACCTCATCCCCTTCGTCACGCAGACGGCCATCGGCATCCGTAAGCAGTTGAAGATTTTCGGCAATGACTACGACACGCTCGACCACACCTGTATACGCGACTACATCTACGTGGTCGATTTGGCCAAGGCCCATGTGAAGGCAATGGAGCGTGTGCTTGACACGCCCGACACCGATGCCGTTGAAGTGTTCAACATCGGCACAGGTACCGGACTCTCCACGCTGGAAATTGTCGAGGGTTTCGAGAAGGCCACCGGTGTGAAAGTCAACTGGGAATACGCACCGCGTCGCGAAGGCGATATTGAGAAAGTCTGGGGCAATGTCGACAAGGCCAACAAGGTGCTTGGCTGGAAGGCCGATACTCCCACCGAAGAGGTTTTGAAGAGCGCATGGCGCTGGCAGGAGAAACTGCGCGAGGACGGTATACAGTAAACAGTTATTTGATTAACTGAATTTGTGTTTGTGTTGAGATGGCTTCCAATGTGATATTGGGAGCCATTTTTTCTGTGGATAAGAAAAAATAATCACTATTTTTAGGTAGTTTCGTGAAAGTTTTGTAACTTTGCATCGTCGAATATATTTTTATACAAATAGGTAAACAATGATTTATTCAAAGGAAGTTGAAAACATGTGCGTTGTGGCCAAAGGCCCCAACCACGGTCCTGCGCCCATCCCTGAGGAGGGTAAGTGGATTCAGGCCAAAGAGATTAAGGACATTTCGGGCTATACCCACGGTATCGGCTGGTGCGCTCCTCAGCAGGGTGCCTGCAAACTGAGTCTGAACGTGAAGGACGGCATCATTCAGGAAGCCCTCGTTGAGACTATCGGTTGCACGGGTATGACCCACTCGGCAGCTATGGCCAGCGAGATTCTGCCTGGCAAGACCATCCTTGAGGCTCTGAACACCGACCTCGTCTGCGATGCTATCAATACCGCCATGCGCGAGTTGTTCCTGCAGATTGTCTACGGACGTACGCAGAGTGCTTTCTCTGAAGGTGGTCTCGTTATTGGTGCCGGTCTGGAAGACCTGGGTAAGGGTCTGCGTTCTCAGACGGGTACGCTCTACGGCACTGTGGCCAAGGGTACCCGCTACCTTGAACTGACCGAGGGCTATATCACCAAGCAGTTCCTTGACAAGGACGATCAGGTTTGTGGCTACGAGTATGTGCATCTGGGTAAGATGATGGAAGCCATCAAGGACGGTATGGATGCCAACGAGGCAGTGAAGAAATTCACCGGCAGCTACGGCCGCACTACCGCCGAACAGGGAATTGTGAAAGTTATTGACCCACGTAAAGAATAAGAAGGAGGATCCGAACTATGATTAGAAAAGTATCATTCGAGAGTTATGAGCGTCGCATCAATCAGGTGCTGGCTGCTCTGAAAGAGAACGGGATCAATAGCATAGAAGAGGCTAACGAGATCTGCGAGAAGGCAGGTGTGGATCCCTATCAGATGTGTGAGGAGACTCAGCGTATCTGCTTCGAGAATGCTAAGTGGGCATACGTCTGCGGTGCTGCCATTGCCATCAAGAAGGGTGTGAAGAATGCTGCCGAGGCTGCCGAGGCTATCGGTATCGGTCTGCAGAGCTTCTGTATTCCCGGTTCTGTGGCCGATGACCGCAAGGTGGGTCTGGGTCATGGTAATCTGGCTGCCCGTCTGCTGCGTGAGGATACCGAGTGCTTTGCTTTCTTGGCTGGTCACGAGAGCTTTGCCGCAGCCGAGGGTGCCATCAAGATTGCCGAGAAGGCTAATAAGGTGCGCAAGAAGCCCCTCCGCGTCATTTTGAACGGTCTGGGTAAGGATGCTGCTATGATTATCAGCCGTATCAACGGTTTCACATACGTGCAGACTCAGTTCGACTACTATACCGGTGAGGTGAAGGTAGTGAAGGAGGTTCCCTACAGCGATGGTCCCCGTGCCAAGGTGAAGTGCTATGGTGCCGATGACGTGCGCGAGGGTGTGGCCATTCTGTGGAAGGAGAACGTCGATGTGTCTATCACCGGTAATTCAACCAATCCCACCCGCTTCCAGCACCCTGTGGCCGGTACTTACAAGAAGGAGCGTGTGCTGGCTGGCAAGCCCTACTTCTCAGTAGCCTCTGGTGGTGGTACAGGCCGTACGCTGCATCCCGATAACATGGCTGCCGGTCCCGCCTCTTATGGTATGACCGATACCTTGGGTCGTATGCACTCAGACGCTCAGTTTGCCGGTTCCAGCTCTGTGCCTGCTCACGTTGAGATGATGGGCTTCCTGGGAATCGGTAACAACCCCATGGTAGGTGCTACGGTGTCTATCGCCGTTGAGATTGACTTGGCTCTGAATAAGAAGTAAGATTATTTGGAATCATAAAAAATTCCCGCTGTCGAAAAGGCAGCGGGATTTTTTGTTATCTGACTATAAAATCAGCAAGCCTTAAAGGACATATCCAATCCCTTCACCGAATGTGTCAGTGCACCCACGCTGATGAAGTCCACTCCCTGTTCGGCATAGTCGCGGATAGTGTCGAAGGTAATGCCGCCACTCGACTCCGTTTCGAAGCGGTGGTTAATCAGGTCGACGGCTTTTTTGGTGTCAGACACCGAGAAGTTGTCGAGCATGATGCGGTCTACACCGCCATGATCAAGCACTTGCTGCAGTTCATCGAAGTTACGCACTTCAATTTCGATTTTCAGCTTTAATCCCTTTTCGTCCAGATATCTATGGCAGCGATCAATGGCATTCGTGATGCCACCGGCAAAGTCTACATGGTTGTCTTTCAACAAAATCATGTCGAACAGGCCGATGCGGTGGTTACAGCCACCGCCAATTTTCACGGCCTGTTTCTCAAGCATACGCATACCGGGGGTGGTCTTGCGGGTGTCAAGCACACGGGTACCCGTACCTTCCAGACGCTTCACATAGCGGTCTGTCATAGTGGCAATGCCGCTCATGCGTTGCATGATGTTGAGCATCAGGCGTTCTGTTTGCAGCAGTGAGCGCACTCGACCTGTTACAATCATGGCAACGTCGCCCTTTTTTACGCGGGAGCCGTCTCCCATTAGCACCTCTACCTTCATCTCAGGATCGAATCTCCTAAATACTTCCTTGGCTATCTCGACACCGGCCAAGATACCGTCTTCCTTAATCAACAGGTGTGAACGGCCCATAGCATCCTCGGGAATACAGCAGAGTGTGGTATGGTCGCCATCGCCGATATCTTCGGCAAACGACAGATCTATCAGTCTGTCAACAAGTTCCTCTACACTTAGCATAAGATTCTTATTCAAAGTAGATACCAATACCGATGCGGATGCCAAAGCCGCTGTATTCGCTGTGGTTCTTCAGGCTCTGGTTGTAGTAGAGTTCCGGCTCAAGCGTCACGGTGCGATTCAAGAAAAAGGCATAGCCCAACTGCACGGTAGGCATGAAATCATCGTAGCCATGCTCGTGTACATAGTTGGCACCGGCTCCCAGATACAGGCCGTTCTGCTCGATATAGTAACGCAGGCCGGCACCGGCTGTCAGCGATTTGTTAGAGCCTTTATGATAGTAGTCCCCCCCCAGATTGGCAGTGATCATCCAGTTGTCCTCTAACAGATAGCCGCCCTTGGCATGGACTCCAATTTGCCAGTCTTGGCTTTTGCTGTACGACAGTTCAGCCGTCGACAGGCTGGCACCGACATAATATTTGTCCTTGCTAAAGGGTGTCTCACTAAAGGTCTGTGCCTGTGTTGCGAACGGAAACAGCAGTCCGCAGAGCATTGTCATCAGAATTTTCTTCATAGTCATTACATAATTATTATTACTCTTTTATTTTCTTGCCTTTCAGGAAATACCACATCAGAAACCAAATTACAGACACAACGGATGCGCCTACGGCAACCCAGATGGTGAGCAGACTCTTCAATTGCTGATCTTCTATGTTGAATGCCTGTTCCACGACAAAGAATGTGGTACATACGACCGTCATGAACACAGCCGGTATCAGCGTGATTATATATGCTTTTCTGTTGCGTACCAGATAGACGGTGATGGCCCACAGCATAAACACCGAAAGTGTTTGGTTAGACCATCCGAACCAACTCCACAGCTTATCAAAACCACTCACATAGTTTTCGACGCCCTGTGCTTTCATCAGTTCTGTTGTTTCGCTGTCGGCCATTTGCCATATAAGTAGAGCAATGACGACTGCAAACATGGGAATACATACGTAGAGGCGTCTGCGGATGCTGCGTTGCTCAATTTTCAGGAAATTGGCAATTATCAGTCGAGCCGAGCGAAGGGCTGTATCTCCACTCGTAATGGGAGCAGCCACTACACCGAGCAGAGCCAAAATGCCACCGAAAACTCCCAGCCAGTCGTTACAGATAAGGTTGACAATCGTTGGAGCATCTTTCACGGCCTCCTTGCCGCCTTCAATCATTGTGTATCCGGGTGAAGGCTGGTCGTAGAAGAAATACATGGCAATTGTTGCCCATATCAGTGCAACGATGCCTTCTGTAATCATGGCTCCATAGAAGATGGGGCGCCCCTGCTTTTCACTTTTCATGCAACGGGCCATGAGAGGGCTCTGTGTAGCATGGAAACCACTGATAGCCCCGCAAGCTATAGTGATGAACAGACATGGGAAAATGCTTTTCGGTGTTAAAGCCGGCACACTCAGTCCTTCCCATATTTCTGGGATATTGGGTTGCTTTATAAATAGCATTATCATTAAAGCTGCTGCCATGAAAAGCAGTGAGAAGGCAAACAGAGGATATACCTTGCCTATTATCTTGTCTATCGGTAGCATGGTTGCTATCAGATAATAGATGAAAATAATGATAATCCAGAAGATATACTGCCCTAAGTTGTCGACAAAGAATGTGGGTTCCCACATATCGCCTAAGATTTTGGCCGGACTGAACACGAAAACGGCACCAACCATAATCAACAAAAAGACAGAGAATACAAGCATCACCTGTTTTGTCGTCTTTCCCAGATAGTGACCTATTAATTCTGGTTGGTCTGCACCGCCATGTCTAATTGATAGCATACCAGACAGATAGTCGTGGGTTGCTCCAGCGAAAATACAACCAAGAACAATCCAAAGGTATGCCGCAGGACCAAATTTGGCACCCATGATAGCTCCGAAAATGGGACCTGTGCCGGCAATGTTCAGAAACTGAATCATGAAAATCTTCCACGAGGGCAGTACCATGAAGTCTACACCGTCAGCTTTGGCAATAGCAGGTGTAGGTCTGTCATCTGGTCCAAACACTTTCTCGACAAAGCGGCCATAGAAGAAATAGCCTAAAACAAGAGCCACAAGGCTCGCTATAAAACTAATCATTTCTTGCGTTAATATATATTCACGATGCAAAGGTAATAATAAAATAAGAATTAGGAATTAAGAATTTGGATTTTTTTTGTATCTTTGCACGGGATTTTTGACATTAGAAGCGATGAAGCAACTCTATACTCTGATAGTATTCCTTTTTCTTGCCCTTGGAATCGGTGCCCAGGAGGTGTGTCAGGCTCTTTGGAATGCCGCTCCGGCAACGAAGTATGAAGTGAGAGCCGTTTGGCTGACAACCATCGGCGGCATTGACTGGCCACACTCTTATCAGGCAGGCAAACAGCGGCAGGAACTTATTGAGACGCTTGACCGGCTGAAGCAGGCAGGCATCAATACAGTGATGGTACAGACACGTGTGCGAGCCACTACCATCTATCCCTCTGCCATTGAGCCATGGGATGGTTGTATAACGGGCAAACCCGGACACTCGCCCGGCTATGATCCGTTGCAATTTTGTATTGAACTATGCCATGAGCGCGGTATGGAATGTCATGCTTGGGTGGTGACCATCCCTATTGGTAAATGGAATAGTCTGGGCTGTAGACAGCTGCGACAAAAATATCCCAAGCTGGTCAGACGTATTGGTGAGGATGGTTTCATGGATCCCGAACAGACGCAAACGGGAGACTATTTGGCCAAGATGTGCTCTGAGATTGTCAGAAACTATGATGTCGACGGTATCCATCTTGACTACATCCGTTATCCTGAGACATGGCCTAAACTTCGCAAAGGCGAGAGTCGCAGTAGGCGCATCGCTAATATCACCGCTATCGTCGAGAAAATTCACCGGGCAGTTAAAACGGAAAAGAATTGGGTCAAACTATCGTGTTCGCCTGTTGGTAAGTATGATGATCTGTGTCGCTACCGCTCTGGTGGCTGGAATGCCCGTACAACTGTCTGTCAAGATGCTCAGGCGTGGTTGCGTGATGGGCTGATGGATGCTCTCTTCCCCATGATGTATTTTCAGGGCAACAATTTCTATCCTTTTGCTATTGACTGGCAAGAGCAGAGTTACGGTCGTATTGTGGCCCCCGGACTGGGCATTTACTTTCTTGATCCGCGCGAGGGCAAGTGGACGTTACCTATGGTTGAGCGACAGATGTATGTGCTGCGCCAATTGGGATTGGGACACTGCTACTTTCGTTCGAAGTTTTTCACCGATAATACGAAGGGAATCTACGACTTTGGCCGCCGTTTCGATGCTACACCGGCACTTATTCCACCCATGACTTGGGCTGGAAAGGCTGCGCCGCAGGCTCCGACAGTTCTGTCACTTGAAGGCAATCAACTGAGTTGGGGTGGTGCCTGTGACCAAAGTGATGCTTCTTATCTGTTATATAATATCTATGCCAGTGACAGTTATCCTGTAGACATTGAGAATCCTCAGAACCTCGTGGCTGCACGCTTGACAGCCACAAGCCGCCTCGTGCCTGCCATGCAAGGCAGGTACTATGCCGTAACAGCCATGAACCGCTATGGACAGGAGAGTCCAGCCATACAGCAAGATTGTCCGGAAAACACGTCGCAAACTGCACGTCAGCAAATACAAATTTCCACAGGTCATCCTGTTGTGTTGCCTCCAAAGGGGCAGGTTCTTGATGCCGACTATGTCATTGTGGAAAGTATGACGGGGCAGCAAATAGGCGTTTATCCCTATACTGCTACCCTTAATGTCTCTGCCCTTACAGATGGTATGTACCAGCTTCGCTCTTTGGGGCGCAAAGGGCGCACACATCGCATCGGCTACTTCATCGTCAAACGCTGAGACTTAAACGGATAGTCAGGCATAAGAGTGCATTCCTCCCAGAAAATAGTTTACGCCAAAGTAAGTCATCAGGATGCTGAGGAAGGCCAATACCATATAGAGATGGAACCACACGGGACGGTTCATCCAATGGATGGACTGGCGGTGCAGACCAAACGAGTAGACCAGTAAGGTAATCAGTGCCCATACCTCCTTTGGATCCCAGCCCCAGTAGCGGCCCCATGATTGGTTGGCCCAGACTGCTCCGATGAAGATGCCTGCGGTCAGACAGAACACAGCGGGAAAGAGCATCAGACGGCTGATGCGGGTTAATTGGCTGATAAATGACTTGTATCTGTCGCAGTGTAAGGAAAGAGCCAGAGCCGTTAGGCCATTGAACATGATGAAAGCCAGCAGCGAGTAGGCTATCATAATGATGCAGACATGCAGGCTGAGCAGTGGTGAGGCTAATACGGGCATCAAAGGGGTAATCTGTGGGTTTGCTTCACCCATCATAGCCACCATCTGGGTTAGTCCACCCAACAGCAGTCCAATAGGCATCACTAATTGATAGCGACGTTGAAACAGCAGTGTGACGACTAATGAGCATAGCGACATGAATTGCATCGTTTCATAACCGTTGGACAGTGGCAGGTGACCAGACACATATCCCCTAAGGCTGATGAAGAACACGAGATAGAGCAGACTGGCGGTCAAAATAATGTTGGCACAGATATGTAGCCATCGGTTTGTTTTTTGTCGGCGAAGCCAATAGTATAGATAGACGAAAAATGAAATCAGTCCGACGGTAGTCAGCAGTATGGCCAGTAGTTGTGTACAATCGATAGAGTTGTAGATTTTCTCTGTCTTGAACACCTGTTTGTCTGGTAGTACGTTTGCCGCCTCGTGCTCTTGATAAGCCTTGATCTTGTCAAGCACCGTGCTTAGTGTGGCATAGTCTTTCTGCCAAGCCAGTTCCCCGATATAGTCCATCGACTTTTTGATGAATATCCACTTGTCTTCGGGCATGTCTTTGGGCAATCGTTCCGATTGAGACAGCCATTCCACTTGACCGTGAATCATGGTTGGCGAGGCGTAGGGATAGATTTTCAGCAGTTGACCATTGAAGAGCATCAACAGAATATTCATTTTCTCATCAGCATCGGTAATGGCGCGTGCATTCTCCGTCCGACGACCGGTATGGATGTCGGTCAGGGGAATATCGAGTTTGTACCCCTCGGGGGAGTGGAAGTCCTGATAACTGGCGTATTTGCCGCTGATTCCGATCATTTTGGCTACGGCCGGCTTCACCTTAATGATGGGCTGTTCAATCCAGTTGGTAGGGTAGAGCATCCATCCAGCCAGCACTTGTTCAGCTGAGAGACCGTCGTAGAAGGGCTTGCCGTACAGCTTTGTGGTGAAATCCTTGGCCATAGTTTGAAGCGGACAGATGCGACCGTTATAGTAAACATACAAATTGCCGAGCTTACTGGCCAAACTGTCGGGGAGGGTTTGTGGTGCGGTAGCCTGTGAGGACAGAGGTGCACAGAGCAGTATAATGGTTAAGATTGCTTTTTCCCGGAGTAATTTGCGAAAGCCTTCGTTTGGCAGAATGAGAAACAACACCATGCTGAGGAACAGCAGGGCATAACCGGCATAGGTGATACCGATGCCCCAAGGATCGTGGCTGACGGAAAGTAGTGTGCCTTGTCCGTCGGCATCATAGCCTGACTGGTAGAAGCGGTATCCCTGTGTTTCACCAATCTTGTTCATGGAGATGTGGAGGGTGTCCAGTGTGTGGTTCTCTTTCGATATAATGATCTGCGATATATAGTCCATAGGTGACAGAGTACCCGGATAATTTTCTATACTAAAATTATTGAGTGTCAACGAAAATGGAAACTTGTCTAAAGTGTTGCTTGATGTATTTTTGAAAGTGTTGACAGTCTGATTCGTGCGCAGATTGACGGTACCGGTGACACCCCAAATATGGGTAATCAGTGCACCGGCCAGAATCAGTAGAAAAGACAGATGGAGCATCAAGGTTGCTCCTCGACGTTGTAGTTTCTGACGGAAGATGACGATGAGTGATGTTAGGGCAGTCAAAGCCCACAATGCAATCATCCACCATGAGGTGAAAACGATACTCAATGCAGCCTCATGGCCTTGTTTTTTCTCAACGAAAGTTGCCGTGGCGAGTGCAATAGTCGCCACGGCAAGCAGTAGAAAGGGGGTATGTTTGAACTTCATGAATTAGATGGAGTTGATGAATTTCACTACGGCATCGCGCTCTTTTTTGTTCAGCTGACGGAAGTTTTCGACGCTCTGGCGAGCATCGCTGGCTTGACTGCCGTGCCACATGATGGCCTCTGTCACGTTGCGAGCACGACGGTCGTGCAGGCGGTCTTGATGGTTAGCCACCAGAATGCTTAGACCGCGTCCCCAGAGTGGGGTAGTACGGCACCAGCCCGTGCGAATGTCGTTCTGCATATATAGCTTATGCTGAATCATGTCTGTATATGGCCAGATTTTCTGATTGGGATAGCGAGGCATATCGCTGTCATTTGTGAACATACCATTAGGATCTTGGATATGATCATCACCGGTTGTCCACGATGGACGATGACAGTAGGCGCAACCAATCTCGTTGAACTTCTGCTTACCCAGTTGGAACTCTTCGGTGTTGGCATTGCGTACAGCGGGAACGGCCAGACCACGGTGCCAGACCATGAAATTGCGGTATTCATCGTCAGACATCTCGGCAGTTTGCTCACGGCCAGTCAGGTAGTTATAGATATCCTGCTCCACGTTGCCCGTCTTGTTCTCCTCGGGGAAATAGGTGTAGAACTCTTTTTGTACATCGGGATCCTTAGAGGCGGTCTGAGCATAATACGTACCAGCCATGTCGAGATAGTGGTAACGACGGTCGCTGCGGGTCACGTTAGTGATGTTCCAGATAGCGTTGGCACCAGCGGCATCAAGCACTGGACCTCGGCTTAGGGCATAGGTAAAGCGGCGCACGTAAGGCACACCAGTCAAACCTTTGTACCAGCCTACGTACTGTCCATTGGCATACATGGCAGGATTCAGGTTGGCTCCGGCCTGAGCCTCCTTGTCATACTGGGCTATGATTGAGTCGTCTGGGATAGCATCAAGCAGCCCTGTGCCATAGACGGCAATCGTTGCTTCCAACTTGACACCGATCTCAGAGGCATCGACCTGCACATCCTGTCCGTCGCGAGCCACCATGATAGGTGAGTAGAATGCTTCTTGGGCGATGCTTACCTCCGGATATATCAGGCTATAAGATTCACCGTCTGGAAATTTATTGCCCCACTCATCGGTATATTCTACCCACTTGATGTTGATGCCGTTCTCATTGATAGGCGACTTGAAGGGTGCCACAGCCAGTGTCTGAGGCATACCGGCCACGGAACGAATGTAGGCTTCAGTCTCCTTGTCGTAGATTACGAGCAGGTAGCCATTGCCCATATCGGTAGCGCGATAGCGGTCCATGCGCTTGCCATAGCCATAGTTAGGATGGCAGTATAGGCAACCATTGCGTACCATGATGGGACCCAGTCCGTGGAAGGCACCGTCTTTATTTTGGTTGAAGTCGCGCTCGAAGAGGTATTCACCCATCTGAAATCGATGGGTGAAACCTTGTTCGTCGACAGCGGGTGAAGGCTGTGCAAATGCGTAACCCGTAACATTGAAAGTAGTGCCCAGTTTACCACCGGCATAAACTTCTTCGGGATCGTAGGTCTCGGGGATATTACGTTCATCGTTCTTATCGTCATCAGAGCAAGCGGTGAAAGTCGCCATACTTCCCAGTAGCAGACTGTAGATAAGTGTCTTTTTCATAGTTAGTCTTCCAAAACTTTAATGAGGTCGTCAAGAGTCTCGTCAAGGGTATTGAGAGCATCAATGGCAGCACCGCATGATTCGTCAGAATAGTTGAGCACGAAGGGGCGCTTCATGGCAAGAATCTTACTCAGAGCCTCCTCCAGAGCAGCTTCAACGGCTGCTGCCTCCTTGGCGTGGTTAGTCTCGCAGTAAGCCATCAATGAGCCGGAAATAGGCGTTTTACCTGTAGCGTTGAGTCCGCCATAGAGGGCATGTTTGCAACTCATGATGTTGTCATAGAAGTCCTGAATGGAGTTGTAGGCATGGGGCGACTCAATATAGTTAATGTCATCGCCATGATAGGCAGAACCGATCTTGCCATCAGCAACCTCACCGATGATTTCCTGACAACCGGCAATGATCTGGATGGCACCGTCGGTAGCACTCTTCCAGCGTGAACCTGCTTTACCGGCATTAATCAACTCCTCACCGAAGTTATCCTCAGGTTCCTGTTCTTCGTCTTCGAGCAGTTGTTGGCGATCGCTATTCACGTTGTCGATACCTGCCCAAGCAGCCTCCAGACGGCAAGCCGAGAGGTAGAGGTCGGCAGCGACAGCCTTGGCAAAATAGAGTTCGTTGGCGGTCAGATCGCTATAGGTACGAGGCTGACCGTTGCGGAATATGACATATTCCAGAGCGTGGAAACCTGTGAAATTCTGAGTGGTAGCCACAATATGGTTGATATATTCGGCATCGTCTTCGTTTTCTGCTGGATTGAACTTCGATATCACGCTATTGAATGCGGTCACGTCGAATGGCCATGTGTCGATGTGAGGGTCGATGCTGTAGCCGGAGGCGGCACCGAAGAGGAATGCCTCGCTCCATTCCCAGTCCTGACGGGCTTGTTTCCACATATTGCATACATTCTCAAGATCAGCCTGCGAACTCATGTCGTTTATCTGATCCTGTAAGTTCTCACAGTCATCGGCCAATTTCTTGTAGGTGGCAATGACCGTCTGGTTGACGAATTGTTTGTTGACAGCGGATAGAGCAGCCTCCTTGGCATTATTATTGCCGTCATTGTTGTTGTCATCATCTTCACACGACGTGAAGCCTACTGAAAGGATGCCTACTGCTGCAAACAGCATGGCGTACTTGAAAATCTTTTTCATAAAACAAATCTTGATTAATTAAATATTTGAAAATTCTTAATAATATGTTTAATATCATTTAGTTATAGAAACCAGCCTGTATAGGCGATGCCGATGTTAAGGCTGGGCTCATTATTGTAGGCTGAACGGAATTTGCGGTAGGAGTATTCTCCTTTGATGACCACTTGTTTCACTGGGTAGTAGTTCACACCTACGGCAAAGCGGTTCTTCCGACACCACTCATAAGCATCTTTGTTGGCACCGGAGGCCATCGCATCGTAATACTCGTAACGACCGAAGAGATAGAGTTTCTGGTGTTGACTGTTCAATTTTTCAATTTGTGAGAATACGTTGTAGCCAGCCTCGATGCCTGCTGCAATGGCACTTTCGGCCACGGGCTGACGCTTCGAGGGTGAACCATCCTGCAATGAGTGCTTAGGGAACGAACTGTTGAAAGTTGAGATAAGTGAGGCATCCCCTAAGTGGGCATAGTCGAAATTGCCACGCACGACCCAGTTCCAACGATCGAGCATGAAGTCGAACGAGCCGATGGCCAAGGCTCCTTTGCAGTTGTCATACTTTGCAGCGTTATGGCTTTTGAGCGTGTTGTTGAACGTGTAACCATAATAACCGCTGGCACTCAGACGTAGGCCTGGAATGCTGTAGTTGTCTATACGGATGGCACCGGCATAGTTGTTGGCCAGTTTGAACTCGTAGGAACTGGTGGCACCATAGTGCACAAAACTCTCTGCACCGAAACGTTCGGAGTCGAGACCCGACAGGAATTGCACCTCGTAGCGCCAGTCTTTCAGACGGCCCCATAGCGAGATACCTGTCTGATGCCAAGTGCAGGGGAATATGCTGCTCTCACCTTCTGGGCGATAGACAGTAAAAAACTCCGTGGGCATGTGATACTTGTTGGTGGCCCCTACGGGAACTACGATTTCACCGGCGCGGATGTTCAGTGCCTTTGAGAATGATTTCTGAATCCAGAATTGCTCCAAGGCAACCTCGCCACCCTTCTCGGTCTCTGCTTCATATTCACCGCTTTCATCGGCATCCATCTCCACGGCACTTTCCGTACCGCCATGCTCAAACTCAATCTCCATGCCCATGCTCCAGCCGTGACCGAAGTCATAGCCAAGATTGACCGTCACATGGGGCAGGTCGAAGCGACCGTGAGAGGGATCGTTCTTATGCTGGTCTGGAAATTTGTAGCGGTTGAAGTGGTCACTGTAGAAATTACGGCTCATAACGGCTTCGCCATATCCGCCAATGGTCAACCGTCTCTGTGTAGTGTCTGCCTTTTCGTTGTCCTGTGCCTGCGACGTTGCGGCAAATCCAAGTGCAGCACACATCATCAATCCAAATACTGTTTTATTCATTGAAACTCTTTTTTTGTGTAAAAATTCGGGTGCAAAGGTACGCTTTTTACCCCTGACCCGCAATACTCAAAAATAGTGATTTTAGCCGCGATCTATTGCACGATTCATCGAAAATGTCTAATTTTGCAGTCGTAAACAAACTATATTTTTTAGTATGAAGAATCAGAAAGTGTATGAGGCTGATGATAAGATGATATCGCTTATCCGCGATAACTATGACTTGCTGCAGATGCTCGGCTCGTTTGGCATCAGCCTTGGATTTGGAGATAAAACCGTGCAGGAGACTTGCGATGATAATGGGGTGGACACTTATACCTTTTTGGCGGTGGTCAACTTCTCTATCAATGGCTATAGCGATGCAGAGAATGATGAAAAACTCTCTGTGCCCACGTTGATGCACTATCTGAAAGCCAGTCATGCTTACTATCTCGACTTTCAGTTACCCTTCATACGACGCGAGTTGGAGGAGAGCATTCGTGTTGACGATTCGCTCGGTCAACTCATCCTTCGCTTTTATGACGAATATGCACACGAGATACGCCGCCACATGCAGTATGAGCATAAAACGCTTTTCCCCTATGTGCAGTCGTTGCTTGAGAAGCGTCCTGCAACAGATTACAGCATTGAGACTTTTTCACGCCATCACGGTGCGGCAGACAAAAAGTTGCGTGAACTGAAACTGCTGATTATCAAGTATCTGCCCAGTGACGGCTTGCACAACAATAAACTGACGGCTACTCTCCACGACATCTACGACAACGAGGAGTGGCTACGTCAGCATTCGATGGTAGAAGATCATATCTTTGTGCCTGCCATACGTCGTTTGGAACAACTCACCAAGCAGAATGACGTGACAAGGAACATCACCGATATGGTGTTCAAGAGTGGGGTTGCACAGAACTCCGATGCACTGAGCGACCGTGAGAAAGACGTAATTATTGCACTGGTGCAAGGAATGGCGAACAAGGAAATTGCCGACCATTTGTGCATTTCCATCAATACGGTCATCACTCATCGTCGCAACATTGCCCGTAAGTTGCAGATACATTCACCTGCCGGCTTGACCATCTATGCCATCGTCAATGGTCTCATCGATATTAGCAGTGTAAAACTCTAAATCTTGTTTATATCCACATATCCATGCATCACGGCATAGATGGTCAGTGCACTGACACTTTTCATGTCCAGTTTGTCCATGATGTTCTTGCGGTGTGTCACCACCGTGGAGAGACCGATGTTCAGCCGATCGGCAATTTCTTTGTTGATATAGCCTTGGACAATGAGTGCCATCACTTCGATTTCGCGATCTGTCAGAATCTTCTGTTGCAAAATCTTAGGCATATTCCTACCACTGCTGTGGGCGTGCTGCTGAAGCATCAGTAGGGAACGAATCAAGTTCTGTTCAGGCTGGTTGATACAGATACAGTGGAAGTCAGACAGTTGGCTGCTACCATTAAGCGATAGAGTGAGTACGATCGTCTTGCGACGATTCTCTGTGAAGAATTGCCGATTCTCCAAAACAATATTCATTGAGACAAAAAAGTGGACAAACTGCTCTGGATGATTGGCACGGAACTCATTCATCGAGCCAAAAGCCTCAATGGTCATAATGGGCATCACGTTTTGGAGCAAATGTTTTAGTCCCAACACAGCCAACGTGTTAGGATCGATAATTGCGATATGTGGTCTGCCTGAAAAATCGTTCATGACGTGGCAAAGTTACAAATAAAATATGAAAAAGTTGGATTTCCGCCATGTTAATCTTCATAAATTGCTTGTTTCTTGACCTCACGCGCGCGTGCGCACGCATATATAAAAAGGTGTAGAAATATCCCTCCAATCCCTTC
>CAMWKM010000070.1 GCA_947174835.1 uncultured Prevotella sp.
GACGTTTCAAACACATAACGTCACTTTGTAAACGGCTAACATTCAATGATATATGACAAAAAGTGACGTTATGACGTTATAAAACAATATTTTTTCTTGAAAAAATATTTCGTGCAAGAGTCAACCGTTTGAAGCCTCCAAACACCTCGTTTGAAGGCTCCAAACCATCCGTTTGGAGGCTCCATTCACCCGGAAATCAGCATCAGTACATGTTGTTTTTTCCCGATACAATTATAGGGGTCTATATTATGTCTTTTTGGAAACTTGCCTAATTTCTCATGGAAAACTGCCTAATTTCGATGAGAAACCTGCCTAATTACTTTTTTTAGTTTCGTTGATTTCTCCTTATAAAAACAAAAGCGACGGACTTCACAGCCAATCACTTCTATCTTCAATAGGTATTAGTTCTTTTAAGGTAAAAAGATTGTTTTCAGGATAACACTGCAAAGTTAGGCTATTTTTTTTGATTGTGCAAACTTTTTTGAAGTTTTTTTTGATAAAAGTCAATGTGTGGGTGCACATTTTTCGGCCAAATGTTCTTAATTGTAAAAAAGAACAAAAAGTGTCTACTTTTTCAGTTTGTTCAGTCGACGTCTGGCATCATGTGCATCAGGATAGAGGGCAAGGGCTTTTTCGTAGTTGCGGATCGCTGCATCGGTCATGTGTTCTTGCTCACATTCCTTGCCGAGAATCGTATATTCGGCAGCCAGCACCTTGAGTGTCTTCTCACGCTCGCGCTTTTCGGCTTTCAGGGTTTCAATCTCGGTCTTTTGACGGTTTATGATTTCCAGTTTGCGGCGTATGTAGCGCAGGGCTACGGGCTTCTCAATGTCGTAGCGGCTGTGAATGGCCTTGATGAAGTTGTCGAGGAACAATGCGAAGTCGCCCTTGTCGAAAGCCACTATTGCATCGTGGTATTCGCGGTCGGCCTTGCCTTCTTGCATTGCTTGGCTGATGAGTTGCTGGTCGTTGTAACGACGTGCGAATTGTACCACTTCACCGCGTACGAAGATATCTTGTTGCCGGATGGGGGCTACGAGTGAGATGCCTTCGATGGAGGTACAGCGTGAGAGTGCCACGTAGGTTTGGCCGCCTGCAAAAGCACCACCGGTGAAGTCGATCCTTACTTGATTGAATGTGAGGCCCTGACTCTTGTGTACGGTGATGGCCCATGCCAGACGGAGGGGGAACTGAGTATAGGTGCCCAGCAGCTGTTCCTCAATCTTTTGCTCGGTCTCATTAAAGGTATAGCGTATGTTCTCCCAGACTTCGCGTTCAACATCATAGTTCAGGCCCTCCTCGGTCTGTATGGTAATGATACCTTCATCCTCGTCAATCTCGGTAACAATGCCAAGGGTACCATTGACCCACCGTTTCTCTTTGTCGTTCTTGATGAAGATGATCTGGGCACCGGTTTTTATGCGTAGTTCCATTGGCGTGGGAAGCGATGATTCGGGAAACTCGCCATCGGTGTGCCCAAGGAACAGGGTAGGAGAACCGTCAAGTCTGTTCAGACGCTCCTCGTTGATATAGTCGACGGTATCGCGACGAGTAGCCAGGGTGATGCATAACCCGCCTTCGGCCTCTTCCGAATGTGAAGGTGTCTGGTGTACGCGTTTGTTTAACGCTTCCAGATCCTCTTTCGTGGCCTCGTTCTGTCGGATGCGGTCAAGCAGTCGGATGAACCGGTCGTCGCGCTGGCGATAGACTTTCTTCAGTTCAATGCTGACCAGACGCATCTGTTGCCATACCTTGGCATTGAAGAAATAGGCCGACTGATAGAATGGCCGGAGCAGCTGGCGGTCTTCTTCCTTGAGCACCGGTTCCAATTGAAAGATGTCGCCCACCAATAGTAGTTGTTTTCCTCCAAAAGGCTCATAGTTGCGGGTAAAGATGCGCAGCACCTTGTCGATGAAGTCAATGATGTCGGCCCTGACCATCGAAATCTCGTCAATGATGATCAGGTCGATTTCGCGGAGCAATTTACGCTGGGCGTTAGTGTATTTTAGTGTCTCCTTGATGTGACGGCGGTCATAGCGGGTGTCGTTGGGCAGCAGTGGGTGGAAGGGCAATTTGAAGAAACTGTGGAGTGTGGCACCTCCTGCATTGATGGCCGCAATGCCTGTGGGGGCCAGGATGACATATTTCTTTTTCGTGTTCTTCGAGACGTAGCGCAGAAACGTGGATTTGCCCGTGCCAGCCTTACCTGTGAGGAAAAGCGAGCGACGGGTATAGTTGATGATCTGGAGGGCATCTTGCCACTCTTTGTTGTCTAAATCCAGTTCCATTCCCTTTTCTATTGTTGTAAATGGCCGTCTTCAATAGGGATCACCGGTTCATCTGTGGGCTCCTCAGTACCCTCATCACTATCTGGATTGTCGGTATTCAGACTGTCTACAGGTTCACTGAAATAGGTTGCACACTGGTACATACTGCTCGTGATGCTCTTGTCGTGGGGTGGAGCAAACTTGCCGTGATAGTGTGAGAACTGTGGGTCGCTGAGCACAGACTTATAGAATAGTCCACAGACGGGTAGGGCTGTGCGGCTGCCTTGTCCCAGTTGTCCTGTGCGGAAGTGAATGGCTCGGTATTCGCCTCCTACCCATGTACCGCAGACCAGATGAGGGGTGACACCGATGAACCATGCATCCGAGTGATTGTTGGACGTGCCTGTTTTGCCACCAAAGTCGGTATCTGGAAATTTGCGGATATAGTTCCACAGACGCATACTTGTGCCTCCCGGTTCGCGCAGTCCGCCCATGAGCATCTGTTGCATGAAGAAAGCAGAACGATAGCTGATAGCCTGTTTCTGTTCGTTGGGGGCGACATAGAGTTCGTTTCCATCGCGGTCGAGTATGCGCGAGATCAGAACGGGTTTGTGGACCTTTCCGTCATTGACGACGGTTGAGTATGCGTTGACCAGTTCCAATAGGCTGACATCGCTTGCGCCTAATGCCAGTGAGGGCTGTTCTTCTAATGGGCTTTCAATGCCCATCTTATGGGCGGTAGCGGCAATATGGTTGATGCCCATCTCCTGTCCGAGTTTGGCGGCTATGGAGTTAATGCTCTGTGCGAAAGCCGCTCTTAGGCTCATATCTTCGTCAGTGAAATAGCCGTTGGCGTTGGTTGGTGCCCAGTAGGTTGTCTTCTGCGTATTGGAATCGTACGTTTTCATGCTGAAGTAGCTGTCAACGCGTCGGTCGCATGGTGTTAACCCTTGGTTCATGGCTTCAGTATAGACGAAGAGTTTGAAGGTGGAGCCCGGTTGACGTTTGGCCGTCACCTTGTCATATTGCCAAGTGCTGAAGTCAATATCGCCCACCCATGCCTTGACGAAGCCTGTCTCTGGTTCCATCGCTACGAATCCGCAATGCATGAAATGCTCCATATAGCGGATGGAGTCGAGTGTACTCATTTCTGTCTCGAAAGCTCCGTCGTAGCTGAAAAGTTTAACGCGGTGGGGGAGGTTGAGATAGTAGTCAATGGAGTCCGGAGTTTCAGGGAACTTCTGTTCCAGTTTTTTGTAATATGGCAGGTGCTTAGCGATATTCTCGATGAAAGAAGGTATCTCGTGATGATGTTCATCTTGCCAGGGATTGGTCTTTCCCCAGTGCTCATTGAACTTTTTTTGGATATCCTGCATTTGTTGCCAGACGGCTTGCTCGGCATAGTTCTGCATACGGGTGTCGATGGTTGTATAGATTTTGAGACCATCGGTATATATGTCGTGCATATTTTCCGCGCACCACTCCTTAAGCTCGTTCTTGACGGCTTCACGGAAATAATTTGCGTCACCGTCATAGGCATTCTCTACGTTGTAGTCAAGCATGAGGGGCAGTTGTTTGAGCGAGTCGTATTCTTCTTGTGCCAGATAGCCGTGGGTGTGCATATTGTTTAGCACAACATTGCGACGGCTGAGACTGTTTTCAGGATGTAGTCTGGGATTGTAGTAGGTCGTGGCCTTCAGCATACCCACCAGTATGGCAGCTTGTTCAGGAGTGAGATTCTGAGGCGTTGTGTCGAAGTAGGTCTTGCAAGCAGTCTTGATGCCAAATGAATTGGAGCCGAAATCCACCGTGTTGGCATACATCGTGAGAATTTCCTCCTTACTGAAGTTCATCTCTAACTTGAAGGCTGTGATCCATTCCTTGGTTTTCATGATGAGTATCTTGACACCAGGAATGTTGCCCAGCAGACCTGTGGAATATTCTGTACGGACGCGGAACAAGTTTTTTGCTAACTGTTGGGTGATGGTCGAGGCACCTCGGGCATCGCCATGTACGAGGTAGTCTTTCAGGGCAGCCCCGAAAGCTTGGAAGTCGACGCCCCAATGCTTGTAATAACGCTCGTCTTCCGTTGAGATAAGGGCCTCCCAGAAAACCTTGTTCACCTCTTCATACTCCACGGGTGTGCGGTTTTCGCTGAAATATTTGCCTATCAAAACACTGTCTGCACTGTAGATTTCGGATGCTTCTGCAGGACGAGTATTGAGAATTGTACTCATGCTGGGCGACTTTCCGAAGAGTCCGAGAAAGTTAATGTCAACGGCACAAAGATAGAGCAATATGGCTATAGTCAAGGAAACTGTAGCAGACAGAATCTTGATATACCAAGGGCGACCCTTAAACAGGCTGATATACCATTTGACGGCAGTTTTGATTACCTGCCAGATGATGGTGAGTAGGCATCTTATTCTATCCATGTTGTTCCACGTGTTTGATGATTTGGTCTTTGTCGTCCGGACTGAACCATGTCATTTCTGGGTCTTTCTTGAACCAGGTCAGTTGCTTGCGGGCATAGCGGCGGGTGTTTCCTTTCATACGCTCAACAGCCTCACTGATAGTCCATGTTCCATCGAGGTAGGCAAACATTTCCTTATATCCCACGGTGTTGAGGGCGTTGAGATGTCGGTGGCTGTAGAGGCTTTTGGCTTCGTCGAGCAGTCCATCGGCCATCATTTGGTCTACTCGTTGGTTGATGCGCTCGTAGATGATTTCGCGTGGACGTGTCAATGCTATCTTAATGATCTTGAATTGTCTTGCTTTGCGTTCGTTCTTTCTGAACGATGTGTAGGTCTGTCCTGTTATATGGCAGATCTCCAACGCATGGACTACGCGTCGCGGATTATTCTTGTCAACGATGGCATAGTGTTCTGGATCCAGCATTTTCAGTTCTTCGCATAGTCGCTCCAAACCCTCTTCTGCCAGTCGGTGCTTTAGTTTGGTACGGGTCTCATCGTCCACCGTTGGTATGTCGTCGATGCCGTTGCAGACTGCATCGATGTACATCATACTTCCTCCGGCCATGAGTGCATAGTCGCTTTGTTGAAACAGGTTGTCCAGCAGGTTTGTCACCTGCTCTTCATATATTGATGCACTGTAGTAGGCATCTAAAGGCAGTGTTCCCACAAAATAGTGCCGCACCGATCGAAGTTGTTCTTCGGTTGGCGCGGCTGTACCTATTTTCATATCCTTGTAAATCTGCCTGCTGTCAGCATTGATGATAGGAATGCTGAAGTGTTTGGCAATATCCAAACACAAGGCTGTCTTGCCGACAGCTGTGGGGCCTGTGATGACGATGAGGGTCTTCATCGTTTAGGGGTTCATCGAATGACGCCTCGTTTCGAGTTCTCAAAGAACGAGCAGATATATTCTACTTCCTCCGAGTCTGGATATTTGGCACGAGCCTCGGCAATACCGTCTTTTAAGATGCCTTGGGCATAGATGATGCGGTAAGCGTCATGAATGATTTCTATGGTCTCGTTGGAGAATCCGCGACGACGAAGGCCAATCAGGTTGATGCCGGCATAGCGGATGGGCTCTTTACCTGCGATGACATAGGGGGGAATATCCTGACTGGTGCGTGAGCCTCCCTGAACCATGACATAACCTCCGATGTTGTTGAACTGGTGGATTAGCACTCCTCCTGAGATGATTGCATTGTCGTGGATCACTACTTCACCGGCAAGCTTGGTTGAATTGCCTATAATGCAGCCATTGCCAATTACACAATCGTGGGCTACATGCATATTTTCCATGAGTAGGTTACCCGATCCAACAACGGTCTGACCTTTAGAAGCTGTGCCGCGACTGATGGTCACGTTTTCGCGAATAGAGTTGTTGTCGCCAATGACGCAGAGAGTCTCCTCACCTTTGAACTTTAAGTCTTGAGGCTTAGTAGAGAGGCTGGCACCGGGGAAAAACTCATTGCTATTGCCGATGCGGGCACCTTCGTGAACGGTGACAGCATTGAAAAAATTGTTGTTGTCGCCAATCACCACGTTTTTATTAATCACACAGAATGGTCCAATGATGTTGCCGTCGCCCAGCTTAGCCTCTGGGTCGACAATAGCCATAGGATGTATTTGATTCATACGTGTATTATTTATTCTTTACGATTTGTGCGGTAAATGTAGCCTCAGAGACAATCTTATCGCCTACAAAGGTATAGCCGTGCATGGTAGAGATTCCATGACGCAGCGGACCCAGCAGTTCCACCTTGAAGATGAGTGTATCGCCAGGCACAACCTTTTGACGGAATTTTACACCGTCGATCCTCATGAAATAAGTACTCCAGCGCTCTGGCTCCTCAACTGTGTTAAGCACCAAAAGACCGCCACACTGGGCCATTGCCTCAATCTGCAGTACACCAGGCATGACAGGCTCCTGAGGGAAATGACCAGTAAAGAATGGCTCGTTGGAAGTAACATTCTTCACACCAATAATGGTGTTGGGGCCAACAGCGATCACCTTGTCGACCAATTGCATGGGATAACGATGGGGGAGCAGTTCGCGAATACGGTTTACATCCATCACAGGCTCTTCATTGGGATCATAGACCGGAGCCTGAATCTCATACTTCCTGATTTCCTTTCTGACCTCACGAGCAAATTTGTTGTTGATAGTATGGCCGGGGCGTGTGGCAACGATGCGACCTTTGATAGGCTTACCGATCAGTGCCATGTCACCGATGATGTCAAGCAACTTGTGGCGTGTGCATTCGTTCTCCCAAACCAGTGGCTTGTGCTGAATATATCCCAGTTCGTTGGCATTGCGATGCTTCACGTGCAACATATCTGCCAGCGTATCCAGATGCTCTTGAGTGATCTGACGTTCGTAGATAACAATAGCATTATCAAGGTCACCGCCTTTGATCAGGTTGGACTGTAGCAGGGCCTCAATGTCCCTGACAAACACAAAGGTACGGGCAGGAGCAATTTCCTCCGAATATTTGTCCAGATTGTCGAGAGTGGCAAACTGGCTGTTGATGAATTTTGAATCAAACGAGCACATGGCCGTGATTGAGAAATCGTCATCGGGTAGGATGGTAATGCACGAACCGGTAGCTTCGTCTTTCACCTCCAACTTCTTGCGGATGACATACCAATCCTTGGGGGCATTCTGCTCTTCGATACCAACCTCCTGAATTTTCTCTACATACTTGATGGCAGAGCCGTCAAGTATGGGAAACTCCGGGCCATTCACCTGAATCAAACAGTTATCGATGCCCAGTGCATAAAGGGCTGAGAGACCATGCTCCACAGTTGACACCTTGACGTCACCTTTGCCAAGCACTGTGCCGCGTTGTGTATCGACTACATTCTCAGCAATCGCATTGATGACAGGCATACCATCAAGGTCAATGCGTTGGATTTTATAACCATGATTTTCAGGGGCGGGATTAAAAGTCACCGTGAGGCTCAATCCTGTATGCAGTCCTTTTCCGCAGAGCGAAAAACTGCCTTTCAGAGTCTTTTGTTTCATATTGTTGTTAGTTTTGTTTTGCTTTTAGTTCCGTGAGTTCTTTTTTCAGTTGGCCTATTTCTTTGTACATATCGGGCAACCGCTTCATCACAGCCATCGCCTTGAAGAATATTTTGGGATCAATGGCAGGTGTGCCGATGAGTTGTTCTCCGCTTTTGGTGTTGCTGATAACACCGCTTTGGGCACCGATGAATGTTCTGTCGGCAATCTTGATATGGCCGGAAAAACCTGCTTGTCCGCCAATCATACACCAATCGCCAATCTTCGTGCTGCCAGCTAAACCTGCTTGAGCAGACATTACTGTGTTTTCACCAACCTCACAATTGTGAGCCACCTGAATCAGGTTATCCAGTTTGACACCTTTTTTGACGAGGGTTGCGCCCATGGTTGAGCGGTCAACACAGGTGTTGGCTCCGATTTCCACATTGTCTTCGATAATGACAATACCAATTTGTGGGATTTTGTCGTAGCCTTCAGCACCGGGTGCGAATCCAAAGCCGTCGGCACCAATCACACTACCAGAATGGATCGTGACATTATTTCCCAGTTGGCATCCTTGATAGATGGTGACATTGGGATAGAACAGACCGTTCGCACCGATTTTCACGTTGTCGCCAATGACAGTATGTGGGTAGATTTGAGTTCCGTCGCCAATGACAGTTCCATCGCCAATATAGGCAAAGGCACCAATATAGACATCTTTACCGATGGTAGCTTTGGGAGATACAAATGCCAGACTGTCAATGCCGGTCTTCTTGGAGTTGAACGACTCATAGAATTGCAACAATTTGGCTACTGCCTCGTAGGCATTGGGAACCCTGATCAGCGTAGCACTGACGGACTGCTCCAGTTCAACGTCCTCATTGATCAGAACAATCGTTGACTTGGTCTCATAAAGGTAGTGCGTGTATTTGGGATTTGAGAGGAAGGATATGGCTCCTTCTGTTCCTTCTTCAATCTTTGCAAATGTATGAATGACAGCGTTTTCGTCGCCTTCAATTCGCCCGCCGATCAGTCCGGCAATCTGTTTGGCTGTAAATTCCATATTTTGTTAAATTTACTTTTAGGATGCAAAGATACGCATTTTTATTTAAATCGCTGATAACAGAAGTAATATTTTCGTATTTTTTTAGAAAGAAGAGCCACATTGAGTAGTTCTGAGGCTTCTGCTATGTCTTTTATTGTGCCATCCTTGTATAAAACATCAATGGAGTCGTCATCAATGGAATACATATCTTTCTGAATCGTATTGAGGCTCATCAGATAGTGGGCATCCTCTAAATCTATGCCTGTCTTTTCCGCAATCTGCCGTTTGATTTCATCGATATATTCCTGTGAGATCGGTTCATCGTGAACCTCAACTTTAAAGATGCGTCTATCCAGCATATCTGTGGCGAGTGTGGCGAGAATCTTGTCATCAGAATGTTTCCAGGCTTTCATGGCACTCCAGATGTCGGAATCGTCAAGTTCCTCATACATTTGCAGTGCTTCTGGGTGAAGGGTGAACCATTTGGCATCGACATCGTTGTGAATGAAGTAGGACAGGGCAGGGGATGCGAATACCTCTCGTCCCTGTTTAGACAGGTCTTTCGCCCTTGTGAGCATATTGACCAGCACCTTTTCGTAGGCTACTGCCGTTTTATGCAGGTAGACCTGCCAGTACATTAGTCGACGGGTCGTCAGATAATTCTCCAGCGAATAAATACCTTTGTGTTCAACGACTAAGCGGTCGTCAACCACGTTAAGCATTTTGATGATGCGGGCAGAACCGATATTTCCCTCAGTTACACCGGTGAAGAAGGAGTCGCGTCGTAGGTAGTCGAGCCTGTCCATATCCAGTTGTGAACTAATCAGTTGATGTAGGAAGCGTTTTGGGTACTCATCTTTGAATATGGCTATGGCTAAGTTCAGTCGGCCACCGAGGTCATGGTTGATTTGTTCCATCATCAGCAGTGAGATGTCTTCATGCGAGATACCGCTGATGAGCGTGTTTTCCAGCACATGAGAGAATGGGCCGTGACCGATATCGTGCATGAGGATGGCTGCTTGAACGGCCTCCGCTTCGGAGTCGAAGATGAAGTGCCCTTTTTGTTGAAGGGAAAGGATTGCTTCGCTCATCAAGTGGAAAGCACCCAGTGAGTGCTGGAAACGCGTATGGCGGGCACCCGGATAGACAACTGACGCTAATCCTAACTGGTTGATGCGGTTGAGCCTTTGGAACAGAGGATGTTTGACGATGTCGTAAAGCAGACCACGGGGAATCTTGATGAAGCCAAAGACTGGGTCATTGATAATTTTGGTGTCGTTCATACTGCTGGTGTTTTCTATTTGTAGAGAAAGGTGGCGTATGAGGCCACCTTTCATTTGTTTTTTACAGAGAGTTTAGTCTTCGTCCTTCATCTCTGTTTCGTGTTCCTTGATCAGAGCCTGCTGGATGTCGTTCGGTACCAGTTCATAGCTTGCGAACTTGGTGCTGAACGATGCACGGCCACCGGTGAGAGAACTCAGTGCGATAGAATAACTGCTGAGTTCCTTCAAAGGAATCTTGGCGTTCAGTTTCTGATATCCTGCCTCAGAGTCCATACCCATGATGATGGCACGACGGCCCTGCAGGTCGCTCATCACATCGCCCATATAGTCGGCGGGTACGAGAACCTCCAGATCATAGATTGGCTCCAGCACTTTGGGGCCAGCCTCACGGAAAGCTGCTGAGAAGGCGTTACGGGCGGCCAGCATGAATGACAATTCGTTGGAGTCAACGGGGTGCATCTTACCATCGTAGACGATGACGCGCACATCGCGGGCATACGATCCAGTCAACGGACCCTGTTCCATGCGTTGCATGATACCTTTCAGAATGGCAGGCATGAAGCGCAGGTCGATAGCACCACCTACAACGCTATTGATGAAGACGAGTTTGCCACCCCATTCAAGGTCAATTTCTTCCTTGCCCTTGATATTCATCTTGAACTCTTGCCCATTAATGGTGAAGCTCACGGGATCCTCCATACCCTCGGTATAAGGCTCAATGATGAGATGTACCTCACCGAACTGACCGGAACCGCCCGATTGTTTCTTATGACGATAGTCGGCACGGGCCATTTTTGAGATGGTCTCGCGATAAGGAATCTTTGGTTCCGTGTATTCCACCTGAATCTTCTCGTTGTTTTCCATACGCCACTTTAGCGTGCGCAGGTGAAATTCGCCCTGTCCGTGGACGATAATCTGGCGCAACTCCTTCGACTGCTCCACCACCCATGTCGGGTCTTCCTGACGCATCTTGTTCAGAGCGGCCATCATCTTTTCTGTCTCACTCTCGTTGACAGCCTTGATGGCACGCGAGAACTTAGAGTTGGGATATTTAATGAAATCGAAACGGTTCTCTGCATCTTTGCCATTCAGGGTATTACCTGTTTTTACATCCTTCAGTTTGACGGTACAACCAATATCGCCAGCGTTCAGCAGGTCTACCTGCACACGGTTGGCACCAGCAGGCGAATAGAGCGTGCCGATGCGCTCCTTTGAACCACGGTCAATGTTAGTCAGGTCGTCGCCACTCTTCACGGATCCGCTCATCACCTTGAAGTAAGACACTTCGCCAATGTGGGGCTCAATACCGGTCTTGAAGAAATAGAGCGATGTGGGAGCACTGGAGTCAGCGGCAACGTCTTTACCTGCGATATTCTTGATGACAGGCATATCGCTGACGAACGGAACCACATTGCCTAAGAACTCCATCAGGCGGCGAACGCCCATGTCTTTACCAGAGCAGACACAGAAGATGGGGAAGATGCTGCGGGTAACCAGACCTTTACGGATGCCTTCACGCATCTCGTCTTCCGTAAGACGTTCTTCCTCGAAGAACTTTTCCATCAGGGTATCGTCGTTGGCGGCTGCAGCCTCAACCAATGCTGCATGCATTTCTTTGGCTCTCTCCATCTGGTCGGCCGGGATGTCTTCAATGATGGGAGCACCGCCTTCCGGCTTCCATGAATATTTTTTCATCAGCAGCACATCGATGACGGCATTGAAACCGGCACCTGTAGCGATGGGATACTGCACGGGTACGCATTTCGGACCATAGATCTCCTGCAGTTGAGACAGAATCTGTTCAAAGTCGCAGTTGTCGCGATCCAGCTGATTTACCAGGAAGATAACAGGCTTCTGTAGTTTCTCGGTATTGCGGAAAGCATTCATCGTGCCGACCTCAGGCCCATACTGGCCATTGACTAAAATAACGGCCTGATCGGTCACGTTCAGTGCTGTGATGGCTCCACCCACGAAGTCATCACTGCCCGGGCAGTCAATGATGTTCAGTTTTTTGTTGTTCCATTCTACATGGAAGACAGTTGAGAAGACGGAATAGCCATATTCCTGTTCCACGGGGAAGTAGTCGCTCATGGTATTTTTACCCTCTACGGTTCCACGGCGCTTGATGATGCCTGCCTCGTAAACCATAGCTTCGGCAAGAGTGGTCTTGCCGCTACCTGCACTGCCAATCAGTGCAATGTTTTTAATCTCGTTAGTCTGATAAATCTTCATGACATTTATAATTTTAGGTTATAGAATTTCGAAAGACGGCCCGAAGTTAGTCATTTTTTTGCGAAATCCCAAGGAAATCTTTCAAATATTAAACAAAATTAGTATTTTTGCACTCATTATGGCAGGAGTTTATATACATATACCCTTTTGTAAAAGCCGTTGTGTCTATTGTGATTTTTATTCCACGACAGGGCTGGAATGGCGTCAGCGGTATGTGGATGCCGTGTCTCGGGAGTATCAGATGCGTCATCAATACTTAAATGAACGCGTGCGCACCTTATATATAGGTGGAGGCACACCCTCTCAGTTGACGGTTCCCCAACTTCAGCAGTTGCTGGAGACGATAGCAGTCGGAGCGGATGAAGTGACGCTTGAGTGTAATCCTGACGATGTGACCGACGAGTTTGTGCAGGGACTGGCGACACTTCCCGTCAATCGGGTTAGCATGGGAGCGCAGACTTTCAGTGATCAGCGTCTGCGTTTTCTGCATCGTCGCCACACAGCAGGACAGGTGATTGCGGCTGTTGAGCGACTGCGTGGCATTGATATTCAAAACATCAGTATTGATCTGATTTATGGCTTTCCCGAAGAAACTCTCCGGCAATGGCACGAGGATATAGATGCTGCATTGAGCTTAGAAGTAGAACATCTATCAGCCTACGCATTGCAATATGAGGAGGGCACCTTGCTTGGCCGATGGCTACAGAAAGGTCAGGTCAGGGAAATTGACGAGGAATTGTCGCGGCAGATGTACTACGATTTGATAGATCGGCTTGCACAGGCTGGTTATGAGCATTACGAGATTAGTAATTTTGCGCGTCCTGATTACCGTTCCCGTCATAATAGCGGCTATTGGAATCAGACGCCCTATTTGGGGCTGGGGGCCGCTGCTCATTCCTTTGATGGTTGCAGCCGTCAGTCGAATGTAGCCGACGTTCGTCAGTATATAGAAGGTGTTGAGTCGGGACGGCTCTGTGTGGAATGTGAAGAACTGGATGCCAACACACAATATAACGAAATGGTGATGACGGCTCTTCGCACCTGTGAGGGATTGGCACTTTCTTCTCTTACGGCCGTTCGTCGGGATTATTGCCTTGGTCAGGCCAGGCCTTATATAGAAGCCGGCCTGTTAAAAATGGCTGATGACCATATCCGACTAACCCGTGAAGGGCTTTTTGTCAGCGATATGATCATCAGCGATATGATGATGGTATAGGCTTATATACCTGCCCGTTCCAGTTCTATGGCCATTTCCTGTTGCAGTTCACGCGCCTTGTTGCCTGCCATCTCTGCAAAGTGGTCGTCATTGCAGGCATAGATGATGCCACGCGATGAGTTGACCAGCAGTCCGCAGTCCTTGGTCATTCCGTATTTGCATACTTCCTGAAGCGAACCACCCTGGGCACCCACGCCGGGTACCAGCAGGAAGTGGTCGGGAGCCACACAGCGAATATCCTCAAACATCTGTCCCTGAGTAGCACCTACAACGTACATCATGTTTTCTGATGTTCCCCATTGTTGGCTTTTTTTCAAGACCTTTTCAAACAGGCGTTCGCCATTCGCATCCTCTATCAGTTGGAAATCGTGCGAGCCTTTATTAGAGGTCAGTGCCAACAGGATGACCCATTTGCCTTCGTATTGCAGGAAGGGGGTGACAGAATCCTCACCCATATAGGGAGCCACGGTCAGTGCGTCAATGTCGTATTCCTCAAAAAAGGTGCGGGCATACATCTGACTGGTGTTACCTATATCGCCGCGTTTTGCATCCGCAATAATCAGGTGATGAGGGTACTTCTCCTTCAGATAGTCGCACGTCTTGACAAAAGCCTCCATGCCTTTCAGGCCGTATGCCTCATAAAAAGCCAGATTGGGCTTATAGGCCACGCAGTAGGGAGCAGTAGCATCAATAATGGCTTTGTTGAACTCGAAGATGGGATCATGCAGGTCAAACACACACTTGGGCATCTTCTTGGGGTCGGCATCAAGTCCTACACAGAGAAAACTCTTCTTCTGCTTGATTTGTTGTATAAGTTCTTGTCGTGTCATTTCTTTATCTCCGTATTTGGTATTTCTTTTACTTTCTCTATCTCTCGTTCTTTCATTGATATGACGCGGTGGATGAACTCCTCTGCACCAACAGTACGTTCATCTGTCTCTTCATCTTTTTTCTTTATCGTAAATTTTATCGCCATTCTACTGCAAAGATAAGTATTTATTTACAGACGCGTCCACTTTTGGGCGAATATTTAATAAAGTTTTACCAAAAAGTCGAAAATTATCTCACGACTACCCGCGGACGGTATTCGAACAGGTGCTATGTCAGTTCGGGATAAGTTTCTCTTATTTTTAGAAAGTTGCCTAAAGTCTCATAGAAATCAGGCAACTTTCATGGGGAAATCAGGCAACTTTCTTTTTTTTTAGAAAAAAATCGATTTTTAACGTCACTCCGAACCGTCTTATATTCAGTACTTTACAAAGAAAGTGACGAGGTGACGTTAGAAATCGAAAAAAGTTTGGAAATTTTTTTGAAGAAATGATGCTGAATATTCTAACTTTTTACTATCTTTGCACCGTCCAAAACATTCTTAGGGGTGTTGAGGACAGGGCGTTTAGCGAAATTATCTGCTACTTAGAATCTGGACAATTCTGACGTTTCCTTTATTTATCGGCATTTCCAGTTACTTGTTCTTAATTCTTGTTCTTATTTTTAGTCGTAAACAATGGCAAAATTACAAGATTTTTGTGAATCTGCAAGAAAAATATTGTATTTTTAAAAAAAGATGTCTTAACAAGAATGTAGGTTAAATACCTTTTATAACGATCAATGAAAAAAGTTTCTCAAAAACTTTGGTGTTAACGTTATTTTTATATATTTTTGTATTATTAATTAATATACACAAATATAAGTAATATGACAAATATATTCGATGTAAGTAAAATTCAAAATGGATTTGAAAATGACACTGAAAAGCGGTTTAGAAAAACCGGAAAAATAATAATTTAACTAAAAATTTTTATAATGAACAATAAAGCACTAGAAGACATTGTCAATTTTATTGACTTTGAATTTAGGGGAACGAATTCTTCAGTAAAAAAAAGAAAAGAACTGTTAAGGCATTTAGACAATCTTATTTATAGCTGGCAGCACGATGAATTTGACTATTTTTTAGAATATGCAGATGAAAATAAGGAATGGGATGATTACAGAAATATGAATTTAGCGTTGCAAGATGTGCCTAAAGTATGGTATAATATGATAGTAAAAAGTCTAGGAAAGGAATTTTGGGATGAAAAGGAAAAAAGGATGCACGAGGAATGGGAGCGTGAGAAAAACGAACGTGCGGAAAGGGAAAATGCACGTTCAGAGGGAATAGAAGTAACAAATGATGACAATGATGGATTACCTTTTTCCTTATTTCCAATATTCAAAAAGAATCAAATAGAGTATAGATTTTAGAAAGAACTTGGAAAAATAATATTATTATGAATATATTCCATCATCTCTTTACCTAAATAATCTTCATTATAATATTTCTTAATAAATTTAGACTGGGCAATGTCATCTACTCCAGAACAATAACGCCACCTAATTTCAATCTCCATTTCTTTTAGAGCATCAAAATTTTTCGTTTCAACGCATATATTGAATAGTAAATGATTTATGTCTAATAAGACATTATTATGTATCCAGAAATTATCAAAGATATCAATAGCTTTATATCTCTTATCACTAACCAAAACTCTTAGCAAACTCTCTATGTCGTCGTTGTC
>CAMWKM010000071.1 GCA_947174835.1 uncultured Prevotella sp.
TCGAGTGACGTTATATGAGTGACGTTTATTTTATAACGTCACTTTCGTATAATCCTATTATACAAGAGTGTTCTTTTTATGCTTAGTATCTGAAAAACAACGTGTTACATTCAGTAAAGATAGTGTTTATTCTATAAAAACATGGTGTTTATCTTGCATAAACACCATACTTACCTATGTGAAACATAGGAGATACACGCCCCAACTGACTGCCTCAATTAGGCTTCCAGGGAGCATTATATCCCCCAAAAAGTGACGTTTAGTGATGTTTAGTGACGTTTCAAACACATAACGTCACTTTGTAAACAACTAATATTCAATGATATATGCCAAAAAGTGACGTTATGACGTTATAAAACAATATTTTTTCTTAGAAAAATGTTTTTTTATTTTGTATCTTTAGACAAGATCCGGAATTACAACAAAATACGTTAAGAACTGTAACCCTATAAGTATTAATGGTGGACAACCTGTGATAGATGTATTCTATCGCATCTATGGTATTGACATCAAGAAAGCAGGATGCTTGAATAATGTAGATTTGCAGGTTCAAAGGTACGAAAAGTATTTGATATATGTAAGAAAAATGGACATTATTCTATTTGGATTTTAGAACTTTATTATGGTTGTTTTTTTAGCTGCGTAACTCTTTAAATCCGTTAAACTTTCCTATTTTCAAATATGGAAGAGGCGAAAAATGGGATTTATTTTGTATCTTTGCGGTAAAAATTATGTATTTGTGCGTATGAAAAAAATATTTCTGGGCTTGGCCCTTGCATTCTTAATGCCGATAACTATGTTTGGACAGACTTATAGTGAGTTGTGGAAGCAGGTGGAGAGAGCCCAGGTTAAGGACTTACCACAGACGGGAATGGAGGTGCTCAGGAAGATTGCCAAGAAGGCAGAGAAGGAGCAGGCGTATGGTCAGTTGTTGAAGGCAGAACTGGCTGAGGCCTCTGTGATGTGTTGTGTGTCGAACGATTCGTTGCGTCCGGCAGTGGAACGTCTGGTACAGCGTGAGCAACAGGTCAAGAACGAGGCGTTGCGTGCCGTCTACGATGCTGTGTTAGGCTATATCTATGAGCATAATAGTTCATTGTTAGGCGAGGAGTCGATCGGCTTGGCGTGCCGCTATTACGATAAGGCGCTGGCCAATCCTGACCTGTTGGCTCGGACTAAGGCTGAGGCTTTTACGCCGGCCATCATCCTTGGTAAGGATAGTAAGATCTACGACGACGATCTGCTGAGCGTCATTGCCTATGAGACCCGTCGTTATGATATCCTGCGTGACTACTATCAGCAGCAGGGACAGAATCGCAAGGCGATGCTGATGAGTAGTCTGTGGGTGCTCCGACAGGCTTTTCCCGATGAGGTGGAACCGTATGACAACTCTCCTTATTTGCAGCGACTCGACTCGTTGATCAATCAGTATGCAGATCTGCCAGAAGTGGGCGAGGTCGTAATTAGGCGATATGACTTTATGAGCCGTATGACCAATGTTACCGATCAGCAGAGATGGGATTATTTGTGTAGAGTCTTGGATCAGTTTGGTTCGTGGCCGCGTATGAACGAATTGCGTAACGATCGCAACGGTCTGGCAGAGGCTTTTCTGAGGACATCAGCCGAAGAGCGTGTCACCATTCCCGGCAAGTCTCAAAAGGTTGAACTCTATATGAAGGGTATCAATCGGCTGAAGATGCATGTCTATCGCATCAATGCGGGAGCCTCTGAAGTGGCTTCTCTGTCACCTTACGTTGCAAAGGACTACAAGAAAATACAGACGTTGATGACCGAACTGCCCGAATTTGCACAGACTCGCACTTATCAGGGTAAGCAACCTTGGGAATACTATAAGGATTCGCTGACGCTCAGCGGACTGCCTACGGGCATCTATCTGGTGACTTACGAAACCAATATCGGCACGCAGGTGTCAAATGTTTTTTACTATGTAAGCAATCTGCGTATGCTCTCTCAGAAACTGCCCAATGACCGGATGCGCTTTGTGGTGGTCAATGCTACTGATGGCCAGCCTGTCAAGGGTGCCCACCTGAAGATGATTTACTACAAAAGTGGCAAGGGCGAGCAGACCGTCACATTGACTTCCGACGAGAAAGGCGAGTGTGAATACAATACCAGGGGTATCAATCTGAGAAAACTGTTTGTCACTACTGGTACCGACAAGGCCTGTCCGTCGTATTCATCTTATGGCAACTTCTCAATGTATGAGAACGAGCACGACGTGAACAAAACTCATGTCTATACAGACCGCGCTATCTATCGTCCCGGACAGACCGTTCATGCTGCCGCTATCTTCTATGTCACGAAGCATGGTTATCAGAATGAGACCATTGCCGGCAAGAAAGTGATGATGCGCCTGCGCGATGCTAACCGTGAGGTGGTGAGCGAGCAACAAGTCGTCACGGATGATTATGGTGTCTGTGCCGCTGATTTCACCTTGCCGCGTCAAGGCTTGACCGGACGTTTCAGTATAGAGGTTGATGGCACGTGGCAGTATTTCCGTGTGGAAGAATACAAGCGTCCTACTTTCGAGGTGGAGATGCCTGCCGTGAAAGAGAACTATGCTGATGGCGATACGTTGCAGGTGAAAGGCACGGCACGCTCCTTTGCCGGTGTCCCCGTGCAGGGTGCCCGTGTGAAGTATAGGGTGGAGCGCCGCAGGTCGTTCTGGTGGTTGCCCTATTCCCACTACAGAAATCAGGGCTACGTTGATGAGGTCAGCGACGATGAACAGTTGGCCACCGGTGAGACGGTGACCGACGGTAACGGTAACTTTACGGTGCCTTTGACGCTGACGATGCCTAAGACACGCTATCCGATGTTCTACAACTTCGTCGTTATGGCTGATGTCACAGATCAGGCTGGTGAGACCCAGCAAGTTGAACTCATGGTTCCTTTAGGTAATCGCAAGACGGCCTTCAGCATTGATGCTCCTGAAAAGATACAGGCAGAAAAGGGTGGCAGTGTCAGCTTCTGCCAGCGTAATGCGGCAGGTGTCAGTCTTGATGCCTCGGTGCGTTACCGTTTCGACAACGGTGCCTGGCAGGTTGGTCGTACCGATACTCAAGTGACCGTCCCCGCTGTTCAACTGAAGAGCGGCCTTCATACGGTAGAGGCTATCTGTGACGTTGATACCGCGAAGCACACGTTTACCGTATTCTCCTTGGACGACCGGCGACCGGCTGTCGAAACCGACGATTGGTTTTTCGTTTCCGAAAGCCAGTTCCCCAACGATGGAAAGCCCGTCACGGTGCAGGTAGGATCGTCTGCTAAGGATGTACATATTGTCTATACGATGATTGCCGGCAACACTGTCATAGAAAGCGGATCCGTGGATAAGTCAAACGAGTTGATAAACCGCAAACTGACTTATAAGGAGGAGTATGGCAATGGCCTGTTGCTCACCTTTGCCTGGGTGAAGGAAGGTAAGGCTTATACTCATGAGACCACTATTCGCCGACCATTGCCGGATATGCAACTGAAGATGCAATGGCAGACCTTCCGTAACCGTCTGACACCCGGCCAGAAGGAGGAATGGACGCTGAGCATCCTTGATCCCGCAGGTAAACCCGCCAAGGCTCAGTTGATGGCTACGCTTTATGATAAGAGCCTTGATCTGTTGACTGCTCATGAGTGGTCGTTGGTGCCATATCAATGGTTGCCCATTGCCAACACGATGTGGCGCTTCTCCACGTGGGGCAAATTGTACGGTTTTCACTCAAAAAGGGCTGACCACCTGAATGTTCCCCAATTGGAGTTTAGTCATTTCGACCATGAGATTTATCCGGAGGAGAGATTTATGACGAACTTTGCCCATCGTAAGATGATGATTAGAGGTACGAAGGCTATGGCTACGGGCACGACAGATGTGGCTATAGGAGCTGTGGACTACGATGATGACAGTCAGATGTTTATGGCACCTGCTCTCTTGGAAAGTGCCAAACAGACCACCGAAGAGGTAGCTTTTGATGAGGTGGAGGCTGCTGAAACCGAGGAAGATGGTGGCATGGGGCTGCAATCGAAGGCCTCGCAAGTTCAGATGCGTGAAAACCTGCAGGAGACAGCTTTCTTCTATCCTCAGTTGGCTACCGACGATGAGGGTAGGGTTGTCTTGAAGTTCACGTTGCCGGAGAGCCTTACCACTTGGCGTTTCATGGGCATCGCCCATACTACCGACATGATGTATGGTTCGCTGACCGATGAGGTCGTGGCTAAAAAGAATGTGATGATTCAGCCTAATGTGCCTCGTTTCATCCGTGTGGGCGATCAGGCTGCTATCTCTGCCCGTGTTTTCAATACTGGTGAGAAGACCGTCAATGGCACGGTTCGTATGGAACTGATTGATCCCGAAACCGAGAAGGTGGTCTATGCTGATGAACAGCCTTTAGAGGTGGCTGCCGATTCTACGTTTGCCATATCCTTCCACTATGTTAGCACGGAGCAGACGCCCAGTTTGCTTATTGCCAAACTGATGGTCAGTGGCGAAGGCTTCAGCGATGGTGAACAGCATTATCTGCCTGTATTGCCTAATGATGAACTTGTCACGCTGACCGTTCCTTTCACACAGACCGAGCCCGGCACAAAGGAGATAGACTTGGTTGCCTTGACACCGTCGGACATCAGTCGTCCACAGTTGACTGTCGAATACACCAACAATCCCGCCTGGCTGATGATTCAGGCATTGCCTGCTGTTGGGCATCCTTATGACAATTGTGCCATTTGTCAGGCTGCATCCTACTATGCCAATTCCATTGGTCGACATATTGTTCAACAAAATCCTAAGGTGAAGAGCGTGTTTGAAGCGTGGAGCCGTGAGAGCGGCAACGAGACTTCGCTGATGAGTAGCCTACAGAAAAATCAGGAACTCAAGGATTTGGTGATCAGTGAAACACCGTGGGTGATGGATGCCAATCGTGAGCAGGAACAGAAGGAACGCTTGGCTGACTTCTTTGATGAGAACCTGACAGACCAGCGTCTGGCGTCGGCTATTGAGCGTATGCAGGCTCTTCAGCAAAGCAATGGCTCCTGGAGTTGGTGGCCCGATATGCCGGGCTCTATGTATATGACCGTTGAGGTTAGCGAGATGCTGGTGCGTCTTAATCAGATGATTACCGTCAACGACTCGCGGACAGTCGCTCACCGGCAGATGCTTGACAAGGCTTTCGGCTTCATGGGCAACGAGATTGTTGATATGGTTGACCAGATGAAGAAGGCCGAAAAGAAGGGATGGCCCGCCACTTTCCCCAGTCACATGGCTTTGCAGTGGCTCTACATCTGCACACTTGATGGCCGTGAACTGTCTGGCCGGGTGCAGGCTGCCAATGCTTATCTCATCAAACTGCTGAAGAAGGAGATACGCAAGCAGAGTATCTACGATAAGGCTATGTCGGCTATCGTGCTGAACGACATGACTTATGTAAAAAGCCTGAAAGAATATACGGTCTATAAGGAGGATATGGGACGCTACTACGATACACCGCGTGCTCTCTATTCATGGCGCAATTTCCGCATCCCTACGCAGGTGGCTGCTATCGAAGCCATCAAGCGACTGACACCTGAGGACACCCAGACCATCAGTGAGATGCAACGCTGGCTGTTGCAGGAGAAACGTAATCAGTCATGGGATACACCGATCAATAGCGTCGATGCCATCTATGCGTTCCTCAATGGCAACAGTCAGGCATTGGCTGCCCAGCCGAAGAGCGTGTTGAAGGTTGACGGTGAGGAACTGCCTACCTCCGATGCTACCGCCGGCATCGGTTATGTGAAGACTACGCTGTCGGGTGAGGGCAAACAGACTTTTACGGCAGAGAAAACTTCCGAAGGCACATCGTGGGGTGCTGTCTATATGCAATTCATGCAGCATACCGGTGATGTTAAGGCTCAGGCCAGTGGTCTTACGGTGAAGCGAGAGATCCTTCCCTCAAGTGATGCTGATCACTTGACTGTCGGCTCCCGCGTCAAAGTGCGTCTGACTATTAAGGCTGATCGTGATTACGACTTTGTGCAGGTTGTCGACAAGCGTGCTGCCTGCATGGAGCCAGTCGATCAGCTGAGTGGTTATCATAGGGGGTACTACTGTGCACCGAAGGACTGCTCAACCAATTATTACTTCGACATCCTACCGAAAGGTCGCCATATCATAGAGACAGAATACTATATTGACCGTGCCGGCACCTACGAGACAGGAACCTGCACTGCCAGTTGTGCCTATAGTCCTGAGTTCCGAGGTGTGGCTCCCTCAATAACAATCCATGTAAAATGAGAAAAAAAATCATTATAACAACAGCATTGTGCCTGGCTGTCCTTGGGACGATGGCACAGAAACTATCGGTCAACAAACCTGTCGTTAATGTCGGCAAGACGGGCTATCAGATGCTTGTCACCGCTACTTTCGAACTGAAAAACAAAGGCTCACGCCATCTGACTATTGAAGACGTAAAGCCTGATTGTGGCTGTACGAAGGTTGACTTCCCTCACAAGAGCATTGGCACAGGTGAGACGTTTACTATCACCATGACCTACGATGCCCAGATGTTGGGACATTTCAGTAAGCAGGCGGCTGTCTATACTCATGGTTCAAAGACACCGTTCTATCTGACGATGGAGGGTGTGGTGTTGACGGAATATCAAGACTACTCGAAGACGTTCCCCTATGCCTTTGGCGATCTGCTGGCCGACATAGACAATGTGGAGTTTGACGATGTGAAGAAGGGGGACTGTCCGCAGATGGTCATCGGTGTCTTGAATAATGGTGCAACGACAATGACGCCCAATGTGCTCCACCTTCCTTCCTATCTCGCAGCTTGTGCTGAGCCTAAGACGTTGGAACCTGGTCGTAGCGGCAAGATCACGCTGACGCTCAATTCGGAGAATATTCATAACTTCGGACTTACTCAGACTACCATCTACCTGGCTTCTCAGTTGGGTGAGAAGGTGGGCAGCGATATTGAGGTGCCTGTTTCTGTGGTAATGGTGCCAAATGCGCAGGAGATGGATAAGCAATATGCTCCTCGTCTGCAGTTCTCTGCCGATTCCCTTACGCTGGGAATCATCGGTGGCAAAATGAAGAAGCAGGATGTTATCACGCTGACCAATGTTGGTCGTCTGCCGGTGGAGATTTCAGCACTGCAGATGTTTACGCCCGGTCTGAAGGTAAGTCTTGACAAGCGGGAGGTGCTGCCGCAGCAATCGGCTAAACTCAGGGTGGCCATTGCCGACCGTAATGCCCTTCTCAAGGCTCGTCAGCGTCCGCGTGTGTTGATGATTACCAATGACCCCGACCATGCTAAGGTGATTGTCAAGATTGGCGTGAAATAGCTAATAGAAACAGCAAACAACAGAGATATGGAACATCCAGAGAATAGTTTGGAATATGCAGGTTTGCAGGTAAATAGTGGGGTGGAGCAGCCCTCCATCATCAATCCTTACCTGAAACGCAACAGGTTTCGTCGTCGTGAACTGACCGTCAGCGAGATGGTTGAGGGTATTGTCAAGGGCGATATCACCATCCTTTCGCAGGCTGTGACGCTGGTCGAGAGTGTGAAACCAGAACACCAGCATCGGGCTCAGGAGGTCATTGACAAGTGTCTGCCCTATAGTGGACATTCGGTGCGCATCGGTATCAGTGGTGTGCCCGGTGCAGGTAAGTCGACATCCATCGATGAGTTTGGCATCCATCTGCTCAAGGAAAAGGGTGGTCGTTTGGCAGTTTTGGCCATTGACCCCAGCAGTGAGCGTACCAAGGGTAGTATTCTGGGTGATAAGACGCGTATGGAAAAACTGTCTGTCCATCCTGATTCATTTATCCGTCCCAGCCCATCGGCAGGCTCTTTGGGCGGCGTGGCTCGCAAGACACGTGAGACCATCATACTTTGCGAAGCAGCAGGCTTCGATAAAATATTTGTAGAGACTGTGGGGGTGGGGCAAAGTGAGACTGCCTGTCACTCAATGGTTGACTTCTTCCTGCTTATCCAGTTGGCTGGCACGGGCGACGAGTTGCAGGGTATTAAGCGTGGTATTATGGAAATTTCGGATGGCATCGTCATCAATAAGTGTGATGGTGACAATGTGGACCGCTGTCAAATGGCTGCCGCTAATTTTCGCAATGCCCTCCATTTCTTTCCGATGCCCGAGAGTGGATGGACGCCCAAGGTACTCTGCTATAGTGGATTCTATGGCACGGGTGTCAAGGAAGTGTGGGATATGATCTACCAGTATTTCGATTTCGTTAAGGCTAACGGTTATTTTGACTATCGTCGCAACGAGCAGTCCAAATATTGGATGTATGAGACCATCAACGAGCAGTTGAGACTCAACTTCTATAACAATCCGCTTGTCCATGAGCAGTTGAAGGCTGCCGAACAGACTGTATTGGAGGGTCGTCAGACCAGCTTTGTGGCTGCAGGCGGTCTGCTTGATCTTTACTATGCTCAACTAACCAGTAAGAAGTGATGCAGATAGAAATAGACAATGGCAGTGGATTTTGCTTTGGTGTGACCACGGCTATAAAAAAGGCTGAGGAGAAATTGGCCGAAGGCAATACACTCTATTGTTTGGGGGATATCGTCCACAACGGCATGGAGTGTGAGCGTCTGCGTCAGATGGGACTTATCACCATCAATCACGATGAGATGCGTCGGCTTCACAATGTCAAGGTGCTTCTTCGTGCTCATGGTGAGCCTCCCGAGACTTATGAGTTGGCTCGTCGCAATGGCATTGAGATTATCGATGCCACCTGTCCTGTGGTGTTGCAGTTACAGAAGCGCATTAAGAAACAGTATGAAGCAGGTGATGGCCAGATTGTTATTTTTGGTAAGAAAGGCCATGCTGAGGTACTGGGACTGGTCGGACAGACACAGTCGAATGCCATTGTTATTGAGAATTTCGATGAAGTGAAGAAGCTGGATTTCTCGCGTGATATATACCTGTATAGCCAGACCACGAAGTCGCTTGATGAGTTCCATCGTATCATTGACTATATCCAGCATCACATGTCGCCGGAAGCCCATTTTCAGAGTTTCGACACCATCTGTCGCTCTGTGGCCAACCGTATGCCTAATATCTCACAGTTTGCCACCCGCCACGACTTGATTCTTTTTGTCTGTGGCCGTAAGAGCAGCAATGGCAAGGTGCTCTACAATGAGTGTCTGCGTGTGAATCCCAATACTCATCTCATCGAGGGTCCCGAGGAAATACAAGCAGAATGGCTTCAGGATGTGAAGACCGTTGGTATCTGCGGTGCTACCTCTACGCCTAAGTGGCTGATGGAACAGTGTCGCGATGCCATATCGATGAACAACAGGCAGTGAACAATGGGAAGGACTGGTCGGCTGATATGGTTGGTGTTGTGTCTGATGCCATTGATGCTTGGAGCTCAGCGTCCGCGTTATGATAAGATGTCGCCTCTGTTGCGGCAGTTGGTGCGTCAGCAGGTCGCTTCCTCTCGCTCCTCTGTCGAGCAGCGTTCGGTGGGTGAAGTTTGCGTGTTTGTTAAAGCTACCACTCCACAGGTTCTTTCTGATTACGGTTGTCGTGAATTGGCTCGTGTTGGTCAGATATTTATTGCCTCTGTGCCGCTCGATCGTTTGCAGGGTCTTTCGTTTGATAGCCGCATACTGCGTATGGAAGCCCGCATGGGTAATAGCGTTACAACCGACCGCATGGGTACTCTTCTCAATGCCCTGCCGGCTTACGAGGGGCGCAATTTACCTCAGGCTTATACTGGTCAGGGTGTTGTGGTTGGCTTGATGGACATCGGTTTCGACTTGACGCATCCCACTTTCTTCTCGCCTGACACGACCCGCTATCGCATCCAACAGTTTTGGGATATGCTTTCTGTCGATACCGTAGGTAGCCCCTTTTATGTCGGACGTGACTATGTCGGGCGTGATGTCCTGTTGTCGCTGGGCCATTCCCGCGATGGCTTGGATATGACGCATGGCACACATACGGCAGGTATTGCCGCTGGTAGTGGCTACAACTCTTCCTATCGGGGTATGGCACCAGAGGCAGATCTCTGTCTGGTGGCCAATGCCGTCAGCGATGATATGGTCTATATAGACTCCGCTGATCATTACAAGTACACCTTCGCCACTGATGCACTGGGTTTTAAGTATATGTTCGACTATGCCAAAAAAGTAGGTAAACCGTGTGTGTTGTCATTTAGTGAAGGTAGCGGACAGGATTTCTGGGGTAATGACCAATTGTATTACGAGATGCTCAACTCGTTGGTGGGACCGGGGCGTATATTGGTTTCTGCTGCCGGTAATAACGGTTATCTCAAGTCATGGTTCCGCAAGCCTCGTGGGGTCGACGCGATGGGGACGTTCCTTTATAATAGCAGTCCAACGATGATGTTTACGTTGAAGTCGGCCTCCGAATTTATTCTGCGCATGGTGACCTATGGCGAGAAGAACGACACCCTACTTGTTCCGTCTAATCAGGTGCTGGCTCAGGAGGACTCGCTGCTCACGCTCACGAATTTGTCAATAGAAGCCTATCCCTCGTGTTATGTCTCTGAGGAAATATGCTACGACGTTATGCTGACAGGCGAGACTACTATTGGAGGGTCTCCCAAAATATCTGTTGAACTTTTGGGTAACGATGCCGATGTGGAATTTTGGCGGGTTAATGGCGCACTTATAGACGATGCCCTCAATCCCTCGCTCAATGCCGGTGAGATGGTGTGCAACATCCTATCACCCGGCAGTGCCCCTTGCGTCATCTGTGTGGGTGCCACAAACTATCGTGATAGTATTCAGAACTGCGAAGAACAATGGATGAAATACTGGCAGAGTGAGGCTGGAATGCGCATCCCTTTCTCGTCGATAGGCCCCACCTATGACGGGCGTGTGAAGCCCGATGTGATGGCGCCTGGCAATAACATTATCTCTTCCTATAGTAGTTTTTTCCGTGAGGCTCATCCGACATCCGGTGATTTTCTGTGGGAGGTGGATGCTTTCGATTTCAATGGGCGCACCTATTCGTGGACGTCCAATGCTGGCACCTCATCGGCTTGTCCTGCTGTGGCAGGGGCTATTGCTTTGTGGCTACAGGCAAAGCCTGACCTTACCCCAGAGCAGGTGATGGGTGTCATTCAACGCACCAGTCGCCTGCCTGATGTTTCGCTTTCTTATCCTAACAACTATTATGGCTTTGGCGAGATAGATGTCTATCGAGGTCTACTTGACATTCTCGGTGTTGACCGTATTGAGACGGTATCGACTACTCATACCAGTGCACGCATTACCCTGTCCAATGGCCTTCTGACCATTCGTCTGACAGAACCCACTGCCGAGCCATTGCGTTTGCGCCTATACAATTTAAGCGGCAACCTTGTTAAGGCTACCGCTATAGATGCCGGTCAGACGGTGTTCACTGTTTCTGTCGGCCATCTCCCCGCAGGTGTCTATGCCGTACAGCTTGATGGATCTTCGTCGATCCGAGGGTCTTCGCTTGTCAGGCTCTGACAGCTTGCTCAAAGTGCTCCACCAGCCATTGGTCCTGTTCTGCGATGCTCATGTCGCTGTTGTCCAGCAGGATGGCATCATCGGCTTTGCGCAGTGGGCTGACTTCACGATGCGAGTCGATATAGTCGCGCTCTTCCACGTTTTTTAGGATATCCTCGAAGTCGGCAGGCATACCCTTCTGTTGCAGTTCGTCATAACGACGCTGGGCGCGTACCCTTGAACTGGCTGTCACGAAGATCTTTAGTTCTGCATCAGGAAAAACGGTAGTGCCGATGTCACGACCGTCCATTACCACCCCCTTGTCCTTGCCCATCTGCTGTTGCTGGGCTACCAAGGCCTCGCGCACAAAGGGAAGGGCTGCGATGGGACTCACATGATTGCTCACCTCCATCGAACGGATTTCCTTCTCCACACATTCCCCATTCAGATAGGTGTCAGGACGATTGGCTCCTTCGCGCAGTTGAAAACTGATGTGTATGTCTGGCATCTTGGCTTCCAGCGTCTGGGTGTTGATAGTGCCGTCGGCAGCAAACAGATTGTTACGTAGGGCAAACAAGGTGACGCAGCGGTACATGGCCCCTGTGTCTACATAGATATAGCCCACTTTGCGAGCGAGGGCTTTGGCCATCGTGCTTTTGCCGCACGAAGAATGACCGTCAATGGCTATGGTAATTTTTTTCATAAAGCGTAAGAAATATTGATGACGAGTGAAGTGCTGCTGACATGGTATTTGGCATAGGCTACATGCAGTTTGAATCGTTCCAGTTGCATACCGGCTCCTAATGAGAGGCCTGCACCGTGGCTGCTCTTTTCTTCGCTGCTGACAATTTTCATCTCCGATGCCCGCAGGCCGTTGTAGCCCGCGGCCAGATAGAATTGTTCAGAAAGCATCAGGTCTGCGCCAATTACGAGATGTTTGCCTATACCATATTGCCAGTCGTTCAGCCGAACCAATGTGGCAGACAGACGCAAGGGCGAACCTATCAGTCGCTTGGTGACACCCAGTTGCAGGTCGAGTGGCAGTCGTTCATAGTCGTCCTCGTAGGCTTTGACCTGACCACCCAAGTTGCGGGCTACGGCACCGAAGCTCCATTCGGTGTCGGGGTTGTAGTAATTCAGTCCCAGATCCACGCAGACGCCTATGGCATTGTAGTTGCCGATATATGAGGTAACCAGCTTGGTCGTGATGCCGCCATTCAGGTTTTCTGCCAGTCCATAGGCAAAGGTGCCGCTCAGGGCCACGTCGCGAGCATTGAAGGTGCCTATCTGCTCGTTGTTGACGGTAGTCTCCTTCATTTCGCCATAGTTGATGAAGCGTCCCTGCACACCCCATGTGCCTCTGTCTCCAACAGCCTTGGTAAACGAGGCGCTGGCCGTCACCGAGCCTTGCATATAAGTCATCATATTCAGGTTGAGCGTCTTGTCGCTAACCATATTGGCCAGTGCAGGGTTGTGGAACACCAGAGTCGCATCGTCATCGGCAATAGTAATATTGTCACCGCCCAGAGCCGCCACATGGGCACTGACAGGCAACCGCAGAAAGTTAAATACGTCTTGACTGTCCTGAGCCCTCACCGAGAGCACAAGCAGCAGAAGCCATGTTGTGATGAGTCCTTTCTTCATCATTCTTACAAGATAACGTACAATATCCACTTTTATTGCTATGAAATAAAAAAACTCAAGTCTTGTTCTCAATTTTCAATTAAAAGTATTACCTTTGCAGGCGGTATGCTCGAAGTTAAGAAGAGCCGGCAGGCAGACCTGGACCGGGGATGGTTGCAGCGTTTCCTGATAGGACTGGTGTTCGCAGGGTGTTGTCTGTATGTGGGACTGGAGTATTCGGTCGCACCCGTAGTTTCGTTGGACGATTCCGAATTTTTCGAGATGCTTGCCGGTGACGAGGAGTTGTCACCACTATTGCGCCCTGAGAGCGAATTGGCTTTGGTGCCTAAGGCTGAAGCAAAACCTACCGTCCGGTTGGTGGTTGTTGATGAGGAGTTGCAGTCTGAGACGTTGGCCGACGATGAGCCTGTCGAGACTGATGCCAATAACGATATGGAGGCGGTGAAAGACGATGAACTGGCTCCTCCGCCTCCTGTTGATGACGAGGCTGTCGCTTTTCGTATTGTGCAGGATATGCCGCAGTTCCCCGGTGGTGCCACCGAATTTATGAAGTGGCTCACGCGCAACCTGAAGTATCCCAAAAACCTTGAACAGCAGAAGGTGCAGGGCAGGGTGGTGGCAGAGTTCATTGTAAATACCGATGGCTCTATTACTGATGTCAATATCGTCAAGCCGTTCCACCCGCAGTGCGACCGTGAGGTGCTCCGTGTGCTCCGCATGATGCCCCGTTGGACACCTGGCATTCAGGATGCCAAGCCCTGTCGTACCAAGGTCTGTATTCCTGTAGTATTTAGAATATAAATGAAGATATGCTGAAATCTGACGAAATCCTGAAAATCGTGAACGAGGGCCTTGAAGCTCTCCCGTATGACCGTCGTCCCATGTCGCTCTATGAGCCCGTCCGCTATGTGCTTTCTTTGGGTGGCAAGCGCATCCGCCCTGTCCTGATGCTACTCGGCTACAACCTCTTCAAGGAGCATCCTGAGGACATTCTGATGCCTGCCATCGGTCTGGAAACCTACCACAACTACACGCTACTCCACGATGATCTGATGGACAATGCCGACCTGCGTCGCGGCCATCAGACTGTGCACAAGAAGTGGGATGCCAATACGGCCATCCTCTCCGGTGATTCCATGCTGGTGTTAGCCTATCAGCGCATAGCCCAGTGTGATGCTGCCCATCTGCCTCAGGTGCTCAGCCTTTTCACGGAAACGGCCCTTGAGATAGGTGAGGGTCAGCAGTACGATATGGATTTTGAGACCCGTAACAATGTCACTGAGGACGAGTATATTGAGATGATCCGTCTGAAGACCAGCGTCCTGTTGGCCTGTGCGTTGAAGATTGGAGCCATTCTGGGCGGTGCCTCTGCTGCCGATGCCTCTCTGCTCTATCAGTTTGGTGAGAAGATTGGGCTCGCCTTCCAGTTGCAGGATGACCTCCTTGATATCTATGGCGATCCTCATGTCTTCGGCAAGGCTGTCGGCGGCGATATCACTTCCAACAAGAAGACCTATATGCTCATCAATGCCGTCAATCGTGCCAACCCTGAGCAGCGTGCCGAACTGATGCGTTGGATTGACGCCAAGGCTTTCGATCGTCAGGAGAAAGTGGCTGCCGTCACTCGTCTCTACGATGAGATTGGCATCCGTCGACTTTGCGAACAGAAAATCAACTTCTATTTTGAGCAGGGCAAGCAGTTTCTGGAGCAGGTCAGCGTGCCGGTTTCCCGCAAGGAACAGCTCAGCCTCTATATCAGCGATATGATGCATCGCGAGAAGTAAACTCGTCCTCCCATGATTGTAGATACGCACATCCATCTTGACGGTGAGGAGTTCGATGCCGACCGCGACGAAGTCATCGCCAGGGCTCGTCAGGCTGGAGTGGGAGCCATGTTGATTCCCGCCATCGACCTCCACTCTTCCCGTCGCATCATCGACCTCTGTAGTCGCTATCCCGATTATCTCTATCCCATGGCGGGTCTTCATCCGGAAGAGGTACATGCTGATTTCCGTGAACAATTGTCGGCCGTTCACTCTTTGCTCCCCTTTCTGAAGAGAGGGCAATGGCAGGGATGTATCGGCGAGGTGGGACTCGATTTCTATTGGAGCCGTGAATTTGAGCGTGAGCAAATCGAAGCTTTCGAGGTGCAGGTCCGGTGGTCCGTCGAGACAGGCCTTCCCTTGATGATCCACTGCCGCAAAGCCCAGAACGAGATGGTGCATATTCTCAAGGCTTACGCCCGCGAGTTGCCTGGTGGCGTGTTCCATTGTTTTACGGGCAATGAACATGAGGCAGCCGAACTCCTACGGTTTGAGCGTTTTGTCTTGGGAGTTGGCGGTGTTTTTACTTTTAAGAAAAGTCATCTTCCTAAGGTCCTACCAGCTGCCGTTCCCCTTGACCGGCTGGTACTTGAGACAGATGCCCCCTATATGGCTCCAGTCCCCATGCGTGGTCAGCGCAACGAGAGTGCCTATTTGGTTCATGTCGTCCGCCTTATGGCTGAGGCCTATGGTATCACTGAGGAAGCTCTGCTGCAGCACACCACCGATAATGTTGCTCGTGTTTTCGGGCAAATTGTTCGGTAAATCTGGTCGTTCTTTTAACGAGCCGTCATATCAAGGGCTTCGAGCCGTCATTTCCTCGGCCTTGATCTGACGGCTCGTCATATTCGGAGAAAATGACGAAATGACAATGACAAAGTGACATTAAGGTGTTTCCATTTTTTGCAATCTTTCTATATACTATATTTATATTATTATATAATTATAATTATATAATAATATAATATAC
>CAMWKM010000072.1 GCA_947174835.1 uncultured Prevotella sp.
AGTCGGTAGAGCACAACACTTTTAATGTTGGGGTCTTGGGTTCGAGCCCCAAGCGGATCACAAAAAAAAGACGGGATTGCAGAATATTTTCTGAAATCCCGTTATTTTTTTCACTTACCTAATATCCCAAATCTTCACCAACAAGAACCACAATGTGGCGGCCTTTATGCCTGCTGTTTCTCAGGAAGTGAACGTAACTGCAAATACTATCAGACGAATTGCAGTTGTGGCATATACCGTCAATCCTGCAAGGTGTCTTGATGTCGAAACGCTGTGCATTGATGGGGGATGCAGTGCTTCTTGCTCTGATCAAAGCAGCCTCTACCGTTTGAGCCACCTTGTTAAGCCCAATGACAAAGATAACCTTTTTCGGTCCCCATGTGATAGCCGCTACCCGATTGCCGTTTCCGTCTATGTTCACGATGACCCCATCTTCCGATAGAGCATTGGCACTCGTCAGGTAGACATCTGCCGTGAAAGCATTGAGATACATTTGCTCTTTTTCCTCTGGCGTCTCCACAGTATCACGGTCAAGTACATTCAGCGTCCCCCTGTTTTTCAGTATGTCAGGAAGACCCAGATCACGGACAGTAGCGGTGCCTCCCCATGTCACAGTGCTACCATCTGCTATGAGTTCAGAAACTTTCTGTACGGCCTCTCCACCAGTAGGACAATAGAAAGCCTCCATATTACGGCGGTTCAGATTCTTTATGATCCGTTCTGCCAACTTCTGATTTCTCTCTTCTTGTGGTGTCATATATTCAATATCTTTTATTTTACAAAGTCAGTAGAAACAAGACTATCTGAGCTATCAATATCAAAGGAATACCATATCTGAACTTCTTGTGCAAAGTCTTATGATGAAAGACTTTCATGCCAAGCCATGCCCCGATACTGCCACCAATCACTGCCAATCCCAACAAAGTAGCTTCAGAGATACGCCATTGAGTTCTCCTTGCTCTCCACTTGTCGACACCATACACGAAAAAAGTGATGACACTGACAACAGCAAGGTAGACAAGAATGACATACCGGAGGTTCAGGTCTTCCATCAATTCAGCTTAGTCATGTGATAGCCCATTCGATTTAACTGCATAGCAACTCCAAACAAATAGAGTTGGTGCAAGCACGAGACGTAAGTATGGAAAGCCTCTTTGGTTCCCGGCTCTACATCTTGGCGCCGAAGTGCATTGTAAACACGGGAAGCACATTCACCTACCAGTTTCTCCTGAGCAGCATAGTCTCTACCCTCCAACAATAACACATCTTCACGAATGTACTCATCCATACTGTCATAACCTCTCATATAGACATAAAGGTCATTGATTCTCGAATAGATTTCCCACTCTGCATCCCAGAACTTCGCAACAGCCATACCTATATACATCATCCAACCAAGCGAAGCGGACGGGAAGTCGCTGAACTCCCTGATGCCATCGGGAATATAGGACTTAGCTATCTCCTCCCACTTCTCTTCGACATCGGGACATTCAGGCAATCGCTCATCCACTTCCTTCATCGAAAGAAGAAACTGATGCAAATCTTGATGCAATTTATCTTCAAATGTCTGCTCCATTATAGTTTGTCAAATATTAGAATCAAAATCTATCATATACACTATTCTCCCAATATTGGGTACAAATTTACTTATTTTTTATCAGAAAATTGCTAAAATAACACATCTTCACTTTCCCTTTGCCCGTTTTCGGGCAGTTTTTAGTAATTTTGTGCCGTAATTAGTACAAAAAAATGAAAATAAAGATACAGACAATGTTGGGCGACATCGTGGTTCGCCTGTACGACGAGACTCCCATTCACCGTGACAACTTTGTAAAGTTGGCGAAAGAGGGCTATTATGATGGAACATTGTTCCATCGAGTGATTAAAGATTTTATGATTCAAGGCGGTGATCCAGACTCAAAAGGCGCACCTGCCGGAAAGATGCTTGGCATGGGTGGCCCTGATTACACTTTGGAAGCAGAGATTAAGGACGGACTGATTCACAAACGCGGAGCTTTGGCCGCAGCAAGACAAGGTGACGAGGTGAACCCAGAGCGCAGAAGCAGCGGTTCGCAGTTTTATATTGTCTGGGGACAAATCTATAACGAAGGGCAGATTCGCCAATTCTCCAAGCAGTTGAAGATGCAGAAGATACAGACAATATTCAATCAGCTTGCATCAGAACATCGAGACGAGATTATGCAGATGCGCCGTGAAAGAAATCGTGCCGGGCTGCAGGAACTGCAAGACAAGTTGGCTGCGGAAGCAGAGAAACAAGCAGCTGATTTTGCCGGGCTGAGCGAGGAACAGCAAAAGATATATTCAACAATCGGTGGCACTCCCCACCTTGACGGCCAATATACTGTGTTCGGAGAGGTTGAAGAGGGACTCGACATTGTGAAAATGATACAAGAGTCAGTGACCGGACGAGGTGACAGACCTGTAGATGACATAGAAATGAAGATTTCTGTAATTGAGTCATGACAACACTCACAATATAAAAACATTGCTTACGACTGACTATTATAGCGTCGTAAGCAATGTTGCAGTTTGTCGTATTCTCGCAGTAGAAAAGGATACGTTTTTCTTTTAGTCTTTCTTTGCAGCAGCCTTTTTCACTGGAGTCTTCTTCGCCGGAGTAGCTTTCTTGGCTGTCGATTTCTTCTCTGCCGGTTTCTTTTCTGCCGGTTTCTTTTCCACTGGCTCCATTTTTTCGAGTTTTGACTTCAGACGCACGATTTCCTTGTCCTTCATCTCAATCTCATCGCCTTGATTCTTGATAGTGGTCAGCAACGAATTTAACTGCTCATTGTCAATCTCCTCGGGATAGAGAGCGTTGACCCTGTTGATGAAATCACCCAGAATGTTCATATAGTTGGTGAAAGCATCGAACGGACCACTATAGATGCCACGATCCAACCCCACATTAGAAGGTTTAGTGGTCATGAAACGGAAGTTGTTGGAGGCCTGCAGATAGTCCCAATCCTGATTGATGCGCGGTTCATTAGCAATTAGCAAACGATCGGCCACGCTGTAGAGTTTGTTGAAAGCCTCGCGCTGCATGGCATTACCCAGCCAGCATGAGCAGTCACGCTCCTCGTCAACCCACGACAGAGTATCGGGCACATTGACGGCTCCAACACTCTTCACCTTCATACAGATTTCGGTGGGCGTAGAGAAAGTGATGCCTTTTCCCTTGGCACACACGGGCAGTGCCTTGATAAATTCGAGAATATTTGAACTGAGCGGCTGGGCGATACCCAAGGCAGAGAGTTCCATGAAGATATTGATAATCTGCTCTTCCTCAGGCAAGCGGGCAATACGCTCGATATAGGCATCGGCAAAGAGAGGATAACCCTCCCACTCGGCATTATTGAAACGCAGCGAAATATCATCACTGAGTTCGACATCGCGGAGCAATAACTTCAGATTGGGAGCACTGTTGCAGTTGTACACATAGTGAGGCGACTTCCAACCGAGCACATGCTTGGCACCTTCGGTGAGCATACCCTTGAAGCCCAAAGCGGCGATCTGTGCACCAATGTCATCACTATAGATGAGCGATGAATTGCGGGCTACCGTTGGTTTCTTGCCGAAGTACTCTTCAATCTTCTGACACTGCTTCTTCATATCGCGAGCAAAAGCCTGCTCGTTGGCCAGCGATGACAAACCGTGGCTGTAAGGCTCAGCGAGGAACTCCACACAACCGGTCTCATTCAGTTCCTGAAGTTTCTCCAACACCTGCGGGGCATGCATCTCCAACTGCTCAATGCCTGTGCCCGAAAGCGAGAAAGCCACCTTGAAATACTTGCCATTCTCCTGAATCATCTGCAACAATGTGTTCAGGGCAGGCATATAACTGCGCTCGGCAATGTCATTGATGCTACGCTCGTTCTCGTAGTCGTCATAATAATAATGGTCGGTACCGATGTCGAAGAAACGGTAGCGTTTCAGATGAATAATCTGATGTATCTCGAAATATAAACAAATTGTCTTCATATCACGTTTGTTGTTTAATGTTTAACATTTATGTGTTACTCCTCCCAGCCGAGGGTGCGACGATACAGGGTGCGAATCCATTTACCCACCTTCTCCCAGGTAATCTGATCAACTTCTTTCTTACCCTCATCCTTGAGATAATTGAAGAGTGAGTCGTTGACGCAGATACTGTAGATAGCGTCGGCCAAAGCCTGCACATCCCAGTAATCTACCTTGATACAGTTGTCAAGAATCTCGGCACAGCCGGACTGCTTTGAGATGATCGTTGGGGTTCCGCACTGCATGGCCTCCAGCGGTGAAATGCCGAACGGTTCAGAGACAGACGGCATCACATAGACATCGCTGGCCTTGAGACACTCATACACTTGCTTACCGCGCATGAAGCCCGGGAAGTGAAAGCGGTCGGCAATGCCACGCTCGGCAGCCAGATAGATCATGGCATCCATCATGTCGCCCGAGCCAGCCATACAGAAACGCACATTACGAGTACGGTGAAGTACCATGTTAGCAGCCTCAACAAAGTATTCAGGACCTTTCTGCATGGTGATACGCCCAAGGAAAGTGACCACCTTTTCCTTGCCCGTATGATCGGGGCGAGGAATATCCTGATACGCCTGCGGCAGCGGATAAACAGCGTTGTGCACTGTGAAGCACTTGCGTGGATCCTGATGATACTGGTTGATGACTGTCTGACGCGTCAGTTCCGACACACACATGATACAGTCGGCATTGTCCATACCATTTTTCTCTATCGAATAGACCGTGGGATTCACCTTACCACGAGAGCGGTCGAAGTCGGTAGCATGGACATGGATGCACAAGGGCTTTCCACTGACCTGCTTAGCATGAATACCGGCAGGGAAAGTCAACCAGTCGTGGGCGTGAATGATATCGAAATCCTCCGTGCGAGCCACGACACCGGCAATAATCGAGTAGTTATTGATTTCCTCGTGCAGATTGCTGGGATAGCCACCGGCAAATTCCATGCAACCGAGGTCATTCACATGCATATAGTTGAAGTCGGCATAAATATGTTCACGGCACTTATAATAGTACTCAGGAGCCATAATATTGCCTACCCTACTCTTCACATAATCATAGTTTACATCACGCCAGGCAATGGGCACTGCATTCATAGCCACAATGCGACAGGCGTGCTGGCTCTCATCGCCAAAGGGATGCGGCAGACAGAGCACCGTGTCAACGTCGCCCTGAGCCTTCAGACCTTCTGAGATTCCGTAGTTTGCGGTAGCAAGTCCGCCAAACACATGAGGAGGATACTCCCATCCAAACATTAATACTTTCATAGTTTCACCTCCTTACTTTTGATACGAATATTTTTCGAGCAATTTCATCGTACGCAGGATCTCAGCTACATTCATTGCGAACAGCATGGCACCGCGACCGTGGAAGGGCGGATTGCCGTCGAACAGTTCCGAGATGGTACCTATGGCATGATAATCGATCTCATCCTCGTAACCCACCATCTGACGCTCGACAAACGACAGGCGGGTGCGCTTGTAGAGTTTCAAACAGGCTTCCATGTAGAAGCCACCCAGCCAGGGCCAAGCCGTACCCTGATGGTAAGCGTAATCACGCTGTGTCTGCGGACCGACATACATCGGATTGTAGCCACCGCTCTTTGGCGACAGCGATCGCAGTCCTTTCGGAGTTAGCAGTTCGCGCGTACATATATCAACAACACTCTTCATTTGCTGCTGTGACAACGGTGAGTAATCGAAAGCCACGGCAAAAATCTGGTTCGGACGAACGCTCCAATCCATCATCGTGCCATCAACATAATCGAGCAGATAACCATATTCGTTGACGAAAGTGTCGACGAACGACTGCTTGGTCTTCAGAGCCAGAGTCTCCAGATGCTTGGCAGTTTTCTCGTCTTTCCGGTCGGCAGCCAAAGAGGCGCAGAACTTCAGGGCGTTATACCACAAAGCATTGAACTCCACGATATAACCAGAACGTGGCACCACCGGACGGCCATTGACGGTTGAGTTCATCCATGTAACAGCCTTATCGCGACCATAGGAATAAATCAATCCATTATCATCAAGACGCAAATTGGGATGTCCACCCTGCTCAATATATTTCACAATGTCAAATACCAATTTGCCATACTTCTCTATACACTTGTCGCGTCCCACGTACTTAGCGTATTGCTGAACAGCCCACACGGCCCAAAGGGGAACATCAGGCTGCTCCATCTCGTAGATCTTTACGCTCAATGGTTTTTGCTCCATAAATTCACGTAAGCCACGCTCGGCGGTACTCATCACCAATTCGAAATAGTCATCCTCATCAATGGCGAGGGTCAAGCCCGGCAAGGAAATGAAGGTGTCGCGTGCACGGCATTTGAACCAAGGATAGCCAGCCAACAAATAGCGTGTGTCGTCGGCCTCACGGTTATGGAACTGATGAGCAGCCGTCACCAAACAATGATAGAAGTTGTCACGCGGAAGACGAACGTCAATTTCCTTTTGGAACAGGTTCTTCAAGGTCGAAGTCTTGATCTGTGACGTGGAGGCCGAGAACACAATACTCTCGCCCTTCTTGATGGACAGTTCGAAATAGCCGGGCACGTAGAGATCTTCGTTGGAAGCATAACCACGTTCTTGTTCTTTCGGATACTCTATGCCACGATACCAATCAGGTTGAAAAATAAACTCGTTCTTTTTATTGAACTGCATATAGAGGTCGGGATAGCCGGCATACATACAGGTCTTGATACCATTGTCAACAGCATGGTACTCACGGCTGGCAACCGAGTTCTCATGGGTGAACTGACGCACGGAACGGAAAGCAAGGAAAGGATGGAAACGCAGCGTAGTCGCTGAATGAGCTTCCTCCAACGTGTAGCGAATAAGGATACGGTCCTCATAGGCTTGGAAAATAGTCTCGCGCTTCAGCACCACACCACCCACACGATAGATGGTGGTAGGCACCAAGCTGGCATCGAACTCACGGATGTACTTATGTCCATTAGGACTGAAATTGTTGCCCTGATACTTATGGATACCCAGGTTGAACTCTGCTCCATGCTGCACCACCGTACAATCAAACGACGACAAGAGCACATGGTTCTCGTCATCGAGTTCAGGCACGGGAACAACCAGCAAACCATGATACTTGCGCGTATTGCAATCTACCAACGTAGAACTACTATAAGCACCGGAACGGTTTGTGCGGAGCAATTCACGACGCAGGCTCTCCTGAAGATTTGTCATCACGGCTTTTTCGAATCGTAAATAACTCATAGTTCCTATTTTAAGGTTTCGTATTATTCAATTATTGTTGCTGTTTTAGATTTCAATCCCAAAAGTACGAATTTTTGATTGTATTACAAAACTTTTTCCAAATTATTTTGTTTTTTCACCTGAAATTAATCATTTCAAGTGATTTTTCAGTAGACTTTCACTTTTAATCTCATAGAGAGAAACTTCAGTATGCACCGCCAATTCTATTGATCGTCACTCGGGAATCAGGAAATTGATAACTTCCTGTTCCACATGGATGCGGTATTCACCGACAGGTTTCTCAGCCGGACAGCCATCAACGCTGACCAAAGCCTTGCTACTCTCTACAACAATTTCACAGGTACGATAAGGATGCACACTACGATGGTTCAGGAAGCGTCCCGTCACCAATAGCCACAATCCCTCAATCAGTTGCTTCACCTTGGGATTATAGACCAGCGACACATCAAGCAAACCATTATAGGGTACGGCACTCGGCGTCTGCCCATAACCATGAGCATTACCTATACAAACTGTCATGACCGAACGCTCTATCGCATCGCAATTAATCTTCAGCCGCATTTTGTAGTCGTGACGGTGAAACACCATCAATACCAGTGATGACAGGAAAGCCAGTTTGCGCGAACCCAACAGTTGACGAGCCTGACGACGCAGGTTCATTATATCAGCAGAAAGACCTATATTAACACAGTCTTGAAAATAGCGGCAGATTCGTTCACCCTGTTTGTTCTCATAGCGAATGCACCCCAAATCTATCTTGCGGACACGATGTTTCATCAACCAATCCACGGTCTGCGCATCGTTATCATCATCAAATCCCCAATAATGAGCAAAATCGTTTACATGTCCATTGGGTATCAACCCTAAAGCCACCTGATCGCGCACCTGCTTCTCTTCCCGCATCAAACAATTGACAGCATCGTTCAGGGCCGCGTCTCCACCTACGATCACGATTGTCTTGTAGCCATTGTGAATCAGCATGGTCACTAATCGCTCCACACTATCGGCCGATTCACTCTGCACAAAATCATAGGGCACGCCGCGTCCATCCAACACCTGCTGCAACTTCTCCCTGCGTTTACGCTCATTGCGTATGCCTTGCTTCGGGCAATACAAAATACCCCACCGATCCTTCAATGCATCATTCATAACGCATTATTTATGATTAATTCTACTTTTTCTTCCATCGGCAACATGGCATCTATCCAATGTATCCGAAACCCACGGCGTTCCATACCCCTGAACCAGGTCATCTGACGTTTGGCAAACTGATGTATGGCTATCTCCAATTGACGAAACATCTCTTCATAGGAAAGTTTACCGATGATATATTCCGTCAGGTATTTGTATTCCAGTCCGTAATATATCAAATCTTCCGCTGGTATGCCTTCGCTCAACAGGCTCTGCACCTCATCAACCATTCCCTCTTCCAGTCGCACCTTCAGTCGTCGGGTGATTCTTTCACGGCGCAAATCGCGGTCGATGCTGACACCAATAATCACAGAAGGAACAGCCGGCAACTCACGCAATGGCATGGGATGCTCAATATTATAAGTCTCAATCTCAATGGCACGGATAGCCCGCTGACAGGAGTCCACATCAGTCGTGTTGTGCATCGTCGACCCACTCTGACGTTTCAGTGCCTCAAGCATCACCGTCAGTTCTTCGAGCGACTTACCTTCTAAACGAGCACGCAATTCCTGATCTTGCGGCACGGGTGATAATTGATAACCTTTCAGCACTGCCTCAATATAGAGTCCTGTGCCACCACAGAGGATGGGCACTTTCCCCCTACCAATTATATTATTATAGGCATCGAAGAAATCCTGCTGATACTGAAAGAGATTATATTTTGTACCTGGCTCACAGATGTCAATCAGATGATGAGGAACGTCTATTGTTTCATATTTATATTCAGTCAAATCCTTGCCCGTTCCAATATCCATACGCTGATATACCTGTCGCGAGTCGGCAGAAATAATCTCTCCGTCTATCCGCCTCGCTACTGCCACTGCCAGTGAAGTCTTCCCACTGGCAGTCGGCCCCAGTATGGTAATCATCTGTTTTATGATTGCAAAAGTAATAAAAAAAAGCCGTCCGACAAAATCGGACGGCAATTATTATTACTTTTGAACTAATCTTATTTCGTTGATTAGAGTTCAGCGAGGTACTTAATGGTGCGAACCATCTGAGAAGTGTAAGAGTTCTCATTGTCGTACCAAGAAACAACCTGCACCTGATAAGTATCGTCGTCAATCTTGCTAACCATAGTCTGAGTAGCATCGAACAAAGAACCGAACTTCATGCCAATGATGTCGCTGCTAACAATCTGATCCTCGGTATAACCGAAGCTCTCGGTCTGAGCGGCCTTCATAGCCTCGTTGATACCTTCCTTAGTGATGTCCTTACCCTTCACAACGGCAACCAGAATGGTGGTAGAACCAGTAGGAGTAGGAACACGCTGTGCAGAACCGATCAGCTTACCGTTCAACTCAGGAATAACCAGACCGATAGCCTTGGCAGCACCAGTAGAGTTGGGAACGATATTGCAAGCACCGGCGCGGCTGCGACGGAGGTCACCCTTACGCTGAGGACCGTCGAGAATCATCTGGTCGCCTGTGTAAGCGTGGATGGTTGACATGATACCGCTGCTAATGGGAGCGTACTTGTTCAGAGCGTCAGCCATAGGAGCCAAGCAGTTAGTGGTGCAAGAAGCAGCACTGATCACGGTATCAGCGGGAGTCAGAGTCTTGTGGTTCACGTTGTAAACGATGGTGGGCAGGTCGTTACCGGCAGGAGCAGAGATCACAACCTTCTTGGCACCAGCCTGAATGTGAGCAGAAGCCTTCTCCTTAGAAGTGTAGAAGCCAGTGCACTCGAGCACGACATCAACATTCAACTCACCCCAAGGCAGTTCAGCTGCGTTGGGCTTAGCATAGATAGTAATTTCCTTACCATCAACGATGATAGAATTTTCTGTGGCCTCAACAGTGTGTTTGCCCTCACCGAACTTGCCAGCGAAACCGCCCTGAGCAGTGTCATACTTCAGCAGGTGAGCCAGCATCTTGGGGCTGGTCAAGTCGTTGATAGCTACCACTTCATAACCTTCTGCCTCGAACATCTGACGGAATGCGAGACGACCAATACGGCCAAAACCGTTAATTGCTACTTTAGTCATTTTAATTAATTATTTTAAAAAGTTTAAATACTAAAAATCGAGTTATTTTGTTTTTTAGAGAAACATTTTCCTCTTTTCGTATGCAAAGTTACGAAAAAATTCCTATATTTGCACCCGAAATCAAACTTAATTAATATTAAACAATAAGCCAGCATATTAAATAATGAGATAAATCAAGGCCGTAAGGTTGCGATTGTAAAACGCAGATTACAATTTAACTATTCAACAAGCAATAAACATTATGGGATTTATAAAGGAATTCAAAGAGTTTGCCATGCGTGGCAATGTCATGGACATGGCAGTCGGTGTGATTATCGGTGGTGCCTTCGGTAAAATTATCACTAGTATGGTGAATGACATTTTGATGCCCGCCATCACAAAGTTGATGCCCGGTGGGCTGGACTTTACCAATATGTTTGTCAACCTGTCAGACGACACCGAATACACAACCCTTGAAGCAGCCAAGGAGGCAGGTGTTTCTGTGCTGGCTTATGGCCAGTTCATCCAGAATACCGTAGACTTTATCATCATCGCATTCTGTATTTTCCTGATTATCAAATCTATCAACAAACTTTCGAAGCAGAAGAAGGAAGAAGAAATTCCTGCTCCGGAGGAGCCAAAAGGACCCACTCAAGAGGAATTGTTGGCAGAGATTCGCGACCTACTGAAGCAGAAATAAATCAAGAAAAATACCTTTTTAAATATATAAGGCATCGCTCAACAGCGGTGCCTCATATTTTTTATATACCTTTGCATCCTCAAAAGATAAAGTAAGATAAAAATAGAATACTCGCTTTAACAAAGCGAAGCGACTAAAAAAACAAAAAGAAGTGAAAACATTAGATTTCAAGCCGAAGATGTTCTCGGCCCTTAAAAAGTACGACAGGAAAACATTCATGGCCGACCTGATGGCAGGTATCATCGTAGGCATCGTTGCCTTACCACTGGCCATTGCTTTCGGTATTGCCTCAGGCGTGTCTCCCGAGAAAGGCATCATCACCGCCATCGTGGCAGGATTCGTCATCTCTGCCCTCGGTGGTAGCAAGGTACAGATCGGTGGCCCCACCGGTGCGTTCATCGTTATCGTTGCCGGTATCATCAATCAGTACGGCATACAAGGTCTGACCATCGCCACACTGATGGCCGGTGTGTTTCTGATAGGCTTTGGTCTGCTGCGATTAGGCACCATCATCAAATACATTCCCTATCCCATCATCGTAGGTTTCACCAGCGGTATTGCCGTCACCATCTTTACCACCCAAATTAAAGACCTGTTAGGTATGCAAATGGAGACAGTTCCTGGTGGATTTATTGAGAAATGGATGGCCTATGCACAGAATCTGGCCCACATTGACCTATGGAGTGCTATCGTTGGACTGGTCAGTGTGATCATTATCGCCGTAACCCCAAAACTGAGCAAACGCGTACCAGGCTCACTCATCGCCATCATTGTGATGACTGTAGCAGCCCTAACACTGAAACAATATGCCGGTGTAACAACGATTGAAACCATTGGCGACCGTTTTAGCATTTCATCGACACTGCCTGATGCCGTAGTGCCTGAACTGACATGGGATACTGTCAAGGGACTGGTAGCCCCAGCCCTGACCATTGCTATTCTTGGTGCCATTGAGAGTCTGCTTTCTGCCACCGTGGCCGATGGTGTCATCGGTGATCACCACAACTCCAATACAGAACTGATCGGTCAGGGTGTGGCCAATATCGTATCACCCATCTTTGGCGGTATTCCTGCTACTGGTGCCATTGCCCGTACCATGACTAATATCAACAACGGTGGCCGCACTCCCATTGCCGGCATTATACACGCCATAGTGTTGCTGTTCATTTTCTTGTTTCTGATGCCTCTGGCTAAATATATCCCCATGGCCTGCCTGGCCGGTGTGCTGGTGGTCGTCAGCTACGGCATGAGTGGTTGGCGTTCGTTCGCTACCTTGATGCGCAACCCCAAAAGCGATGTCGCTGTGCTACTGCTCACGTTCTTCCTGACCATTCTCTTTGACCTAACCATTGCCATTGAGGTGGGCATCGTCTGTGCTTGTCTGTTGTTCATGAAACGTATGTCAGAGACTACCGACGTGAAAGCTATCTACGATGAGATTGACCTGAACGAGGATGCCGACATGGAGCGTGGCAACCTGGAGCACTTAACCATCCCGAAGGGCGTGGAAGTCTATGAGATCAACGGCCCCTATTTCTTTGGAGCCGGTAACAAGTTTGAAGACCTGATGGGTCGCTATGGCAGACGTCCGAAGGTGCGAATCATTCGTATGAGAAAGGTGCCATTCATCGACTCCACCGGCTTGCACAACTTAGAGAATCTGTGCCGAATGAGTCAGAAGGAAGGAATCACCGTTGTTCTGTCCGGCGTAAACGAAAAAGTGGAAGCCGTGCTCAACCGCAACGACTTCCATAAACTGCTTGGCGAAGAGAATATCTGTAATCATATTGACCTCGCGCTGGCCCGGTCACGAGAGATTGTAAACGCTTAATCGATCTGAACAATCAGATAGTTGCTGACACCCCAGAAACGATTCACATTGGTGATGGTCAGGACACTGCTGTTACCATTCGTTTTGATGGTGTAAGAGTCTGACGGCATCTCCGTCAGCACCTTTACTTTCTTGCTCGGGATATTGAACTGCGTGTTCGAACGGATATCAATCTTCACAAACAGCGCCTCATCTATGGAACCGTAATTCACTTTCTTCTTTTGGAAAAGATTGCCACCAGAGACGAGTCCCTTATTACTCAGTTCGCTTTTCGTGCCAATGATATAGTAAGCCGTATTCAGTTCAGCATCTTGGTTCTGTATAGCCTCACGCTGAGCATTGATCTCATTCTGCTGCGAACCAATAGTATTGGTCATGTCGTCCATCTCCGAACGCATACGATCGATATTGGCGTTGGCATTGTTCAGTTCTTCTTCCAGCTGACTGACACGTGCCTCCTTGGTCTCCAATTCCTGTCTAAGGTGCTTCAGCAGTGTATTTAGTTTGCCTAATTGATCGGTACGTCCGGCCAGATTGCGCTCCAACTCAGCCAGTCGCTCTTTGTTAGCAGCCAACCTCTCTTTGACAGCGGCAATGTTTTCGAGCATCTGGCTTTTGGTCAACACAGGCCCTTCATCCGATTCACGCAGTATTCCCTCATCCACTGCAATCGAGTCGAGACTTGACGACAATTCCACCAATGTGGCCGTCAGGTCGTCGAGCACCTGACGCTGCTGGCTATTCACATTTATCACGGAGTCTCTATCTTCTTGCCATCTGCCACTTTCTCTGCCACCACAAGCGGTCAGTAGTGTCATTGCCACAGCACATACGAAAAATAAAATCTTTCTCATTGATTCTTCCTATAGTTTTTAAGTAATTTCAGTTTAATCACCGCTGCTACGGTTTATCTCTGCCTCCACCCGATGCCTGAAATCATTGAAGTTCTGCACGTTGCCCTGCACATATTCCCACTGCTTCTGCTGACGAGGTGGCAGGGCGAAGAACCACTTGAACACATTCTGCTGGCTTTCAGAGAAATTAGTGGAATAAAGCAAATAGACATTGCGCAGGTTTTGCACGGTATGATTATCGCGCAAAAACTCGTTGGAATAAAGATGTTTCAAGGCGATGAGCCTCCTGTTCAGCAGTTCTTCATCGGCAACTATTCCCATGTGAACCACGTTCTTCTCAATTTCCTGAATCTCTGACAAAGACAAATGAAGTCCCGACAATGCATCAAGAGCTTCCGTTGGTGATAGATTTCTCAGTTCGGTCACCTCGATATCCGGCTCACTGCTACCGAAGTCCAAATGCCTCAATGCCACGAAAAGTCCCACTACACCCACGATGATGAACAGAACAAACACAACAGGAATCAACAGCAACAGTTTGTTGAAGCCCTTCTTCGCTTTCTTGTGGGTTGTCTTAGGCTGAGAAGAAGAGGCCGAACCGGCAGGTTTCTGCATAGCCTGCTCCTCATGAGAAGCCAAAGAGTCATCGTAAATCCAGACTTCATTCTTTCGAGTATCATTGAGAGCCTTGTTCTTGGCGCGCAGTTCCTGCTCGTCACTCAGCAGCAGGCTGTCAGCCGGAGGATTCAGCAATACCCCTTTCACCCGGATCAGATACCCCGAATGGTTGTCGGCATTGTTCTTTGTCAGTTCTATCAATTGCTGTGCCTTCTCTTCATCGGTATTATCGGGATTGCACACAATGTTGAACAATTCATCGTCTTCCATCTGCTCCAGCATACCATCTGTGCAGAGATAGAAATAGTCACCGGCCTTTACATCAGTGATATGTGCGTATGTAGCCTTGGTACGCTGCTCCTGATAGGGTTGCAGAGCTTTCAGAATAATATTCTTACGTGACGAGGTCACCATATCATTGTAGCTGATCTCACCCAGGTCATAGAGCTTTTGCACCAGCGAATGGTCACAAGAACGGAAACGGACACCCTCTGGATAACCCAGTGACGGTCTCAGATGATAGATACGGCTGTCACCGATATGGGCTACCAGACAGCCGCCCGAGTGGAAACAAATAAACGTCATCGTGGTGCCCATTGTACCCTCGCGTCTCACATCGGCAGCATCCAAAGCATTATAGGCCTGCTGAAGTGCGTGCTGAAAATTCTCGTCAGTAAAAGGTTTCCGAGGATCATAAAGACTTTCGCATATACTGCCAATGGCATCGCAGACGGTAACACTGGCCACTTCGCCCTTGTCCATACCGCCCATACCATCGCAGACAACGAACACACGGTTCTGATCCGTGGCCTTACCCTTCAGCGGATATATAGAATCCTCCTGATTGGTACGGTCGCCCAGTTCGTGAATGGCCTGCGGTTGAAATAGTTGAATCCTCATTTCTCTTTAATTACTTTTTCGTCACTCCTGTTAGCATAACTATACAGCACGGAGCAAAGATAAGAAGAAATTTCGAACCAACCAAATTTTTTGCACAATTTTATGTATTACGTCAGATGATATGATAAAAAGGCTCTGAATATTTTTGCTGCATTGTTGCATTGCTGCATTGCTGCATTAAGGAATTTTACATACAGTGTGAGATGGTGAAAGAAGTATATATATTATAT
>CAMWKM010000073.1 GCA_947174835.1 uncultured Prevotella sp.
AATATTACACATTTTAATTGTTACTAAATGTGTCTACCTATATCAGTATAAGTCACTTTTCAAACGCGAAGTCTATACCTTGAGTGCACAGGGTGCATGGGGTGCACGTTATTTTTATTAACCTGATGTGCGTCCTACATCCACTTCTATAAGTTTTTGAACAATTCTCTTATGTCGAACTCGCGTTAAAAAAACAAAAAAACGACCGAGTTTTCTTGGTCATTTCATTTTTTACGCCTACCTTTGTGATATCATTTTAATATCACTTTAAAACAAAAGAACATTATGGAGACAAAAGAATTTACTTTTAAAGGAACTGTGCTGAACGGCTTTCTGATGCTGTTCGTCACCCTTGCACTGCTCATCGCATCAATCGTGGGCATCATTTATGGCATCATCATGCTGTCAGAGGAAAGTGGAAACGACCTGCCAGGCGGGCTGCTGTTAGGCGGTAGCGTGCTGTTGCTTATCCTTGACATCATCGCCATGTGCGGTGAACTGCAACTGGAACCCAATGAGGCCAAGGTCGTCACATGGTTCGGCAAGTACAGCGGCACCTTCAAACAGACGGGATTCTACTGGATCAACCCCTTCTACAGCACAAAGAAAGTCAGCCTGCGCGCACGCAATCTCGATGCCGAACCTATCAAAGTGAACGATAAAGTGGGCAACCCCATCATGATCGGACTGGTGCTCGTCTGGAAACTGAAGGATACTTACAAGGCCCTGTTCGAGGTCGATTCGCAGACAATGGCTGCTAATCCCAACACGATGGGCAGCGACACCAAGGGGCTCATGAACGCATTAGAGAACTTTGTCCGCGTGCAGAGCGATGCCGCCCTGCGCCAAGTAGCAGGCCAATATGCATACGACGACGAAGACAACAAAAGCAACGAACTGACTCTACGATCCAGTGCCGATGAGATCAACGAGCAACTTGAACAAAAACTTGACGAGCGTCTGGCCCTGGCAGGTATAGAAGTCGTCGAGGCTCGCATCAACTATTTGGCCTACGCCCCTGAAATTGCCGCCGTCATGCTACGCCGTCAGCAAGCCTCTGCTATCATCACTGCCCGCGAAAAGATTGTTGAAGGCGCTGTCAGCATGGTAAAAATGGCACTCGACAAGCTGTCCAGCGAAGAAATCGTTGAGCTTGATGACGACAAGAAAGCAGCTATGGTGAGCAATCTGCTCGTCGTGCTCTGTGGTGACGAATCGGCTCAGCCCGTCGTGAACACAGGAACCCTCAACCACTAATCAATGGCGAAAGAAGGAAAGACAAAGAATTTCATCCTCCGCATTGACAGCGAGACAATGGATGCAATTGAGGCTTGGGCTGCGGACGAGTTCCGCAGCACCAATGGCCAACTCCAGTGGATCATCACCGAAGCCCTGAGAAAAGCCAAGCGATTGCCTGCGAAAAAACGCAACACAGAAACTACACAGTGATCTCAGCAGAGCCATAGCAGCGATGGTGCTGCTCGTCGTAGACCACACAGAACTGGCCGGGAGCCACCCCGTGAATACGTTCAGAAGAATGGACAATAAAAGCACCCTCCCCCATCGGCTCCAAGGTAGCAGGATGGAAGTCGGGGGTATGTCGGATCTTGAACGTAATCCGCTCGCCGGGCATCACGCCGTTAATACTATGGAAACCGTGAATGGGGAAATGCTGCTTATAGGCCGTTGCGGGATCGTAGCCGTGAGAAACATAAAGGATATTGTTCGCTACATCTTTTTTGACGATAAACCAAGGGCCGCCACCAAAGCCGAGCCCCTTGCGCTGGCCGATGGTATAGAACCAGTGACCATGATGCTCGCCAATCAGTTTACCCGTCTCCAGTTCAATCACACTGCCGGGTTGTTCACCCACATAGCGTTTGATATACTCCGTATAGTCTATTTTCCCTAAGAAACAAATACCCTGCGAATCCTTACGCCGAGCGTTCACGAGATGCTCTCGTTCAGCAATATGGCGTACCTCGTCCTTCGCGTAGTGACCGATAGGAAATATGGCCTTCTGCAGTTGCCAGCCGTAAATCTGCGCCAGAAAATCGGTCTGGTCCTTCACCGGATCAGGACTGGTCGTCAGCCATTTGCATCCATCGATGATTTCAGTCTGCGCATAGTGACCTGTAGCAATGAGATCATAGTCATGTCCACGCTTCTCATGGAAAGCGCCAAACTTAATCAGTCGATTGCACATCACGTCGGGATTGGGAGTCAGTCCGGCACGCACCTTGTCCATAGTGTACTTCGTCACCTGATCCCAATATTCGCGATGACAATCGACAACCTCCAATCTGCAACCATACTTATGCGCCACTGCCGTCGCCATCTCCATATCTTCCTCCGACGAACAGTCCCATTCCTCCTGTTCCTCTGGCCCTATCTTGATATAGAAACAATCAGGGTGGAGACCCCGCCGTGCCAGTTCATGGACCACCACTGCGCTGTCGACTCCACCTGATAGTAATACGGCAATCCGCTTGCCACTCAATTCTTCCACTTTATCTTTAGAATGGGAAATTCATACCAAGGTTAAAGCTTGCATTGCTCGAAAGGGGTATGCCCTGCTTAGCAAGTGCACTGAAAGTGCGATCCATACCTAAATAGAGGTTGAACCCGGTCGGATGAAAGTTCAGAATCCATCCAAACGCACATCCGTAAGTACCTGCAGCAACATTCACACCCGCAGAAAATATCTTGGCAGGAGCGACATTTGCAGAAAGACGGAACTCAGTCCAACTATACTTACTCTGAATCCTCGTGCTGTTCATCAGCCCGAAAGTCAGTTTCCTGTATGCAGGAAGAGTGTATTCCGCTCCAAGGTTCAGAGTTGCGCCAAGCATCTTCGAACGACTGCCTGCATCTCCATTGTCCTGCAATTCATACAGATCAGCAAGTTTCTCTCCCATTCTGTCAAACTCCCTTTCAAAACTGTTGTCTGCATCATCATCTACGTCAAACGTATGAACGTCCGTCGTGAAAGTTCTTTCACCATTGGTAGAAGCAACCATATTGTTACTCCAGCTGATGAAACCCAAATCAAGAAGGGCGGCACTGAACCTCCAATCACTGTTGAGTTTATATTCTGCTCCGAGGTCTACTGCAAGACCGAAACCGTTCAATCCTGTGCCGTCAACATCCACACCATCCACATATCTGTGAACAGTCTCTTCACCTTCAGGTCCTCGCTCTGTCTCAGACATCTCATAAGTCAGCCCCTTCACGCTTGCCTGCACCTTGGCATTCGTAACTGCAGTCCATGCATCTTCACCCAAAGTAAGGCGTGCCGTCTTAAATTCTGCATCAAGATTGGCACCGCCAAGAAGCACTTTCAAAGCGGCTCCCGCACGCAACTTGTCATTGATCTGCCGCGAATGTCCGAAAGAAAGCTCTGCATAAGCATCGGAATGTACGTTGAAGTCGCTGATGTCGTATGTAGAATTTGAAGGTCCCTCCTTAGCAAGACGCAAGAGAGAGCCGGGAAGCGTGACACCCAAATTGCTCCTCACGTTTATGCCGATAGTATTGTAACCGCCAAAAGCCTTGAAACCGGCAGAAAGGATTTCGAGTTTTATATCTGCACCCAACTTGTTTTTGTCATTGATATTTCCGAGGAACTCACCTGCGCTCACTCCCGGATGCATGAAAGTAACGGTTTTGCCGTTCACATTATACAACACATCAGACAACCCGATATTGCCCCTCAGCGCAAAATTCACATTGCCGAGAGCAGGCATGGAAACATAGTTTTTGTCGTTTCCGAAAGCAGGATTCAGTTCATGACGGAATAAATAGCCATCAGTGAAATAAGCAGAATTTGTATTCTGGGCAAAAGCAGAAACAGACGGCAATGCCAGTACCGCACATGCCATTAAAGACTTTATATTGATTTTCATGATTGTATTTCCTCTGAATTACTTTAAAATGACTCTTTTTTACAACTCTTTTTCGTATGTGCCAGAAACTTTCGCTCTTACATTGTCTAACTTAATAGTTTGCACAGGCGTCAGCGAAAGGTTCTCATCTGTCCCATGAATGAATGCATCAAGTATGATTCCGTCCAGATGCTTTATCTCACCGACAATCTCTATCGTAAGAGGTGTTTTGTCAGAAGTATGTGACACATTAGCTGTTCCGCTGATGGTTTTACCCTCTGCATCCAGAATCTTCTTACCGTCCTTGTCTATTGGGTAAGCCGTAAGAACAAGATCCAAAGGAACATCTGTTGTCACTTCGGCGTTGATTACAAGTTTGGTGATGACAATAGCGTCAACATCTTCGTCATTCCATCCATCAAATGTATCCGTATATTTTATCCGAGAATCTTCAGTAAGTAATAGAGGAGCATAGAACACCCACTCACCATCGACACTACCAATATTCTCGCCAAGCCTAAAGTTCTCTACGTGTTGCTCCGCCATTTTGGGATCCACCACGTCTATCTCTATCTTTTCCGGCAACTTGCTATCCTCCAAAGCAACGCCCTCACCGCAAAGAACATCCGACAACTTCGTAAAGCGCACCATCTCGGTCCCTTCCGTGAAGTCGACACGAACGGTTTCTCCGTTATCGCCCTCTACGTATCCTTGATAGAATGATTCCGGATCCTTTGGCGAAAGGCAGAACTTATTGTCGGCCTTCTTTATGTCAACACCTCCGTTGTCCGGATAGAAAGAAGAAGGCGTACCTCCCACATAAGAAGTTATTTTAAGATTTGTTTCAGCCGTAAGTCCATACTCGGTATAAACCGGATTGTTCAACTGAAGATAGATTTGTGGATTGTCAAGCCTAATCTTAGTTCCCGTCTGGTTCAGCACGTCAGGAATGTCGTTAAGTTCTACGGGGCTGATATTGATTCCATTAATATCATATTTCACGCGACCGGTGAAATCCTTCACATAAATGTCGCCTATCTTCGGAATACAGCGGTAGATTATCTCACGCGGACGCTCCGTCTGAAGTTTCTGTATATTGAGCGAACCATCGGCATTTCTGTAACCTGCGGTCAGATTTCTTCCATAGACAGCAACATGACCATCGGATACGCGGCACATTTTATTCAACGTAAAACTACCATCCTTTAGTTCATACCCCGCATCGCTATCAATTTTGTCAACCTCGACGCTAAGTTCAAGTTTATGCCCTATGGTTTTTCTGTTACCAATATTCAACACACCGGTTTTCTTGTCATACTCGCCCATGCTGAAAGTCCCTTTTAAGCCCGATAGGAACTGTAGTTTCAGGTCTTCAATTTCAAGTTCCGTCGCAAAATTCTCCAAACCATTAAAGCCGAGTGTTACCTTCATCTCAGCCTTCTGTCCTTTTCTTACGGCATCAGTCACGCCAATCTCTTCAATAGCCACAATGAAATCGCTCACTCCCTTCGCATCCTCATGCAGACGGATGTCGGTATATGCATCGCTTATTTTATAAGAGAATAAAAGCTGATCGTCTTCTGTAGTGCGAGACTTCATGCCGTTACCGCCCAACAGTTCTGTAGGCACATCAATCTCAATCTCGATTTTATCCTCAATCGGTTTGATTCCGAGATTGGTTATAGTGAACGAAGGCACATTGATTTGCTCCGAATGGAAAGTGCCACTCTCTACAATAGCATATTCTCCATTCACCTTCTGAACCTGACTACCCTCATTAAGATCAAGTATTGCATCAAGAGTAATATCATCAAAATTTATAGGCACAATCAAATCCTTAACATCCACCCCGATAGTCGAATCAATGTTCGACAGATCATAATCATTGTCTACACAAGAAAACAACGAAACAACTGCTGCCATGAGCAATGGCGAAATGAATCTCTTTTTCAGCATTCTTTACCTTCAAATTAACTTGTTAAAAAACTTTTTCTTCTATGATTTCAGTTTGCAAAGTTAAACTTTTTTTATAAAAAGAATGAACATTAAAGGTAAAAAATGTACTATGAGATGCATTTTTTCCATTAAAACAAGATAAAATACACATTAAATTCGGTCTAAAATAAAAAATATCAAAAAAAGTAGCTATATTTTTTGTCACATTAAAAATAAAGTACTAATTTTGCACTGATTTATATTTATGAGGAAACTTCTAACATATACGCTTGCGGTTTTCGCAACCCTTACCACGTTCGCACAGTCGCCAGCCGACTCGGTTAGGGTATTCTTCCGCATCAGTCAAAGCCAATTCGATCCGTCGTTAGGCAACAACCGTGCGGTGATAGACGGCTTTTTACAAAAAGTCGGCCAAGGGCGTGCTGGTATCGAAAGTATTGTCGTGCGCGCCTATGCATCGCCCGACGGTAAAGCCACAGCCAACAAAGAACTCTCTATCAAGCGTTGCCAAAACATCACCAACTATATCATTGAGCATACCGGCATCAGCCGCGACATCATCCAATCCGTTCCTGAAGGTGAAGCATGGGGTGAACTGCGCCAATTAGTGGCCGAAACGCCCGACGTTCCCTCGCGCGATGCCATTCTTCATATCCTTGACAACACGCCTGAATGGGTCTTCGATGCCTCCGGCAAAATAATCGACAGCCGCAAGAAGCAACTCATGTCTCTGAAACATGGTGTACCTTATCGCTGGATGCTTGCCAATCTTTTTCCGCAATTACGCAATGCCGTGGCTGTCACTTTATGTATGAAGCCCAGCCAAACCGTCACCAATATTCCGGAAACAGAACCAACCGACTCTGTCGAAAACGTCCCCGATGCAACAGTAAACATACAGATTACCGATACCATCTATACCGATACCTTGGCACAAACGGCCGATACTCTACCATCTCAGGAGTTTCCGATTGCCCCGTTCAAGCGGCCTTATCACTTTGCAGTCAAGACTAACATCCTTTATGATGGTGCACTGCTACCTAACCTTGAAGCCGAATGGCTAATCAACAAGCGTTGGTCTGTGGCGCTCGAAGGTGATGTGGCCTGGTGGAAGCACGATCCAAGCCACAGATATTACCAGTTGGCTGTTGTCTCACCCGAAGTACGTTATTGGTTCCGTACCAGTGATTTGTGGCATGGAATGTATATCGGACTCTTTGCCGGAGGCGGCTTGTACGATCTTGAAAACAGAAAAAACGGTTATCAGGGTGAAGGTGCAATGACAGGACTCTCTTTTGGTTATATGTGGCCGATAGGGAAACACCTCTCTCTTGAAGCCGGTGTTGGAGCCGGATATATGTACACGCGCTACAAAGAGTATGAGCCCGCTGATGGCCATTACCTCTATCAACGCACAAAGTCGTTGAACTATTTTGGACCGCTGAGAGTCAAGTTCTCCATTGGCTGGCGCTTTGATGTCCTTTTGAAAACCAAGAAAAACAATCCGGTTCTATGAAGACATCCAAACCTATATATATAATAAGGTATATACTGCTGTTGCTGCTGCCCGTTCTCTCTTCGTGCCGCAAGGATCTCTGTTACGACCATTTCCCAACGGCCTCCATAAGTATTTCATACGAGCAGGCATGGGAGCGCGACTACGGCATGGACTATGCTGCTAACTGGGACGAGTCGCTCTATGGTTTTGAGTATGCAGATTTACAGCCAAACATCCCTGAATGGGTCACCCTTGTAAACTATTCGTCTAACGAAACCACAACCGAGAAACACTTTCCTTCGCAGGGAGGTGACATGATTGTTCCCTACGATGGAACAACTCACTCGTTTCTCCTTTACAACAGCGATACCGAATATATTGTGATTTCCGATATTGGATCGCTTACCGAAGCACGTGCCTCAGCCACCTTGCGCTCAAGGTCAACCATCTCTACGATACAAGAACGCCATCCCAATACGCGTTCTACAAATCCCCCCGACGTGCTCTACTCAGCATTCATAGAGAATGTTCCCGATATAGGTATCCACGAGGTGCTTCCCTTATCAGTCAAGATGCAACCTCTCGTCTTCACCTACGTGATACGCTACGAATTTGAATACGGACTGCAATATGTTGCCTTGGCTCGCGGTGCTCTCGGTGGCATGGCTGAGTCAGTAAATCTCCGTAATGGCACTACCTCCGACGAGTCCACCATCATTCTCTATGACTGCGAACGCACTTCCTATGGCTACGAGGCGCGCGTGAGGTCGTTCGGCATTCCGGGCTTCCCCGACAAGTATTATGGCCGCTCAGCTTCCGATCCCAAGGAGCGTCCCTATACGCTGAACCTTGAAGTCATGCTTGAAAACGGAAAAACAAAGGAATTCAACTTCGATATATCCGATCAGATGGCAAAGCAGCCGCGCGGTGGAGTGATTAGAGTGTCGGGACTCCGGGTTGAAGACCAACAGAATATGTCCGATTCCGGATTCGATGTCGACGTGAACGATTGGGACGATCATCAAGAAATTGATATTCCTTTCGACTTCTCCTATGATCTTCCTATTTAAATGTCAAAAATAAAAACAATTATAAAAATGATTATCAAATTAATTATCACACCTATGAAAAAAACTATTTTTTCTCTCGCTTTAGGTGCATTAGCACTTACAGCCTGCACTTCAGAAGAAGTTCTCAATGAAGGTGTTCAAAGCAATGCCATCGGGTTCGAGAGTGCAATCAAGAAACAGACTCGTGCCGATGCTTCTGTTGGTTCCGGTGCTATTTCGGGCGACCTGACTCTCAAAAATCTCGACAAGTTTTGTGTCTATGGCTTCTATACACGAGAAAATCAAACAGCTAATCCTATTCAGGTGTTCGGCGGTGATGCTGTGGTAAAGCCTGCCGGAGGAAAATGGCAATATAGCAGTACACGATACTGGGTACCGGATGCAACCTATAGTTTCTTTGCCTACAGTTGCGGTGACGTGGCTTTGGACAACAATTACGGTACCGTTGGTCTTGACCTTAATGCCACTGGTGCGGATCGTCAGCTTATTATATCAAATTACAGAGCAGATGCCCTCCATCAGCATGACTTGATTTACGCTCAGCAAAAAGACATAAAGGCTCTGCCAAAAACAGAAAGCAATCCAACCCCCAACGCGAATGTAATTTTTACATTCGAGCATGTCCTTACCAAGATTGATGCAATATTCACAAGTGATTTTTCATCAGACTACGATATTGTCATCAAAGACGTGAAAATTATCAATTTCCGTAATGTTGGTTCTTTTGCTAAAACAAAGGGATGGGGTACAACTCCTGAGCGTGTTTTTGCTAAGAATGAAAACACGATTTCTATGCAGATGGCATTTAACACAGCAGACGGTGCAGGCGTAGCCAATTCAAAACAGACTCCTGAACAAAAGCCCAAGACCAATGCATACTATGTGCTGCCTTATACTTACATGACAACCGACGTGCAGCTTACCTTTACGATTGAATTGTACAAAGGCCCGACGCATACACAGGAAAATCTGGTTCTGTCACGCAACATGGAAGGTCACTGGGCTCCTAACTGGGAACAGGGATATTATTACACCTATAATATCTCTCTAACCGGTACCGTTGCCAACCTGCAACCTATCGTCTTTGAAGTTGCACAAAGCATGAACGATTGGAAAGTCGGCTCAAGCACTGCAACCGATATCACCTTCTCGGCTAACTAATCGTCTGACTTGATTTATCAAACAAACAGTTTCTTATTGACAATGCCGCCCGTTTACGAGCGGCATTGTCTTTTACTTCATTTAACCATAAATGATGTCTTTTGCAAATATCTGTTTTGATTATCTTTTACAGACCAAAAGATAATCAAATGGGGGGTGCAGAAAAATTGATTATCAAATGGTCGGCATTTGATAATCAAATGACTTGGAAAAGATAATCAAATGACGAGCAAAAGATAATCAAACGGAAGTGAAAAGATTATCAAACCGAAGGCAAAAGATAATCAAACCGCGAACAAAAGATAATCGAAAAAAAACAGCCGGATAGAGAAAGTAAAAAATGAGGTGGGTGTATTGCATTATACACCCACCTCGTTTTTACTGACAGACGTATCTATTGTAGAACAAAGGATGCTTTTCCTCGAATGTCTTGTGACGACGAACCGATGAAAACGGTGAACTTGCCCTGTTCTGTTTTCCAACCATTATCATAGAACTGCAAGTCCTGCGGAGTGACGGTAAAAGTGACAGTGCGTGTCTCACCGGGCTGCAAGGCAATCTTCTCGAAGTGTTTCAGTTCCTTCAGCGGACGGAGCACGGAACATTGGTCGTCGCCGATGTATAGCTGTACAACCTCCTTACCCTCACGCTGACCTGTGTTGGTGACATCAATGCTGACAGTCAAAGAGCCGTCAGCCGCCATTGTCTTGGAAGACAAAGAAGGTTTGCCATAACGGAATGTGGTGTAACTCAAGCCGTGACCAAAGGCAAACTGCGGGGCAATTTTCTTGGTATCGTGCCAGCGGTAACCGACGAGGATGTCCTCCTTGTATTCCTCACGAATGCTGTCGCCGGGATAAGAAATCTGTCCGAAGTGGTGGGCACCGTTGTCCTCTAACTTCACAGGGAAGGTGAAAGGCAGCTTACCACTGGGATTGACCTGTCCGCTCAGCACATCGGCAATAGCCTCACCTGCCTCTGAACCGAGATACCAAGCCTGTAGAATGGCCGGCACCTGCTTCACCCACGGCAGTTCAACGGCATTGCCACTGATGAGCACCAGCACCACCTGCTTCTTCATCGCCACGAGATCGGCTATCAGTTTGTTCTGTCCAAATGGCAAGTCATACTGAATGCGGTCACCGTTCTCACAATCCTGCTGATAGTTCTTGTTCAGACCGCCTACGAAGATGACCAGATCGGCACCCTCAGCCTTGCGAATGGCCTCATCGTGCAGTCGGTTTTGCTCCTGCTGAGAAACAGCATCTATATGATCATAGCGGAACCGACCGCCCCGATAGCCCTGTGCATAGTCGATTTTTGAGCCATAGAGAGCCTGCAATCCCTGAAGAGGCGACACCTCGCGCTTCACCTTCAGTTCGCTGGAACCACCACCTTCGGTCAATCGTCTGGTAGCATTTTCACCAACCACAAGAATCTTTTTGTATTTCGAGGCATCAATCGGCAGGATGTTGTTATCGTTTTTCAGCAGTACAATTCCCTCATCGGCAATCTGTCGGCAGGCATCATAATGCTCCTGACAGGTGAAGCGACCGAAAGGCTTCTGACGGTTCATGGCCGTACGGAAAATGAGACGCAGGATGCGGGTGGCCTGTTCATCGAGTACGCTCATGGGAATCTTACCCTCTTTCAGTTGCTGACGATACATCTTACCCAGGTAGTAATCATCATAAGTAAACTCTGCCTCCGAGGTCAGTCCATTCGTGCCCGTGCCCATCTCTATGTCGAGACCGTTCATGGCCGACTTGTAAGTATCGTGACAGCCACCCCAGTCGGTGACAACCACACCATCCCACTGCCATTCATCCTTCAGGATGTCACGCAACAACGTGCGGTTGTTGCAAGCATGTTCTCCACGGAACTTATTGTAACTACCCATAAACGACCACGCGCCACCCTCTACAGCCGCAGCACGGAAGGCAGGCAGATAGATTTCGCGCAGGGCACGGTCGCTGACTTGCACATCAATCCATCCTCGACAAACCTCCTGATTGTTCAGCGCATAGTGTTTCACACAGGCGGCCACGCCATTCGACTGCAGTCCCTTGACGTAAGGCACTACCATCACCGATGCCAAATAGGGATCCTCCCCCATATACTCAAAGTTACGTCCGTTCATCGGAGTACGGTAAATATTCACACCGGGACCAAGCAGGATATCTTTCTCGCGATAGCGGGCTTCCTCACCAATAGTCTTTCCATAGAGCAAAGACATATCGGGATTCCACGTAGCTGCAAGACAAGTCAGTGCAGGAAAGGCCGTACAAGAATCGTTGGTCCATCCAGCATAGTTCCAGTTATTCCAATTGACCTCGGCACGCACACCATGCGGACCATCGCTCATCCACAATTCAGGAATACCCAACCGAGGTACACCTGCCGATGAGAACTTGCCCTGCGCATGGCAAAGTGCTACTTTCTCCTCCAACGTCATACGCGACAAGGCATCCTGCACCCGTTCTTCGATAGGCTTCGTATCGTCCATATAGACTGCTACGTTTTGGGCATCTGTTCCACAAAATCCTGTCACTGCCAGCAGAAGGCTGACCAAATAGTTTTTTGTTTTCATGTTATCTTGTTTTTTTATTTCAGAATATCGTACTTAAACATATCAAACTGCGCCTGTCCATCCTCACCATAGCAGTAAAGTCCCACACGGATGCCTTTCCAGTTACCGCTACGCATCTCGAAAGGTGCTCCTGCAGCGATGTATCGCTTGCCGTCAAGGCTATAGGAAAAGCGGTGCCGGTTTGTAGCGGCATCGAGCGTAACACGCAAATAGACCTTCGAAGGCTTCTTCTGACTGATAATATCACGCTGACCGTCATTCTCCACATAGATGCCATCTGCACAGACACCGATGCCGCGATAGGCACGCCCCATACAGAGTAGTCCAGCGTATGTATCCTTGCCGATGCCTCGGCAGTCCATCAGTGTAGTGACCTCTCCCTGATAGCCCATCACTTTCTGCGTAAGCATATTGCGGGCATTCTTCAGGTCTGGCGACGGCTGGGCACAAAGTGTCAGCCACCCTCGACGTTCGGTAAGGTTCCAATGGGTATTGTCAGGATTATGGCACCACTGCCATTGCAGACTGAGTCCATCGGACTGAGAGTAACTCCCGAAATCATCCGAAGTCTGAGGCAAAGACACCTGAGACGGACGAGAAGTGGGATTTGTCCAGACCGTAACCGGCTCGCCAATACCATTGCCATCAATATCGACACCGATGAGCGGCCAATCATCCTTCCAACGGGCAGGCTGCAAATGCACCACACGCCCCAAGACCGGTGTTTCTTGAAAATGGTAGAACCACCATTCACCGTCGGGCGTATCCACCAGAGCACCTTGATGCGGGCCGTTCACACCAGTAGAACCCTGTTCCAGCACGACCCGTTTCTCATAAGGCCCATAGACATTTTTTGAACGGAGTACAGTCTGCCAGCCTGTACCGACACCACCCTCTGGGATGATCAGATAATAATAGCCATTGCGTTTCAGCCACTTTGTACCCTCGGCCACAGGCCCGGTGTAGACCGTTACACCATCATCAAGCAGCGTCTTGCCATCGGGTGACATCTTATGGACAATGATAGGGCCTGCCCTATGCCGGCTTCGTCCAAGATAAGCCTGCCCATCGTCATCCCACAGCGGACACGGGTCTTCCCACTTCGATACGGACTTCAGGCAATGCAATGGCGTCCAAGGCCCGCGTGCACTTTCTGCCGACGACATAAACAGTCCTTCATCGGGAGTACAGAAATAAACATAGAACCGCCCGGCGTGCCAACGGATGCTGGGTGCCCACGAGCCACCGGCGTAATGCTTATTCTCGTCCCAGCCCGGCAAGTCGAATCGGTCATAGATCTGACTGATGATCCGCCAATTCACCATGTCATCGGACTCCAGCACTTGCATACCAATGAAATGGAAATCGGAGGCCACCATATAGTATTTATTGTCCACACGAATCACATCAGGGTCAGAATAGTCGGCATTCAACACGGGATTCCTGTAGGTGCCATTGCCTTGATCGCCCCAATCAAGACGTGTTTGGGCAGAGGTCGTCAAGGCAACAACTGCCAATAAAAGAGTAGTTATAGTTCTGATAGTCATTGGATATTAAGTTTTTAATCAATTCGTATCGGCTACTTGTGCCTTCGGCCAATTGACGAGGAACACCTTTTCGGTGGCACGAGTCAGAGCGGTGTAGAGCCAATGGATATAATCGGAGGTGAGCATATCGTCGGTCATGTAGCCTTGGTCAATATAGACATGAGCCCACTGACCGCCCTGTGCCTTGTGGCAGGTGACGGCATAGCCGTATTTGACCTGCAAGGCATTGTAGTGAGCATCACTTTTGAGGGCCTTGATGCGGTCGGCCTTCAGAGGAATATCGGCATAATCGGCCATTACCTGCGTATAAAGTTGCTCCTGCTGCTCAGGAAGCAGAGCCGGAGCCTCAGAAGTAAGCGTGTCGAGGAGTACGGTGGCCGTGAGTTCATAATCATCGTAGTCGGGAAACAGAAGGGTGACTTCTGCAAAACGGAAGCCATAAAGTTCGTGGACATGACGGACACGCTGCACCACACAATAGTCACCATTGGCCAAAAACGTAGGCGAATCCTCGCCCTTAGCCCAGAAATAGTTGTTCTTCACTATCATGAGCCGGTCGCCATGAGCCAGTTCGTCCTCACGGTCGAGCACGGTATTGCGGATGCCTCGGTTATAGATGTTAGACCGCTTGTTCGAACGAGTAACGACCATTGTCTCGTCCGCACCCACCCGACTATAACTGGAAGCCAACGACTCGATGAGTTCATTACCCGGCACCACCTGTATATCGGGAAAGCCGGAGAGGTGGATGCAGGGCAGTGCTGTCATCTGACCGTGAGTCATCATCCGGCGTATCAAAGTGGCATTGAAAAGAATACCCGACTCCCGGCTCTGTCGGAGCACCTCATTGAGGTCGGCCTCATAGACATCAAGCCCATACCCCCTGAGCATACCGGCTACCAAAGCGGGACTCTCTTCCTCACCAACCGGAGGCAACTGGGCCTTGTCGCCTATGAGAAGCATTCGGCAATTGCGCCCACTATAGACATAACCTATCAGGTCATCGAGCAGAGAACCGGAGCCAAAGCCAAAGGATGTTTGCAGGGAATGACTACCCTGCGAGATCATTGAAGCCTCGTCTATTATAAATAAGGTGTCGGTGTATAGATTATCGTTGAGGTTAAAAGAAGACAGGTCACCGGCCGTCTTCTGACGGTAGATGCGCCGATGGATGGTAAAAGCAGGATGACCGGCATAAAGCGAAAAGACCTTGGCTGCCCGTCCTGTGGGAGCCATCAGCACCAGTTTCTGCTTCAATCCCAGCAACGCACGGACAATGGCTGCCGCCAACGTGGTCTTTCCCGTACCGGCTGATCCTCGCAGCACCATCACGGCCCGATCGGAACGAGCAGTCATAAAATCGGCAAACACCCCCATTGCCCGTTCCTGCTCCACCGTAGGAGCAAAGGCGAAACTTGCGCGGATTCTGCTTTTTAGCTCATCGGTTATCAATTTTCGTCCTGTTTTCTTTGTTTATTCAACATTTTACATTACCTTTGCAAAGGTAAAAAAAATAATTGGAATGCAAAATTCTGACAGCACTATTAACGTGAATTTAGCAATTAAGCAACGAATCACAATCCGCATCGGCCGCAATACTCTGTCATTTTCAATACCACAGGAAACAGACCGCGACATTCTGTTTGAGCCTTTCGTCGTGAAGAGCGGTATCTCAATGGCAGCCAACCTGCGCGAAGCCTTCAAACAGGCCGATATGCTTCTGGCGGCTCCGCCAAGAGCACGCGTGGTCATTGACTACGACGTGATGCTGGTGACCGTCGAAACATTCAATGAAAAAGACATCGAAACGCTACACAATCACGCCTTCC
>CAMWKM010000074.1 GCA_947174835.1 uncultured Prevotella sp.
TCCGTACGGCACGAGGTAACAGGGTCAGTAGCCATAAACACGGCACCAAAGCAGAAGCCTCCCACCACAAGATGCTGCCACCATTCAATAGTCGTCATGTGCAAACTCTGGAAAAGGAAAGCCGTCAGTGAGCCGCCCACAAAGACACTCAACATGGTTTTCCATGAGGCAATGCCAGTGCAAAGCAGAATCAAGGCACCGATAGCAATAGCGATGACCGAGGTCTCACCTATAGAACCGGGAATCAGCCCTGTCACCATATCGTTACTGAACTGGAATGTATCAGGGTTAGCCAATGGGGTGGCACCGGAATAACCATCCATTGGTGTACCTCCCAAACCGAAAATCGGACTCTCGGCAATCCAAGCATGGTCACCTGTCATCTTCTGCGGCCAGGCGAAGAAGAGGAAGGCACGGGCAATAAGTGCAGGATTAAAAATATTCATACCTGTGCCACCAAAGATTTCCTTACCGATAATCACGGCAAAGGCTACGGCGATAGCGAGCATCCACAGGGGCAAGTTGACCGGCACGATGAGCGGAATGAGAATACCACTGACCAGATAGCCCTCCTGAATTTCTTCACCCTTCCACTGCGCCCAAGCGAACTCAATGCCCAGACCGACAGCATAAGACACTACGATTTTGGGGAACACAGCCAATGCGCCAAAAATGAACATATCCATAAACGAGGCATCGATGCCCGAAGCTAAGGCATTCTGATAACCCACGTTATACATACCAAACAGCATAGCAGGCATCAAGGCAATGACCACCATACTCATAATGCGTTTCGAGTCGATGGCATCGTGAATATGCACCCCTCTCTTGGCCGTTGTGTTAGGCACAAAGAGGAAAGTCTCGAAGCCGTCGAAGATAGAGCGCAGACAATACAGTTTGCTTTCCTTGTTCTCGAAGGAAGGCTTTATCTTATTGAGGTAGTTTCTTAGTGCTTTCATTGTCTACTATGCATTTTCCTTACGTAAATTATTTAATCCTTCACGAACAATGCGCTGCAGTTCCAGTTTTGAAGAGTCAACGAACTCTGCCAGAGCGAAATCTTCAGGCGACACCTCGTAGATTCCCAATTGCTCCATCTTGTCGATGTCACCGGCAATGATGGCCTTGATGAGATACTCGCCATAGATGTCCATCGGCAACACACGGTCGTATTCGCCACTCATAATCATGTGGCGTTCACCGCCCTTTATACGAGCATCCAGTGCATACTTCTTTTTACCAAAAAGCCAAGAGAAATAACTGCGGTTGACAGAGAACTGTCCCAGACGTGGCATGATCCAGCCCAGCATCTCATCGTTATCGTCACCCTCTGGAATGATGGTAATCTCTGATGAATGGGCTCCCAAATAGCCGTTTTTCGTGGTAATGGTGCCCGTTAACACATTGCCGTTGATGATGCGCACCGAATGGTCTTGATCGTAACTATTACTTACCAGTGTCGACAATTCTTCGCCCACCAGCATATCCACATAGCAGGGCTTCTTCACTTCACTGCCACACAGAGCCACCGTACGAGTCAAGTCTACCCTACCCGTATTAAACAAACGGCCTATGAAGAGTACCACCGTGGGATCGCCAATCGTCCATACCACCTCACCCTTGTTCACCGGATTCAGATGATTCACCTGCACACCCACATTACCTGCAGGACATTTACCATCAAAAACAGTAACCTCTGCCACACTCTCCACATTGCGTTTCTGCAATTCTGCCTGCAAGTCGGGCTGAATACCTAACCCCAAATAAGTCTTGGCAATCTTCGACAAGGCAGTCAAACCTGTCACGAAGTCATCTTCCTGTCCCTTCACCTCATATTCGAAGCGACCTGCCAACGGTTTGTCACGCAAGGCTGAAACGAAAATAGCCTTTGGCAGAACCGAAGGATTGGTTGACACAGAATATGGCAATTGATTAATATAACCAAAGATACCAGCCAAAAGTAAAGCATCGACAACAGACTTACCATCGAGTTTCGACACATCCTTCTTTCCATAATCTACATAAGAAATCTGCGCATCGGCCTCCACCTTTACACAGAGCACCTTGCGACGATCACCACGCTCCACAGCAGTCACTTTTCCACTAACAGGCGAGGCAAATCGAACTTCGGGATACATCTTGTTAACGAACAAAGCATCCCCGGCCTTGACGATATCGCCCTCACGCACCACCACTTTAGGAACTACGCCCTCAAAATCGTCAGGAACCAGCGCAAATCGTCCATCCGACTTGAGTTTCAGTTTTGTTTCATCAGCAATGCCTTGAAGGTGAATGTCTAAGCCTTTACGTAGCCTAATCACATTTGCCATTGATATAAGAATTTATAAAACGTTCACGTTGCGAGCGCAAAATTAGTAAAATTTAGAATAACGCGAAAGAAAAGATAGAAAAAAACGTGGCATTCCAAAGATTTTATAGTAATTTTGCACGAAAAATCCGGCCTGCCTTGTGGCAATTGCAAAGTCGAACTGACAGAAACGTGAAGAAACTCAAGTATATCATCAACTGGACTATATGGAGTGTGTTAGCTCTGTATATCGGTACATTGATGCTTATCCACCTGCCCGCAGTGCAAAACTTTCTGGGCGAGAAGGTATCATCGGTTCTTGCCGATAAATTGGGTACGAAAGTCAGCATTGGACGTATTGATTTGGGATTTCTCAATCGCATCATCCTCGACGATTTAACCATCTGCGACCAAGCCGATTCTACGATGCTAAAAGTAGGCCGATTATCGGCAAAGTTCGACCTGCTTCCATTATTCGAAGGACGTATTGCCGTCTCGTCGGCACAGATATTCGGTGCAAATTTCAACCTCTATAAGACAGACTCGCTGGCAATCCCAAACTATCAGTTCGTCCTCGACTCGTTGGCTTCTTCCGACACAACGAATACCAGTGCTATCGACCTGCGCATCAACACCCTCATACTGCGTCATTCCAGTTTCTGCTACAATCAATTAGACGTCCCAAAAACGCCAACAGAAATTAACAGTAAGCACATAAATATCAACAACATAAGTACTCATGCCACACTGAAGGCTTTAACTAACGATTCTCTCAATCTAAACATTAAGCGACTGGCCTTTAGCGAGCAGTCTGGATTAGTTGTAGACCGTTTCTCCATGCGGCTGGTAGCCAACCGCCAGAGGGCTATCATGGATGGAATCCATCTACAACTCCCCCACTCAGTTCTTCGCATCGACACCCTTACAGCCCACTATGATGCCGACCATTTGGAGGAAACCATCTGCTACACCACTTCGCTCAATGGCACCACCATCACACCCTCAGACCTTTCCTGTCTGATTCCAGACCTCAAGGGTTTTAACCACGCCATGGCGATCAACGCAACAATTGAGGGTTCGGCCCGTCACATTGACTGTCAAAAGTTGGTAGTGCGCTCAGACAACGACAAAATAAACCTAACAGGCACTTTCTCGGCTCAGCAACAAGACAGCCTACCTGTTTGGCAGACCCATATCCATAGGCTCGACCTCACAGGGGGCATCATTGCAGAGTTGAAGGAAGGGTTCGACGCTATTCCCATTGAGGCCACCCGACTGGGCAATCTTCACCTGAGCGGCGATGCATCCGGACGTGGCCTGAACGACATTGACACACGAGGCCTGTTGGTAACTGAAGTCGGAAAACTGTCATTAGCATTCGCCCTAACCAACGGTCAGCAATTCAAGGGACATCTCAACACAGACAGCATCCATCTCGGAAAGATTCTCAATGAAACCGATCTGGGACATCTGAGCACACAAGTAGACATCAGCGGTACCCCTCAACGCATCAATGCCATCGGACAGATAACCCGACTTGATTACAAGGGTTACACCTATCGAAACATAACTCTCGACGGCAACTGTGAGAACGGCAACATGAGCGGCACGCTGAAGATCAACGATCCCAACCTGCAACTTGACGCGGAAGGCAGTCTGAAGCGTCAACAGCGTTCAGCCATCAGATTCACGGGAATCATCAAGAATATCTCCCCAAAGGCTTTACAACTCACCGACAAATGGGACGAAGCCTCATTTGCAGCCATTGTCGATGCCGACTTTACGGCTAGTAGCCTGAATGATGCTGAAGGCAACATAAACCTCAATGACTTCTATATGAATGTCAATGACTCGCTCCACACAACTTACCATGTCAATAATCTCCATATCCAATCGGGCTACGATGACGATGGCAACCACTATATGAAAACCAACGGTGACATGGGTGAGGCCGTCCTCAAAGGCATATTCGACTGGGAGACGTTGCCCAAGAGTTTCATCAACTACACCGCCTCGAAACTCCCTACCCTTCCTGGGCTTCCAAAGGATCTATCTTCCACGGCCAACAACTTTACAGCCCAACTGAAACTGAACGAAACGGAGTGGATGCGCCATATTCTCGGCATACCGCTGACACTCCATAGCCCCCTCCATCTGAATATTGAGATGAACGATAACCGGCACCTACTGGATATCAAGGGACAACTGCCGGCCTTCACCTATGCCGGTGGTTACTATCGCGATGGCAATATCACACTGACTACAGAGGACAATACAACGAAAGGGCGTATCATGGTGTCGAAACAGATGGACAATGATGAATCACTTGACCTCCAACTTATCCTGCAAGCCAGCGACAATCAGTTGGCCACATCGTTCTTATGGGATAATAAAGGTGGATCCGAAAAAGAAATCAGTGGCATCCTCAATGCCATCACAGAGGTATATACCAACGACCAAGACAAGGCAGAAGCCCACGTACACATACAACCATCACAAGTGTCGTTCGATCACACGCCATGGAATATTGCCCCCAGCGACATTCTCTACACCGACAATCGACTGACCGTTGACCATTTCAGTGTGGCTCATGGCAATCAGCATCTCATCGTAGACGGCATCGCCTCTTCGTTGCCCAACGACTCCCTTGTGGTCGATCTCAACCAGATGGAAGTAGCCTATATTCTCGACATGGTCAACTTCCACTCCGTTAGTTTTGCAGGACTGGCCACCGGCAAGGCATATATCACCCAACCCTTCGATGATTTTAATGCTTGGACCAACCTCACCGTCGAGCAGTTCACGTTTCAGGAAGGCCGCATGGGAACCCTGCAGGCCGAGGCAGAGTGGAACAAAGACGACAATCAGATAGACATTGCGGCCATCAGCAGCGACGGGCCTGACACCCAGACGATCATTGACGGCTATGTCTCTCCTGTCCGCAACGACATCCATCTGAACATCCGTGCCGAAGGCACTAACATCGAGTTCTGCAATTCGTTCACCGATTCGTTCCTCAGCAACGTCCGAGGCACTGCCCACGGACAGGTGTTGCTATCGGGATTGCTCAGCCGTATCTATCTCACAGGCCAACTTCTGGTCGACGGACAGGCTACCGTCAAGGCACTCAACACCACCTACACCTTGCAGGGCGACACCGTCAGATTGGTGCCCGACGAAGTGCAGTTCCGAAATTGCGCCTTGGCCGATCGCAATGGCCATCAGGGTATGCTCAATGGCGTCCTGCACCACAAGAGTTTTTCTGATTTCACCTTCGACATAGACGTGGAAGCCAACAATCTTCTGGCCTACGACTTCCCCACCTTCGATGGTGGCATCGTCTGCGGCACCGTCTATGCTACCGGACACACTGACCTGCACGGACATCCGGACGAGGTGATCATCAACTGCAATGTCGCTCCGAACCGAAACTCTTTCTTTGCCTACAATGCAGCCAACCCCGATGCCATCAGCCAGCAGGAATTCATCACGTGGAGAAGCACTCAATCTGCCAAAAGAACTTTCGATAAACCCGATTCGCCCCAAATAACCGATAGCCAGTCCTCAACTACCGACATCCATATCAACTTCAACATCAATGCCACCCCCGAGGCCACACTGAAAGTACTTATGGACCAACATACCGAGGACTGCATCACCCTGAACGGTACAGGCAACATCAAGGCAACTTTCTACAATAAAGGCCCTTTCCACATGTTCGGCACCTACACCATCGATCGTGGTACCTATGGCATCACCATTCAGGACATCATTAAGAAGAACTTTACATTCCAGAATGGCGGCACCATCGTCTTCGGCGGTGATCCCTTCGATGCCAACCTCAACCTACAGGCCGTCTACACCGTCAACGGTGTGTCTCTCTCCGACCTCAACCTGGGTAACTCGTTCACCAACAACACCGTGCGTGTCAATTGCCTAATGAACATCAGCGGTACCCCCGGTGCCCCACGCGTAGAATTTGACCTTGAGATGCCCAACGTCAACAGCGAAGAGCAACAGATGATCCGCTCCATTATCGCCGGTGAACAGGAAATGAACCAGCAAGTGCTCTATCTGCTCGGCATCGGACGCTTCTACACGCAAGGCTCCAACAACGCCCAGGCCCAGCAGTATGACCAGACATCACTGGCCATGCAGTCATTTCTCTCCGGCACCGTGTCCACACAAATCAACGAAGTACTCTCACAGGTCATCAAATCCAACGATTGGAACTTCGGTGCCAATATCTCCACCGGCAATGAGGGCTGGCATAACGCAGAATACGAAGGCATTGTCAATGGCCGAATGCTCAACAACCGACTGCTCATCAACGGTCAATTTGGCTATCGCAACAATGCTACTCAGGCCACTCCTTCCTTCATCGGCGACTTCGACATCCGTTACCTGCTCACTCCTAATGGTAACCTCGCGTTGAAAGCCTACAACCAAACCAACGACCGCTACTTCACCCGTTCATCGCTCAACACCCAAGGCTTCGGCCTTATCATGAAACGCGACTTCAATGGTCTCGGTGATCTTTTCCGTTTTTCAAGAAAGAAAAAAGGCCAATAAAAAAAGGCCGATGCTCCCCTCTCAGGAGTCTCATACTGACTTTACGCGCGCGCGTGCGCATATAAATAAGGTAAGGGGATAGCCCTTCTGCCCTTCCATAATCCGCCCATTTTTTTCGATTATCTTTTGGTCGCGATTTGATTATCTTTTCACTTTGGTTTGATTATCTTTTGCCGGCCGTTTAATAATCTTTTGCTCGCCATTTGATTATCTTTTCCAAGTCATTTGATTATCAATTGCCGACCATTTGATAATCAATTTTTATACACCCCCCATTTGATTATCTTTTGGTCAGTAAAAGATAATCAAAATGTCCATTAGGCCCATACTTTTGAAAACGCATTGAAATTTGGGTGCACAGGGGGCAAGTTACTTTTATTAAGCAGTAGAAACAAAAAAAAGAGAATGTCAACATTCTCTTTTCTATTGCGGAGAGTGAGGGATTCAAACCCCCGATACCCATAAGGGTATACCGGATTTCGAGTCCAGCGCGATCGTTCACTCTGCCAACTCTCCTTGCGCTTTTGTGAATGCAAAGGTACTACTATTTTTTTTATTGGCAAAATTTTATAAAAACTTTTTTCTCTCTTGACTATATTTTTCCTGCTTTTCTTGCTTGCACTCTCATACGCTAATTATTCTCCAATATCGCCACGAAACCTCCGTCACGCGCCATCTTGATCTTCACTGTCTGTTCTCCCGTCACCTCTCTCGTCCGCTTCACATAGTGAGTAGCCGTCCTGTTAGCATTAGGCCCGTCTTCGTATGAAGTCATAAGGTAGGGACAGCCTCGCTTCAGAAAACCCAGCGGCAACTCTATTGTACGCTCGGCAAGGGCACTGTTTGTGATACCGCCTATATACCACTTGTTCCCTTTACGCTTGGCCACAACCACATATTCACCAACCTTGGCCGCCAGTGATACCGTTTCATCTGTAGTTACAGGTATGGAAGCCATGAAGCGAGCGCAGTCTTCATGCTGCTGATATTGCGTCGGACTGTCAGCCATCATCTGTAATCCCGTTTCAAAAAGCACATACATCGCCATCTGATGTGCCCGTGTGCCTATATGTGAGGCATTCGGTCGACGCGTGTTGGGATATTTGTCAACGTGGTATGTCATCATTGCTCCCGGCGTGTAGTCCATCGCCCCCACCACATTGCGTATGAACGGCAGATAGACCGTATTGTCTGGCACGCAGTTCTGCATGTGCTCCATGCCGCGTACACCTTCGTAAGAGAGGATATTCGGGTATTTGTATTCCATCCCGGCCGGCTTGAACGACCCGTGGAAGTCTACCGCCAACCTGTGTTTTGCCGCTTCCGCTGCCACGCGCTCATAGAAGTTGACCATCCATTGGTCGCTACGCTCCATGAAATCTATCTTCACTCCCTTGATGCCCCATTCCGCATATTTGCTGAAAAGGCCAAAGTTTCTTTCCACAGTAAGCCACGGCAGCCACAGCCACACACCCACATTCCGCTCTGCTCCATAACGGATGACCTCCTTGAGATCGAGCCGGCTGTTTGCCGTAAACGGGTCGTGGATACTCTTCGCCCAGCCCTCGTCAAGCATGATATAGTCTACTCCGAACTCTTTGGCAAAGTCGATAAAGTATTTTGCGGTGGCCGTGTTACAGCCGGCAACGAAGTCTACGTCTGGGCCGGACAACCCGTTACCGTTCCACCAGTCCCATGTTGTCAGTCCGGGCTTTATCCACGATGTGTCTTCTATGCTGTTCTGCGGTGCCAGTCGTGCCGTCATGGTATTCTCAAGCAACTGTCCTGCGTCGGTTGCTATGACGAAGTAACGCCACGGGAAACTACGTTTTCCGCCTGTGCAGGCTATATAGTCAGCCTCTTTCAGCAGCGATACGTGTCTGTCTCCGGCATCCCCGAAGTCTGTTGGATTCTTCGGGAAAGCAGCAGTCAGCGTGTTCGCTCCTTCCGCTGGTGTAACAAACATCGCCGGATAATCGGTCAAATCTGATTCGCTTATCAGTATATACCGATCATTCGGAGCCTTGATAAGCATCGGCAATAGTGTATATCTGTCGCTGACATCGTGCCACTCTTCCACAGAAAGATGCTGATAAGGCTCTTCGTATGAAGTCTGAAAACTCTTGGCCTGCTGCACATGCAGCAAGCTGCCGCCCGGTATTCCTACTCTAAACAACTCGTTAGCCACATCGACGATGCCTTTGCGATCAATGATAAACCTGTATGCCACACCATCGTCGAACGCCCGAAACTCCACTGAATAGTTACCGCTGAAGTTCAAAATTAGCCTGTTATACCGGCTGTCAATGGTCGAGAACTTGAGCGGCACAACGGGCTGCAACGTCTCTTTGACTCTCTTTGTCGAATGACTTACCACCCTTGGCCGTACCCCCAGCACCTCGCTGACAAGTTCAAGCTGCATCACTCCCTGACTCAACAGCGGTACCTTCTGGTACAGTATGTCATATCTTACAAGGTCGGACACCGTCACTTTTACATGAATCTCACCACTGGGAGAATACAGATTATACACTTTTTCTGCTGCTTCAACCATGTTCAGGCAGCAGAGGAACAGACATAAAAATAGAGTTTTCTTCATCGTGGACTTATTGTTTTATTTCCAAATACTCAAAATTGTCTATATCTATGAATCCGCTTTCGCGCTCGTTGTTAAATGTGTAAAGCCCTATCCTATCGCCACGATAACTTCCCCATTTCAACTGAAACGTCCCGTCGCAATCGGTAAACCGTTTCCCGTCGCGGCTCCATGCAAACGTGGCACGCCCATCGAAGTCTATTATCGTGCGAAGGTGTACTTTGCGCGTGGAGTGTGGCAGTGTCGCAAGTTCCTTTTCCATCAGAGACTCACCGCTATATCGGAATACAAGAAATATTTTCTGCCTGCCGTCATCCTGCCGTATCTCTATGCATGCATAGTCTTTGCCGCCATTGAAGTGGGCCAATCCTGCCCGCTGACCGTCTGTCATCCGTACCGTTTCGAACTTTGCCGTTGCTTCTCCGAGTCCCCAATGTATGTACCGCTGCGACAGGATATTGCCCGTTGCAAAGAAATCTCCTTCGCGCAGTTGCCGGAAAGCGTACAGCCGCAGGAACCCGTGACGCTCATCAAGCGACCACTTACCGTCTCGCGGCTGATGGTTCCATTCCCATTGCGGAGCTATTCGGTCTCCACTGAAATCGTCGGATGTCTGCATCCGCATCGGTACGACACTATTCAACGGCATCGGCAACTCCCATACCATCTCCCCCGTACCATCGTTGTCCGAGTCTTCACCTATCAACGGCCATCCCGATTCCCAGTGAACGGGCAGCACACTTATCACCCGTCCATCGAAATCACCCGTACCGTGATGGGTCAGAAAATACCATTCGCCAGTTGGAGTGTCCACTATCGCACCCTGATTGGGTTCTTTGTCTACCTTCTTGCCATGTGAGTGCAACAGCAATTTCTCCTCATACGGGCCGTAAGGACTTTTCGAACGGCGCATCACCGGCACGCGTACCCTGTTGCCATGAATCGTACGCACCTCGCTGAAATAGATATAATACATCCCGTTCCATTTATACAACTTCGCTGCCTCCGCTGTCCGAAACGGCTTGATGACGTATCCACCGATAATCTCCATATTCTTCCCCGGATCGTCCTGTCTGTCCGCTAATACTCCGTCAAGCAACTGCGTGCCGTCTGCGCTCATCTTGAACAGATGCGGAAACCAGTTTCGACCAAAATTACTCGCTACGATATAGGCCTGTCCGTCGTCATCCCATAGCGGACATACATCGTCCCATCCTGAGCCACGCAGTTCCTTGCCTCTGCTGTCGCGCATCGCCTCAACCTTCCATCTGCCGCGTATGTCGTCGGTACGTGCCACGAACCAGCCACCTTTGGGCGTGGTGAAGTGACAGTAGAAGGTGCCAGCGTGATACCGTAACGAACCTGCCCATATACCATTATAGTATCCATTCATTCGCTCCCAACCGAGGTCGGGGTTGAGTTGAGTGATATCGTCTACCACATGACCTATTATTTCCCAGTGTACCAAGTCCTTTGAGTGATAGATCAGCATACCCGGTGAAAAGCAAAACGTCGAGGCAATACCATAATAATCGTCACCAACACGGATAAGATCGGGATCGCTGAAGTCAGCCGGAATAACAGGATTGCGGAACCATCCGTTTCCGATATCGCCAAAACGAGCCGTCTGCTGACCGGTTACCGGCACTCTGATCACCAACAACAGTAAGAATAAAAATAACGTTCTCATGCAATTCAAATTTTCTATCTACTCGTGGAAACCGCCCCAAAGAAAGATATTCAAGAAAAACTCAGTTTGTCAAGTCTTGCTTTTAAGCGACAAATTTCCGACTGACGAATAGCTAATTTTATACGGCACGTATTGTCATAGGTCTGTTCGATGATACGCGGCTGCATCTCCTTGACAACACGCATCACGTCGTTCATCATCACATAAGGGAAATCATAGGTAATAACCTCCTCCACCTGCCGGGTCTCTATGGTGGCATGAGCAATAGCATCGGCAGCAGCCTCGCGATAGGCAACAATCAGGCAGCTGGTGCCCAGATTCACGCCACCATAGTAGCGCACGACGACAATCAGAATATCGGTCAGTTCGGCAGAGTTGATCTGCCCAAGAATTGGCTTACCAGCCGTAGAAGAAGGCTCTCCGTCATCGTTGGCACGAAAGTCTTCCCTACCCGCCCCCAACATATAGGCATAGCACACATGACGGGCATCGTAGTATTTCTTGCGATATTGTGCCAACAACTCCTTCACCTCGTCAATGGTCTCAACGTGGTGAGCAAAAGCGAGGAATTTGCTCCGTTTCTCGGAGTAGAATCCCTCGCTTGTATCGGCTATGGTCTTATACTCGTCAGTCATCCAGTTTATGAATCACCAATCCTGAACGCAATTTCGGCTCAAACCATGTGGCCTTCGGTGGCATAATCTTACCGCTATCGGCAATATCCATAATCTGCTGCATGGAAACAGGATAGAGAGCCAAGGCGGCACGCATCTCACCATTGTCCACACGACGCTTCAATTCGCCCAGACCACGCAGTCCACCCACGAAATCAATGCGCTTGGATGAACGCAGGTCACCGATATTAAGAATCTCATCAAGAATCAATCGGCTGGAAATATCAACATCAAGCACACCGATGGGATCATCATTATTATATGTTCCCTCCTTAGCCTCAAGGCTATACCAATGCTCATCAAGATAGAGCGAGAACTCATGGAGCTTAGCCGGCTTGTAGATTTCGGTTCCCTTATCCTCGACAGTGAAATTCTTCTTCAATGCATCAAGGAACTGCTCAGAGGTCAAGCCGTTGAGATCCTTCACTACACGGTTGTAGTCAAGAATGGTCAATTGGGAAGCCTGAAAACATACTGCCATGAAATAGTTATATTCCTCCTTACCCGTATGGTTAGGATTCTGCTTCTGTTTCTCAGCACCTACCAGAGCAGCCGCAGCCGAGCGGTGGTGACCATCGGCAATATAGAGGCTGTCCATCTTGGCAAACTCTTCGGTAATGGTATTCTCGTCTGCCTCGCTGTCTACCACCCAGAACTGATGGCGGAAACCGTCAACCGGAGCAATGAAGTCGTACTCGGGCTCTGTCTTAGCATAGCGCATGATGAGTTCGTTAAGTGCTTTATTGTCAGGATAGGCGAAGAAGACAGGCTCTATGTTGGCATTGTTCACACGGACATGCTTCATGCGGTCTTCCTCTTTATCGCGGCGGGTCAACTCATGCTTTTTGATGCGGCCCTCCATATAGTCGTCAACAAAGGCTGCAACTACCAGACCGTACTGCGTCTTGCCCTGCATGGTCTGGGCATAAATATAATAATGTTCGCGCGAGTCCTGCACAAGCCAGCCTTTATCCTGAAACTTCCGGAAGTTCTCGGCAGCCTTTTCGTAGACACGGGGATCATATTCACTGGTGCCCACGGGGAAATCAATCTCGGGCTTGATGATGTGATACAAGCTTTTCTCGTTGTTGCCGGCCTCGGCACGAGCCTCTTCTGAATCAAGAACGTCATACGGACGACTTTCTACTTGCTCCACCAGTTCCTTCGGTGGACGTACACCCTTAAATGGTTTTACTGTTGCCATATTGTTTATAGATTAAAGATTGGCCTTGATTTTCTCGATCATATCCTGATATTCGGCATCTGAAAGATATACCTTACCGGGATTCATCTGGAACGTACCGCCATAGTCGGGGCCATCCACATACTTAGGAGCCAGATGGAAATGCAAATGTGACAGTTTGTCGCTATAGGCACCATAGTTGATCTTCTCAGGATTGAAAGCCTTCTGCATTGCGCGGGTGACACGAGCCACATCGGCCATAAAGTCGTTACGCTCCTCGTCGGTCAACTCGTTGAGGTCGTTCACATGGTCCTTGTAGGCCACAAGGCAACGGCCACGATAGGTCTGCTCCTTAAAGAGGAAAGCACGCGAAACCTTCAACGGTGCGATTTCAATCATCAGGTCATGCAATGTCTGATTGTTAGTACAGTAGAGACACTGCTGGGGATCACTTTTCATAAGAATCAGTTGATTTTAGATAGTTGTTTACTTAAATATTCAGACTCAGTACAAAACGGGCACCTTTGGTATAGGCAGAACTGATCTCAAGGTCGCCATTCATATTTAACGCCATCTGCTTACAGATAGGCAGCCCCAATCCGTCGCCCTCACTGAGATCCTTAATCTCAAGGAAAGCCTTAAACACATCTTCATGCTTCTCTTCAGGAATACCGCATCCTGTGTCAGACACCAAGAATTGCACCTTATGAGCACTGCGTTTCTTGAACTCAAGGCTTACCTTACCGCCATCGGGAGTGTACTCCAACGCATTAGAAAGCAGATGGAGCAAGATATGGGAAACGTAGGCTTTATTGAGTTTGACGCTCATTTTCGGTGCACTGACCTCCAAAGTGATACTGTTCTTCGCCTTATCACGCACCTGATCCATCAGACTCTCGCAGAACTGTGATATCTGAATGTCCTCCAATTCCACTTCCTGCTCAGCGTTCTCCAATTCTGACAGGGTTTGGATATGCTCCGAAAATTCTCGCAAAGCTTTCACTTCGGGAATGTCACCGTTCAACTTCAGCAGTGTCGGATTAAGTTGTGCCGAGATGTTGCTGATAAACTTAGCTTTCAAAGCATTGTTCTCGTTGGCCATATTGATAGCTTTCTTCTGCTTACGAGTCAGATGAATATACCGTAACAGCACGAAAGTACCGAAGACCAACACAGCAGCCAATATGACAGCCAAAATGCTCAGCCCGACAATCATCGCCTGACGTGCCGTCAGCAAACTATCCTTCTCTTCGATAGCAGCCGCATCATCGGTTATCTGCGATTTCAAGGCTCCGATCTCGTCGGCTACTTTCAAAGCGTTGACAGAATCCTTCCAAACGATATAACTGCGATAAGCCTGAGCCACAAGATTGGTGCTACCGCTCTTGCGACCATTGGCAATCAGCGTCTGATAGACCTCATCCACCTTGTCGTACTCCTTAGATGCCGTCAACTTGTCGGCCATTTCCTTAAAGACAGCATTTCCCTGGGCATTCTGTCCGAAGGTATAGTAATAGATGGCCTTATTGTAAAGCAGGTCGTTGTTCAGTGCTTCATCGTTAGCAACGCTCGCTTGCTTCTCCATGATGTTTAGTTGTTCAACCACGCTGGCTCCTCTCCTTATCTTCATATATATCTGCATTCGCTCCTTGGACGTCAGATAATGCAGAGCTTCTGCCGCAGAACCCAGACTTTGGCTGTTGGCATCTATGTTCTGATCCAAACGGCGCAGCAGGTCGAAAGCTTCAGGATAGAAATTCTCCCTATAATACAGGGCGGCTGCCTTGGTACCGCATTCCACCCCCAGCTTTATCTGTCCCTTGTTGACATAATTCTCATAAGCAAGTTTATACAGCGCGCGGGCATTCGTGTACTGTCCCTTCTCAAACTCTTCCTCAGCACGCTGCTGCAGGTTGCTCTTCTGTGTTTCCTGCGCACTTACAAATGCACAGCCCACAAAAAGAACAGTCAATAAAAATAGTATCTTTCTATTCATAAATAGTATTTAAAACCTTTACAATCCCGATGCCACCTATATGGCCGCATCGGGATTGATATGAATGAGACGGTTCAATTTTACTTGTTCACCTGGAACTTGGTGTCGCCATCCTTGAAGAAGGCATTGATCTGACGGGCTGCGGCAATACCAGCATTGGCATTAGCCTCGGCTGTCTGGGCACCCATCTTCTTCGGAGTTGAGAAGTAGCGTCCCTCGAACTTCTGGAAGTCAGCATTGGCATCAGGCATGATGTCGGTGACAAACTTCAGGTCTTGGCGTTCTTCCATCAACTTCAGCAACTCAGGCTCGTTGATGACCTCCTTACGGGCCGTATTCACCAAGATGCCGCCTTTCTTCATCTTACCCACCAAAGCGTAATTGATGCTCTGCTTGGTCTCAGGTGTTGCAGGGATGTGAAGCGAAACCACGTCGCAGGTCTCAAAAAGAGCCTCCTGACTGGCAACAGCTTTCACACCAGCCTTCTCAATAACCTCTGCCGGACAA
>CAMWKM010000075.1 GCA_947174835.1 uncultured Prevotella sp.
AATCATTTTGATTTTTACATTTTCTTTAATTTAGGTATTATAAAGCGTAAACAAGAAACAAAAGTAACAATTTAAAATTAAAACAAAATGAAAAAAGTATTCTTCCTTATGGTATTTGTAATGTGTATTATCACAGCAAAAGCTGAAACGTATCGTGTCAAGTATGATGTGAACAACCAATGCAATACATCATTCGTTGTCACCTTGTCAACAAATAAAGTTACAATCGGGCAACGAACGTATTCTTTGCACCAGCTTGGTACAATTACGAATTCAGGTTTGATATTCAATAGCTATTGCTATGGTACAAAAGACGCAATGTTCTGCGTATCAACAACGTCTATCACTGTAGAAAAAGATTTCTTCACAAAGTTATTTGGATACATCATCATCATCGATAGCAAGGCATATTTGGCAGATAAAGTTAATTAACGTATTAAATTATAAAAAAATGAGTATTAAAACATTAATGATAAATCTTATAAATTCGCTGGTTGACGGCTCATTTGAGAGGATGAGGATTATGGGGCAGATGAATGCTGCTTTCAAAGAGTATTTTATGAGTGGGGAATTTAATCGTATGTGTAAAGTCTCTATCTCTCAGGGATGTTATGAATATGCGCACGAAATGAGTTCATTATGGTTTCGCAGCGGATTTAAGATTAGCATTGAGAATGATACATCTTTGAAGGATTCTGAAATCATGGAGTTGGCGAGTTATGTTACTGGGAACGCCACTTTTGTACGTCAGCTTATGGCTGTGGGCTTTGATACCCTTGTGATTAAAGGAAAGACAACAGGAATAAGTAAAGACTTTGCTCTGAAACAATACGCCAATCTGAATAGTTACTTCATCAAATAGCAATGAATATTCTATCACGATTTATAAAAAGGTTGAAGTTCAGAAGAACTGTCACAAGCGATGAAAGCAACAATGTGGTTGACGGCATGGTAAAAGCCCGGCAATTGTACAAGGAACTGAGCCTACGAGTACATCCAGACCGTAATCCCGATAAAGCAGACGTTGCGGAAGAGTTGATGAAGCACATTGTGGAAAACCGATTCAACTATGCGGCTCTTCTCAATCTTAAGCAAGAAATTGCGGAAAAACTACAATAGTTATTCAATGACACATAAAAAATAAATTGTATGGCAGAACTTATAAAATGTCCATTTTGTGGCAGTTACCACACTGGCAAAACGGCTAACGGAAAATTGAGCGATGCATTGGCTAAAACAGGTGTAATTGTTGGCGGTGCTTTAATCAATATGGCAACAGGGGGAATCGGTGGACTCATAGGTGCAAATATTGGCTATGGTCGAACATGGCATCAGTATTGCTGCCATGAATGTCACGAATCTTTCAAAGCTCGTTTGGGAACAACTGGGTATGTAAAAGAGATAAAAAAATATTGAGCAACAAGTAAAAAAACGACAAAATATTTAATCAACATGAGAAAATTGTTTGTGATTGTTATGTTGCTGATTGTGACTGTGTGCTTTGCGGATGACAAGGAGAAGTTCGTAAACTCATATAATTATGTTCGTGGGTTTGAAGCCTTGAATGCCGAAGATTATAATGAGGTGGTAAGCTATTATCTAAGCAAGGAACCCGAAGAACGGCTATGCCATGCTGTCGCTTACGAATTTATATCAAGAGAAATATGGAAGGGCAATGAATACAGCAGACCAAGCCTTGAAGCAAAGGATAATGGAGTTTATGATTTTTGCCTATCAAACACGAACTGCGGGATATTTGGCACTGGAGGACACGACAAAAGCATTGGCCGATTTTTCCGCTGCTATCAAGATATTACAGCAGCAATGGTCGTAAGACCTATGTTCTTAAGTGTTCAATTATAGTAAATATGATTCTTACTATTAAGAATAAGAGTGAGATGCTCTGCCTCAAGCTTGATAATATCTTATATATCCAAGCTGATGGAAATTACTGTAACATCTATCTTGCTGATGGGGGTGTGATCAACACGCTCACCTATCAGCGGGCTGAAATAGCGAGGATGATGGATGAACAATTGGAAACAAACGATAGAAAAATGTTCGTGTTGCTGGGAAAATCGTATATGGTAAACATAGACTATGTGCTACGCATCCAGCCGACCAAACAACTGCTGACATTCAGAGTCAACAAATATGGCACAACAAATAAAGTGACAATCAGGGCAACTACAAATGCACTCACATCATTAATAGGTGAGATGGGGAAATTGTAATTTCGTACACCACAGGCATACTTTCGTACTCTCGGATATGTAAAGGAATAAGGTAGTAAGCTGGTTTTATTAAATTTGCAGACTGAAACTAACAAGGAACGGTTGACGATAGTCGCCAAACTCCACGTTCCTAAACAATTAACTGCCAGTATTGTGGGGTTGGCTGGCACATAAAACAATTTAAATAAATATGAAGAAAATTTTCTTTATTGCTTGCCTCCTTTTTGGAAGTGTTGCTACGTTTGCACAACGTGATTTGGGTTACAGGGGTTTTATTGACCTTGGTGGTGGTATCGGCATTACTCCCGGTAGTCGGTTTATGTTAGGGTTATCTACTGTTCATGGTTATCAGGCCGCTCCATTCTTGTTTGTCGGTGCTGGTGTTGCTGCCAATGATTTCGCATGGAAAGATGACGGAGTTGATAATGACGCTATTGTTATTCCCATGTTTGGCGATGTTCGTTTGGATATGGGAACAGGCAAATTCTCCCCATTTGTGGACCTTCGCGGTGGTTATGATTTTATCTGCGGAAATGGTTTGTATCTTAACCCGTCTATAGGCATCCATTATGCCAAAAGTGATAATTTTGGTTTTAATCTCTCCATAGGATATGACCATCAAGCCACAAAGAATGAATTTGAATGGGAAGGTAAGACAAAGAAATCGTTGGGTTATTTGTCTTTGAAATTTGGTATTGATTTCTAAAGTCTGGTAAGTGTGGAAAGAATGCTGCTTTCAGCAAGTCTTTCCACATTTTTCTAAATTAATGAATATATGAAAAAGTCTTTCATTTTGTTCTTACTGACAATTCCTTTGTCGTCTTTTGCTCAGACCTATTATTATGATAAGAACTGGAAAGGGGTTGAGCGTGAGGATTTTGCGGAATACAAGAGGATTCTGGCTCCATCGTCGGACTCTATGTATTATGCCAACAAATATCTTGATTTTTATATTACAGGAGAGAAGCAAGGAGAGGGAGAGTATATAACGATAGATCGCTATGATGATTCCAAGTCTGTTTTTGATGGAGAACAGATTTCTTACTATAAGAATGGTAATGTCGCTTCTAAACTCTTTTTCAAGAGTGGAAAGCAAACAGGAAACTTTGAGATAAACTATGAGAATGGACTGCTTCTGAAAAAAGGAACAATAGGTGCAAATGGACTGGAAGGATTGTATACGGAATTTCAAGGGGATGGTACTATTTGTGTGCAGGTGGAATATCACAATGGGCAACCTGTTCAAGACTATTATACAGTCTCAAATAATTTGGGATGCGTCAGTCGCTATCGTCTTTCGGACAATACGCCAGTATTCAGCCCCATTAATCCAGAGAGTAGAAAAACGCAATTCATCAATGATATTGAATGGGAATACTACGTCTCAGATGGAGTGATGGTTGCAATGGCTAACGATAAAGTATATGACTATGGCAACTTTATCAGTTTTCCCATTATCATTAATAATGGTACGATGTCGGAGATAGATTTTCTGCCAGAGAATCTGAGTGCAAATATGATTGATAAGAAAGGAAAAAGAAAGCCTTTGGAGATACTGACTCGTAAAGAATATATGGCGAAAGTAGACAGAAGCCAGTCTTGGTCAAGATTCTTTGCAGGATTAGGTGCTGCTGCTACCGCTGCAGCAGCAGGTACAAGCACATCGTCAACCAACGTAAGCACAAATAGCAGCACTAATTCGTATGCACATGGCAGTTATGACGCATCGGCAAATGCCTACGGGTCATCCGTTGGTGCAGCTGTCGGCTCCGGTGGTTGGGCTGTTGGTGCTTCCGCAAGTTCTGCCCATGCCAATATGCATGGCAGTGCATCTGTTTATGGACATTCAAATACTCGAACAAATACATCTGTGCGCACCACAAACTATGATGGTGCAGCTGCCTATCAAGCCTATGTTATTGAACGAGACAGGGTAGCACAATATGATGAAGCTCTTGCTCAAGACCGTGAGGCCCATAATGCAGGCTATCTAAGGAGGACAACGATACAACCTGGCGAGAAAGTAACAGGATTAGTCTATGCAAAGAAGGGAAAGGGTGAGCGTGTATCTGCCACACTTGTCTTAAATGGGTTACACTATTATTTTGAGTGGAAAGCACCAAAGTAAAGGGTCTTCATTTGTTTAATAAGAGTAACGTGCACCTCATGCACTCAAAGTAAATCAGTCATACGACTTATAATTAGAAATTAGGCCATTTAACACAAGAAATTGGCCTACTTTCGAAAATGCATTAAAATTATAGGTGTACAGGGTGTATGTGGTGCACGTCAGAATCTCTTGACACGACGTCCGTTGGTAGAGGTAGTAATAGGAAACGGGTATAGATAATAACATACCGTTAGATCGCAATAGATCTAACGGTATGTTATTGTTATTATATAAATCAAGAATGGTAACATTTTTAAATTATTTGTGTTGTTTTGATGTTAATTTGAAAGAAAAGTTGAATGAAATTGTTTTAAGATATAATTTTGTACAAAAAACAAGATTAAAAAGATATGCGGTTTCTTTGGTGTTTTGACGATTTGTATTAACTTTGCATCGATTTTAGTGTAAAATGCGAGATTAATTAAGGATAATATGACAAAATGTAAACTTCAAACGGAAAATAAGGGACTTTATCAAAACCAGTATGAGCATGATGCTTGCGGTGTGGGAATGATTGTCAATATTCACGGCAACAAGAGTCATGAACTGGTGGACAATGCTTTGAAGGTGCTGGAAAACATGAGGCACAGGGGCGCTGAGATAGGCAAGGACGGTGACGGTGCAGGCATCATGCTACAGATACCGCATGAGTTCATTCTGTTGCAGGGCATTCCCGTACCTGAGAAAGGAAAGTACGGCACAGGACTGGTGTTCCTGCCAAAAGAGGAGAAGGAACAGCAGGAGATTCTGTCGATCATGATTGAGGAAATAGAGCGTGAGGGCTTGCAGTTGATGCACCTGCGCACGGTGCTCACGAATCCGGAATGTCTGGGTGAAGCAGCACTGAGCACAGAACCCGACATTAAACAGGTCTTTATTACCGGTGTGTCGGATGATAAGCTGGCGACCTTCCCTCGCACGCTATATATAATAAGGAAAAAGATTGAGCAAAGAGTCGGCCATCCCGACTTCTACATCTGTTCGCTGAGCAACACAAACATTATATATAAGGGTATGCTGTCGTCGATGCAGGTGCGGCAATATTATCCCGACCTGACGAATCCCTATCTGACAAGCGGACTGGCGCTGGTGCATTCACGCTTCAGCACAAACACATTTCCTACGTGGTCTCTGGCCCAGCCCTTCCGCTTGTTGGCTCATAACGGTGAGATCAATACTATTCGCGGTAACCGCGGATGGATGCAGGCCAGGGAGTCGGTGCTGTCGAGTGAGGCATTAGGCAACGTAAAAGCCATTTCGCCGATTGTGCAGTCGGGGATGTCGGACTCGGCATCGTTGGACAACGTACTGGAGTTTTTAGTGATGTCAGGTCTGTCTCTGCCGCACGCAATGAGTGTGCTGGTGCCGGAGAGCTTCAATGACAAGAACCCCATTTCAGAAGATCTGAAGGCATTCTATGAGTATCATTCGATATTGATGGAGCCGTGGGATGGCCCTGCTGCATTACTGTTCTCGGATGGACGGTTTGCGGGTGGTATGCTTGACCGAAACGGACTGCGCCCCGCACGATATACCATTACAAAGAACGATACGATGGTAGTGGCTTCGGAAGTAGGCGTGATGGACTTTGAGCCGACGGAGATTGCCGAGAAAGGACGTTTGCAGCCGGGTAAGATCCTGCTGATTGATACACAGGAGGGTAAGATTTACTATGACGGCGAGATCAAGCAGCGATTAGCCAGTGAGCATCCTTATCGTCAGTGGCTATCAACGAACCGTATTCAGTTGGAGAAACTAAAGAGCGGGCGCCATGTGGAGAACGCAGTGTCTAAACTGTTGCAGAAGGAAATCATGTTTGGTTATGGGGCTGAGGACATTGATGCAACCATCGTACCAATGGCCGTGAACGGTCAGGAGCCTACGGCTTCGATGGGTAATGATACGCCATTGGCCGTCTTGTCAGACAGACCGCAAATATTCTTCAACTACTTCCGTCAGCAGTTTGCTCAGGTGACGAACCCTGCTATCGACTCTATCCGCGAGGAGTTGGTGATGAGTCTGACGGAATATATCGGTCGTGTGGGAACGGGTATTCTGACCCCCGATGAAACAAACTGTAAGATGGTGCGTCTGCCGCACCCGATTCTGAACAATACACAACTGGACATATTGTGTAATATCAGATATAAAGGATTTAACACCATTAAGTTAGGAATGGTGTTTAAGGGCTGCGGATCGAAGGGAACACGCGGAACTGGCAACGGAGAGGCATTGCGTGAAGCACTTGATAAGTTGTGCAAGGATGCAGAGAAAGCCGTGGATGACGGATACAACTATATTATTCTGAGTGACAGGGATGTTGATGCGGAGCACGTGGCTATTCCGTCGTTGTTGGCTGTATCGGCAGTACACCATTATCTGATCAGTGTGGGTAAACGTGTGCAGACGGCACTGATCGTGGAGAGTGGTGAGATTCGGGAGACCATGCATGCAGCATTATTGCTGGGATATGGTGCAAGTGCGTTGTGTCCGTATATGACATTCGCCATTCTTGATGACCTCGTAAAGCGGCATCAAATTCAGGAGGACTATGCTACTGCTGAGGCTAACTATATCAAGGCGGTGAAGAAAGGTCTGTTTAAGATTATGGCAAAGATGGGTATCTCAACGATACGAAGTTATCGGGGAGCGAAGATCTTTGAGAGCATCGGCTTGAGTGAAAGTTTGTTGAAAGCATACTTTGGGACTGAGATCAGCACGATTGGCGGCGTTGGACTGGAAAAGATAGCAACGGATGCCGTGACGATGCACAAGGAAGCTTTTGATTGCTGCGATTCGGCAGATGAGGCTTTCCTGAACAATCAAGGACAGTTCCACTGGAGACGGGATGGAATTAAACATGCCTGGAATCCGGAGACCATTGCCACCTTGCAATTGGCGACACGAACGGGGAGTTATGAAAAATTCAAGGCGTTCACAAAACTCGTTGATGAGAAGGAAGCACCGATATTTATTCGTGACTTCTTGGATATCAAACGCAATCCCATCAGCATTGATGAGGTGGAGCCTGTAGAGACGATCGTGAAGCACTTCGTGGCAGGTGCAATGAGTTTTGGAGCACTGAGTAAGGAGGCACACGAGGCAATCTGTCTTGCCATGAACAAGCTGGGCGCAAGAAGTAATACCGGTGAGGGTGGTGAAGACTCTGAGCGTTTCCATGCGACGGTAGATGGTATTTCGTTGTCATCGAAGACGAAGCAGGTGGCTTCGGGACGTTTCGGTGTGACGACGGAATATCTGGTGAATGCTGAAGAGATACAGATCAAGGTGGCACAGGGTGCCAAGCCCGGTGAGGGCGGACAGTTGCCGGGCTTCAAGGTGAACGAGGTGATTGCCAAGACGCGCCATTCGATTCCCGGAATCTCGCTGATTTCGCCTCCACCGCATCATGATATCTATTCCATTGAGGATTTGGCGCAACTCATCTTCGACCTGAAGAATGTCAACCCGACGGCTGCCATCAGTGTGAAGTTGGTTGCTGAGAGTGGGGTAGGAACCATTGCTGCCGGTGTAGCAAAGGCAAAGGCTGACCTGATTATTATTAGTGGTGCAGAAGGCGGTACAGGTGCAAGTCCTGCATCGAGTATGCGATTTGCCGGTATCTCACCGGAGATTGGACTGAGTGAGACGCAGCAGACGCTGGTGAAGAACGGTTTGCGCGATGGTGTTCGTTTGCAGGTAGACGGACAGATTAAGACGGGTCGCGACATTGTGCTGATGGCGCTGTTGGGTGCCGAGGAGTTCGGATTTGGTACGGCACCGCTGATTGTGTTAGGTTGCGTAATGATGAGAAAGTGCAATCTGAATACATGTCCGATGGGTGTGGCTACGCAGAATCCGGAATTGAGGAAGCACTTCATGGGAAGGTATGAATATCTGGTGAACTACTTTACGTTCCTCGCACAGGAGGTGAGGGAATATTTGGCCGAGATGGGCTTCAAGAGTCTGAATGACATTGTCGGTCATACGGAGTTGATTGAGACAAAGGGAAGCTGTAATGCCGCAGCGCACGGAACCGGCGGTGATGGGCTCAACTTCTCAAGACTGCTACATAAAGAAGCCGGTGTACTGCATTTCACGGGGGACATCCGCAAGCCGAGTGTGCCATTAGGTATGCAGGGAACTGTTCTTGATCAGCAGATGATAGAAGCGGCACAAAGGGCCATTGAAGATGGCGATGAGATAAGCCTTGACTATGCCATCAAGAATACTGATCGTGCCACAGGCGCAATGCTCTCGTGCATGATAGCAAGGAAGTACGGACTGGCGGGACTGCCGGACGACACCATCAGTGTGAAGTTCAAAGGCTCGGCCGGACAGTCGTTTGGTGCATTTCTGGAACATGGTATCAGTTTTAAGTTGGAGGGTGAGACCAACGACTACTTCGCTAAAGGACTGAGTGGCGGACGCATTGCCATCCTGCCACCGACGAGGAGTAACTTTGCTGCGGAAGAGAATATCATCGCGGGTAATACGGGACTTTACGGAGCAACGAGCGGTGAACTGTATATCAATGGTAAGGTGGGTGAGCGTTTTGGCGTGAGAAACTCAGGAGCCATTGCTGTCATCGAAGGTGCCGGTGACCACTGCTGCGAGTATATGACGGGCGGTCGTGTGGTCGTGCTCGGTGAGACAGGACGCAATTTTGCTGCCGGTATGTCAGGCGGCGTGGCCTATGTCTGGGACAAAAAACACAATTTTGACTATTTCTGCAATATGGATATGGTGGAGATTAATCTTGTGGAAGACTCTGTGTCGCGTAAGGAGTTGCATGAACTCATCCGTCAGCATTATCTCTATACAGGTTCAAAATTGGCGCGCACGATGCTTGATGACTGGCAGCGTTATGTGGAAGACTTCATCCAAGTCGTGCCTATCGAGTATAAGCGTGTGTTGCAGGAAGAGCAGATGAAAAAGTTGCGAGAGAAGATTGCAGATATGCAAAAAGAGTATTAAAAGTAGAAAAGTAAAAGAGTAAGATAAAATAGAAAGATGGGAAATCCGAAAGCATTCTTGGAGATACACCGGCAGGAAGCTGGTTACCGTCCGATTCACGATAGAATACACGACTTCGGTGAGGTGGAGCAGACGCTGAACACTCGCGAACGCAAATTACAGGCCAGCCGCTGCATGGATTGTGGCGTGCCCTTCTGCCATTGGGCTTGCCCATTGGGAAATAAGCCGCCGGAATGGAACGACGCCTTGTATAAGGGTAATTGGGAATTGGCCTATCGACTGCTCACGGCTACCAACCCTTTTCCGGAGTTTACTGGACGTATTTGTCCGGCATTGTGTGAGAAGGCCTGTGTGTTGAATCTCATTGAGCACGAGCCGACGACGAACCGCGAGGATGAGGCTGCGATAACTGAAGCTGCATTCCGGGAGGGGTATATCACAGTGCACCATCCTGTGAGAAATGGTAAGAAGGTGGCGGTCATAGGGGCTGGACCTGCGGGACTGGCAGCAGCCAATGCGCTGAACCTGATGGGATATAGCGTTATGGTGTTTGAGAAGAACGAGGCAGCTGGTGGTCTCTTGCGCTACGGTATTCCTAATTTTAAATTGAATAAGGAGATTATAGAGCGGAGAATGAAACTGCTGGAGGAAGAAGGAATAGAGTTTCAGTATAACAAGGAGATTTCAGAGTTATCAGAATTATCCGAATACTCAGCCATTATCATTGCTACCGGTACACCGACGGCACGTGATCTCAACATCCCCGGCCGAGAATTGAAAGGCGTGTATTTAGCACTGGATTTGCTGTCACAACAGAACCGCGTGCTGGCGGGGATGGAATTTGCGAAGGACGAGCGCATCACGGCCAAAGACAAAGATGTGTTGGTTATAGGTGGCGGCGATACAGGCAGCGACTGCATCGGTACGGCACACCGACAGGGTTGTAAGAGCGTGACACAGATAGAGATCATGCCAAAACCTGTGGATGGTCCCGTTGATCCGAAGAATCCGTGGCCTAACTATCCGCGGACACTCAAGACAACATCGAGCCACGAGGAGGGATGCACTCGTCGTTGGAACATCAATACGCTGGAGTTCCTCGGTAAGGATGGTAAGTTGACAGGTGTGAAAGTGCAGGAGATTGATTGGGAGCCCAACCCCAATGGCGGTCGTCCGCTGATGGTGGAGAAAGGGCAGCCTGAGATCATCAAAGCTGAATTAGTGTTGCTGGCGATGGGCTTCCTAAAGCCGGAGCATCCGCAATATCCGGAAAATGTTTTTGTCTGTGGTGACTCTCAGAGTGGTGCTTCGCTCGTAGTCCGTGCGATGGCCAGCGGTATAGAGACAGCACGAAAAGTAGACAATTACCTTCGAGAAAAGTAAAAAGATGACAAAAGTGAAGTTCACCAAAATGCATGGTGCCGGCAATGATTACATCTATGTAAATACGATGGAGTGTCCCATTGCTGATCCGACCAAGGCAGCTATCGCTTGGAGCGACCGGCATAAGGGTATTGGCAGTGATGGGCTGGTGCTTATCGGTGCATCACCTATACCTGAAGCTGATGTTTCCATGCGCATTTTCAATGCCGACGGTTCGGAAGCAATGATGTGCGGCAACGCCAGTCGGTGCATCGGTAAATATGTCTATGAGCGCGGGCTGACTAAGAAGACAGAGATTCGCCTGCTGACATTATCGGGTATCAAGACGCTCAACCTTCATGTTGAAGGCAATATTGTGGAGCGTGTCAGCGTTGATATGTTAGAGCCTAAGATGGAGGACGAGAATCTCTTTAGACCAAATCATGGACTGACAGAGGGCACATTCATTTCGATGGGTAATCCTCATTATGTGATTTTCACCGACAACGTGGATCAGGTGAGTGAGATGGGGCACGCACTGGAGCATCATCCTGCATTCCCCGAGCGTTGCAATATCGAGTTTGCCAAAGTGCTGCCTGATGGAGGCATCCGCACTCGTGTCTGGGAGCGTGGCAGTGGCATCACAATGGCCTGTGGTACGGGCGCTTGCGCCACGGCTGTTGCCGCTTGTCTAACGAAAAGGGCAGGCCGACAGAGTCGCATCGTCATGGATGGCGGCACGCTTGATATTGAATGGCGCAAATCAGATAACCACGTCTATATGACCGGTCCTGCGACCTTTGTCTTCGACGGAGAAATAGAACTTCAAACAATATAAGAATTATGGCATTAGTAAACGATCACTTCCTCAAACTGCCGAACAACTACCTGTTTGCTGACATCGCCAAGAAGGTGAATGCCTTCAAGGTGATGCACCCTAAAGCCGACGTCATTTCGCTGGGCATCGGTGATGTCACTCAGCCTCTCTGTCCTGCCGTCACAGAGGCTATGCACCGTGCCGTCGATGAGATGAGCACTGCCAAGAGTTTTCGTGGCTACGGCCCTGAGCAAGGCTATGACTTTCTGCGTGAGGCCATTCAGAAGAATGACTTCCTGCCTCGTGGTATTCACCTTGATATCGACGAGATATTCATTAACGACGGTGCCAAGTCGGACACCGGTAATATTCAGGAATTGATTCGTTGGGACAACTCTATCGGAGTCACTGACCCCATATATCCTGTCTATATCGACTCAAACGTGATGATTGGACGTGCTGGCATTCAAGAAAATGGCCGCTGGTCGAACGTTATTTATATGCCCTGTTCGGCAGAGAATGGTTTTGTGCCAGAATTACCCGACCGTCGTGTGGATGTCATCTACCTGTGTTACCCTAACAATCCGACGGGTATGGTCATCACAAAACAGGAATTGCGTAAGTGGGTGAATTACGCCCTGAAAAACGATACACTCATTTTCTATGATGCTGCCTATCAGGCTTACATTCAGGATCCCGACGTGCCGCACAGTATCTATGAGATTCGTGGTGCTCGCAAGTGCGCCATAGAGTTCCATTCGTACTCGAAGACAGCAGGTTTTACAGGTGTGCGTTGCGGCTATACAATCGTGCCAAAGGACCTCACTGCTGCCACGCTCACTGGTGAGCGCATCCCTTTGAATCCGCTGTGGCTACGTCGCCAGTCGACCAAGTTCAACGGCACCAGTTACATCTCACAGCGTGCTGCAGAAGCCATCTACACGCCTGAGGGTAAGGTGCAAGTGAAGCAGACTATTGATTACTATATGCAGAACGCCAAAAAGATGTTGGACACTTTCCGCCATTTGGGCTTCGAGGTCTATGGTGGCGAGAATGCTCCCTATATATGGATGCGTACGCCTGACGGTATGGACTCTTGGTCTTTCTTCGAGACCTTGCTCTATGGTGCCAATGTGGTCTGTACTCCTGGTGTTGGTTTTGGTCCAAGCGGTGAGGGATACGTGCGCTTCACTGCCTTCGGCAGTCGTGAGAAGACAGAGGAAGCACTGCAGAGAATAGAGAAATGGAATAAATAATTATTATATCAACATAAACACAATTATGGAAGCATTAAGATTTCAGGTTGTCGGTGAGGCTTTTAAGAAGAAGCCGCTCGATGTAAAAACTCCCGTTGAAAGACCCGCTGCATATTTTGGCAAGAAGGTCTTTAACCGTGAAAAGATGTACAAGTACCTGCCCAAGGACGTGTACGAGAAGATGATTGATGTGATGGACAATGGTGCCCGTCTGGATCGTGAGGTGGCCAATGCTGTGGCTGCTGGCATGAAGCAGTGGGCTACGGAGAACGGTGTGACGCACTATACCCACTGGTTCCAGCCCCTGACGGAGGGAACTGCCGAGAAGCATGACTCATTTATTGAGCACGATGGCAAGGGTGGCATGGTTGAGGAGTTCTCAGGAAAACTGCTGGTTCAGCAGGAGCCCGATGCCTCGTCGTTCCCTTCCGGTGGTATTCGCAGCACTTTTGAAGCCCGTGGCTATTCGGCTTGGGATCCCACTTCGCCTGTCTTTATCATTGACGATACGCTGTGTATTCCCACTGTGTTTATTTCTTATAGTGGTGAGGCGCTCGACTATAAGGCTCCGCTGTTGCGTGCACTACATGCTGTCAACGTGGCTGCTACCGATGTCTGCCATTACTTCGACCCCAGTGTCAAGAAGGTGACGAGCAATCTCGGTTGGGAGCAGGAGTATTTCCTCGTGGATGAGGGACTCTATGCTGCACGCCCAGACCTGCTACTGACGGGACGTACGCTGATGGGACACGACAGTGCCAAGAACCAGCAGATGGATGACCATTATTTTGGAGCTATCCCCGAGCGCGTGGCTGCCTTCATGAAGGAACTGGAGGTTGTAGCCCTCGAACTGGGTATTCCTTGCAAGACACGCCATAACGAGGTGGCACCCAACCAGTTTGAGTTGGCTCCTATCTTTGAGGAAACCAATCTTGCCGTCGATCATAATATGCTGTTGATGTCAGTCATGAAGCGCGTTGCCCGCAAGCATGGCTTCCGCGTGTTGCTTCACGAGAAGCCTTTTGCAGGTATCAATGGTAGTGGTAAGCACAATAACTGGAGTCTGTCTACCGACAATGGTGTACTGCTCCATGCCCCCGGCAAGACTCCGGAACAGAATCTGCGTTTTGCTGTGTTCATTGTGGAGACGCTGATGGGCGTGTATCGTCATAATGGACTGCTGAAAGCCAGCATCATGTCGGCTACGAATGCCCATCGCTTAGGGGCCAACGAAGCACCTCCTGCCATCATCAGTTCGTTCCTTGGCAAACAGCTTAGCGAACTGCTCGACCATATTGAGAAGGCCGATAAGGACGACATTCTGTCTATGGCTGGCAAGCAGGGTATGAAGATGGACATTCCCGAGATTCCAGAACTTCTAATTGACAATACTGACCGCAACCGCACGTCGCCCTTTGCCTTCACGGGCAACCGTTTTGAGTTCCGTGCCGTTGGCAGTGAGGCCAACTGCGCTTCGGCTATGATTGCCCTCAATAGTGCTGTTGCTGAGGCTTTGGTCGACTTCAAGAAGCGTGTGGATGAGAGAATCTCGGAGTATTCGGTGCGTTCAGAGTTTTCGGAGAACTCGGGACATTCTGCTAAGTTCCATGCTATTATTGATGTGTTGCGCGAGGACATCAAGACGTGCAAGCCTATCCGCTTCGACGGCAATGGATATTCTGATGAGTGGGTTGTGGAAGCCGAGAAACGCGGGCTTGATGTCGAGAAGTCTTGCCCGAAGATCTTTGAACGCTACCTTGATGCAGATAGCATCCGGATGTTCGAGAGTCTGAATGTGATGAGCAAAAAGGAGTTGGAAGCCCGCAACGAAGTAAAGTGGGAGACCTATACGAAGAAGATCCAGATTGAGGCACGTGTCTTGGGCGATCTCTCCATGAACCACATCATCCCCATCGCCACTCGCTATCAGAGCCAGTTGCTGAAGAATGTAGATAGCGTGTCAACAGTATTTTCCACAGACAAGGCTGAGAAGTTGAACGCCCGTAATCTGAAACTCATTGAGGAGATTGCCGAGCGTACCAGTACCATTGAGCAACAAGTTGAGGAACTTGTCAACGCTCGTAAATTAGCCAATAAGATTGAGGATGCGCACGAGAAAGCTATCGCTTATCACGACACCGTGGAGCCGAAGCTTGACGACATCCGCTATCAGATAGACAAATTGGAACTCATCGTAGATGATGCCCTATGGCCACTGCCTAAGTATCGTGAACTATTATTTATTAGGTAAGTTTGAAGTTTGCAAAGAGTCCGGCGCTGTGAAGCGCCGGGCTTATTTTATATCTGTATTTTCTTCGATAATCTTTTGTTCGCGATTTGATTATCTTTTGGTCAGTAAAAAGGCCTCGTTTGAAGCCTCCAAAC
>CAMWKM010000076.1 GCA_947174835.1 uncultured Prevotella sp.
ATGTTGGTGCAGGTTTCTGCTGGGATAATACGGGAACTATTGAGTCCTGCTATGCCACAGGCGATGTCTATAATGAAGAATACGGAGTTACTTTGTGTTCGTTTGTGGGTGACAACGGTTTCTCTGGCCCATATTCGGAATACGTTCCAGGTACGATTCTCAATTGTTACGGCTCTGGTCGCTTGTATGCTCCCTCGGCTCCTACTGATATTATCGCTATACCGACCCGTATCATGGGATTTTTATGGGCAAATTGGCAAGATGCTGGTTCGCAGATGGCTAATTGCTACTATGATGCCACTAAAAACCCTGTGCTGTTCGGTGATGATGCATCGTTTGTTGGTGGCTCTTACGGCGAGAGTACGGAATATCTGCAATCTCAAGAGTTTGTGGATAGGCTCAACTTTATGGCGGCTGTTATGGGCACTTATTTGTGGAAATATGTCCCTGGCGACTACCCTGTGCCCACCGATGTCAAGGCCACGGACGTGACTCCTTTCTTTGCAGGTGGCGACGGAACAGTGGAAAGCCCCTTCTTGATTTCAAATAAAGAGAATCTTGAAAACCTCGCTTTCGTAGCCAACCGCAACTGGAACTTCGTTGGACAACACATATTGCAGACGGCGGATATCGCACTGAACGAACCTATGGAGAATTGGGGCGAGAAGATGCCCGAACAATGGACTCCTGTGGCTGTATATCTTGGCACAGGTACGGGGAATAACCTTACACATCACTTCTGTGGCATCTACGATGGTGGGATGCACATAGTTTCCAATATGTACATCGACAACGAAGAAATGCTTTATGCCGGACTTTTCGGTGTGTTGGGAAAAGGAGCGGAGATACGCAATCTTGGCGTAATTGATGCTTGGGTTTCCGCAAGCAGTTATGTGAGTCCTCTTGCCGGTGCCAATAGGATACACAATGATTGTGACCAGTTTAAGGGCGAGGTGACTATATCCCATTGTTGGACATCCGGACAAATCTCAGGATATAATACTGGCGGCATACTTGGTGAAGCTGCCTACGGAGGCAACACCTATCTCAATGCTTGTTATTCTACCGTTGAATCAAACGGCTACGCTTTTATAGGTACCAGCGCAATCGGAGAATCGTTTATCAACGGCTGTTGGTATGCCCAAAAAGCAGACGGATGGCTTATCTATAGTGAAGATGATTTGTTTCAGACGTTCGTTAACAGCGATTTGAGCCCTCGCTACAAGGACACCGCCATAGGTCGCACTACCACGTATATGCAGAGCTACCGTTTTGTCAACGACTTGAACTATGCCGCTGCCGCCAAAGGTTTTGAAGGCGGTTGGGGCTACAATGAGGGTGGGTATCCTTCGTTTGCAGGAACTCAGCCTACTTTGACCGTGACAATAGAAGACGGTGTCAATGCTCCCTTCAACTTTAAAGCCTTTGCAGGCTCTACGCTTTCGCGTCCTGTCGCTCCTCAACGCGAGGGCTATGTGCTGTTGGGTTGGTACACAGACAAGGAATGCACCGCAATGTTTGACTTCGGCATTTCGGAAGTCAAGGAGGACGTGACCCTCTATGCCCGTTGGGCTGAACAGTCGGCTCCTGACTACAGCATATTCCAAAACAAGTTCACTAAGACTTATACCATCACCACTCCGGCTCAACTCTATGCGTTTGCCAACATCGTGAACGGAACTGCCGAGGGAATGGAACGAAACGACTTTTCAGAAAAGACTGTCAAGTTGGGTGCTGATATTCAGTTGAACGATGTTGCCGACTTTGACAAATGGGTGTCGCAAATCACGCCTGTGCCATTCCTCATGATAGGCAACAGCAACTACGCCTATTCTTTCAATGGTACTTTTGATGGGCAGAATCATGTAATCAGCGGCATCTACATGGAGAGTGAAATGAGTGGTTCAAGTCCTGCTTTCTTTCGCCAAGTCGGTTCAGACGCTGTCATCAAGAATCTCATTCTGCGTGACGTGTGCGTGAATGTGAACAGGAAAGATAGTTGGGCTGCACTCTTTGCCATGAACCTGTATGGAACGATAACACAATGCGGTGCAGAAGGTCGTATCGTAGAGACAGTTGGCGGCATAGATGTAGGTCGTGCAGGTTTTGTGGGAGAAGTCTATGATGGCGGCACTATCAGCGAATGTTATGCAAAGGTCGATATAGAAACAGATGAAACTAAATGTGCCGGCTTGGTGGTAACTAATGCTGGAACCATCGAGAACAGCTTTGCAATGGGCGGTGTCAAGTACAAATCCTACGCCAATTTTGGTGGTGTGGCGGTATCTACAAAGAAGCCTCTCACCAACTGCTATTCGGCAATGTCTGTTCAGATGGGTAGCACTCCAGATGGTAGTAATTCTGTTTTCATCGGTGGTGTCTATGGTTATGCGGAAGGTAATGAAACGAAAACCTGTTATTTCAACCGCGACCTTGTGCAAACTGCTTTCGAGAAACTGTCGGCGGATGTCAAGCCTTTTGACAAAGGCATCGGCTTGGTGACGAGCGAGATGAAGAGAATGTCCTCGTTTGTTGACTGGGATTTCGAGAACGTGTGGGGGCGTCGTGCTGACCAAAATGACGGTTATCCCTACCTGCGTTGGACCGCTTCAGAATTGGACAATGACCAAGATGCCGTGGTAGCGATTGAAGCAATCACTCTCGACAAGACCGAGATAAAAGGTTTTCAAGGCGTGACGGTTCAGTTGACGGCAACCGTGACACCTGATGATGCAAGTAATAAGAAAGTGTTGTGGTCAAGTTCCGACACGAATGTGGCTGTGGTTAACGAGACTGGTTTGGTCACGCTTGTCGGAGGCGGTACGGCAGTCATCACCGCGACCTCAGAAGAACGTCCCGAGATTCAGGCGACTTGTGATGTCATCGTCATCATTCCTGCAACAGGTGTGAAACTGAGCGAAGGATATGTAAAGGGTATAGCAGGAGAAACCCTGCAGTTGACGGCAACGGTAACGCCTGACAATGCAACCAATAAGAATGTGGTATGGTCAAGCTCTGACGATAATGTGGTTGTGGTTGATGAGACCGGTTTGCTCGCATTTGTTGCGGAAGGTACGGCTGTCATCACGGCGGCATTGGAAGATTATCCAAATGTGAAGGCCACTTGTCAAGTAACGGTTCAAAATCCTGTCATTGCCAATAGTGTGACGCTGAATAGATCCAGATATAGGGGTGACATCGGGGAAACATTCCAATTGAGGGCAACAGTGTGGCCTACCAATGCAACCGATAAGACTGTGTCGTGGTCAAGTTCCGACATGAATGTGGCTATGGTTGATGAGACTGGTTTGGTCACGCTTGTCGGAGGCGGTACAGCGGTCATCACGGTGGCATTGGAAGCTAATCCTGATTTGAAAGCCACTTGTGAGGTCACTGTGGAAGGCGAAGATACTGGTGTCAGTGATGTTGCCATTGATTCGGATTCGGAGGTGGTCATCGTGTCCCTCCAAGGCTCAGTCCTGTACGTTGGCAAATGGGCTGATGCACATTTAGCACCGAATATCTATATTGTGCGTCGTAGCGATGGCGTGGCGACAAAGATAAGGATTAAATAGTGAACGTATAGATTACATGAAGCGAAAGGCTGTGTCGTAAAAACATCAATGACGGCACAGCCTTTGTTTATGTAAGCGAGCGTTGGAACACCTGTTCAAATACGTCTATTTCTCGCTTGACTATACCAAGGCGAGTGGCTATTGGCTTCCAAAGCTTCACATCTGCCTTTAATTCATTGATGATGCGCATTGCTTCGTTCTTGCCATTTCTTCTCTGGCATCTGGTTCAGTTCCTCACTCCTCTCAATCTTAAAACGGAAGCCACCCATACGAGAACAGTCATCAATACCCATAAGATAGTCGAACGATGAAAGCCTACGGACAGGCCGTTTCTCTTCTGTGGCAAGGAGTTGTTCGCGTCTGTTAAGTAACAATCGTCCCCAACGGTCAGGCAAAGCATCGCTGAAGCAGCCAAAGATGTCTCTATCTGGTTGGGTGTATTTTTCTTATTGCTTTTTAGACGCACGTTCACGGTGTTTAAGTGCAAGATCCTGTAAAGCTCTACCCATCTCGTCCTTCTGTGCCAACAGCAGGATGTCGTCATCTAATTGCAAGGCATACAATACACGAAGGTAGATGCCAATGGCTACTGTCGGTGTTCCTTTTTCAATCCTGGCAACAGTCAATGGCGAACAAGTAGCTCGTTCAGCAACTTGTACGACACTTAGGTTACGCCGCAGACGAGCTAACTTGATTTGTTCACCGACTATCTGCATCTTTTGTTCTAACTTTCGAGGCAGTTTATTGCCCATTGTCGTCTTGCTCATATTAATTGCAACTTATAATTACGAATGCAAAATTATAATAAAATCTTTATTTTATGATAGGTTGTTTAAGTAAATTGTTTTTTAAAAGTGTTTTTAATGTTTTGCGTTAATAATGCGACACTGGGATCATATTGGTATAACCCAGAGATGAAAAGAAATATAAGTTTTCTTTTTGCGTTTCTCTTGTTTTTCCGTAACTTTGCACCCAATATGGAAAAAACAAAAGTGTTGATTGTAGGTGCAGGCCCTGCAGGTAGTACTTGTGGATTGCTGCTGAGAAAGAGGAATATAGATTGTATCGTGGTTGATCGTGCGGTGTTTCCTCGCGACAAGATTTGCGGTGGCGGACTGACACCTCGCTCCTATAGGCTCTTAGGGCAGTTGCTGCCTGAGTTTAAGTATGACTATAACAGCGTGCATAGACTGAAACTCTGCATTGAGGGCGAACAGGTACTTGATTTCCGGATGGGACAGAAACTGCGTATTGTGAAGCGTCGTCAGTTTGATGCTCAGTTGCTGGAGGAATATCGGAAAGCGGGTGGTATCTTCATCAACGAGGCTCTGACGGCAATAGAGGAACGTGACGGTCATGTAATTGCTACGTTGAAGTCGGGGCGTCAGATTATCTGTGACTATCTGGTGGGAGCCGATGGGGCTAACAGCCGTGTGAGGAAATACCTGAATCCCAAGAGCAGTCACGGTATTCTCTGTATGGAGCAGTACGGCCCGAAGTCGGCCGATAATGCGGTGGTAGGTAATCTGTCGCGTAAGTATCAGCAAGGTTATTATTATAGTTTCCCTAACGAAGCCTATGATGTGCAGGGTTTTGGTGATGGCGTGACTACGCCCGAGAGTTATCGTCGTGTGCTTGACGAGATGGGTTGTCCTGACTTGAAACCGTTGGGTGCCTATATCCCTCAAACGATCGATTATCCTATACGCGACCGTATCATCCTGATTGGTGATGCAGGTGGCTTCCCCAATCGTCTGACTTTCGAGGGCATCTATTATGCTTTCCTTACAGCCGGCCATGCTGCCGAAGCCATCAGTACGGGACGTCCTTTTGCGTTGGTCAACAGCAAAGTCTTTAGGGATAAAAAGAAAGAGGAGCGTACAGCCCGCTTCTTTTATAGTAATACGGGACTGACGCTCCTACGTCTTTTCTGTAAATATTGTCCGGGCCTTGTCACTTGGACGTTCAACAAGGCCTCAGACAGGTAGTCTTACAAATTGGGGTTGATTTCGTTCCACTTGCTGATCTCGGGCACGATGTTCAGTGTGACCAACTCATCGCGCATCTTGCACAGGTGCTCATAGCTTTGGTCGAGCTTGGCATTCTCCTCGGCAGTGCCCTGAGGAACCTCGTACTTGGCACCCTCATTGGTCATTGTGGTCTTCATGGCCATCATGATGTGGTCGTACTTACCGTTTTTCACATAAGTGCCTACGGGGAAGCGGAAGGCTTCACCACCCATAGCGGCGCGAATCATTTCAACCGACAGGTAGGCCGGGCTCTGGAAGGATGAACGACCACGCAGTTCGATGATCTTGGCACCGCCCTTCGTTACGGCAGTCTTCATCTCCTCCCACTCTGCTTCGGGGAACTCTGCAGTGCCGATGATATCGGTCAGCTTGCGACCGGCAACGGTCACATGGCTACCGAAGACAGCCATCTGTTCGCCGTGGCCACCGTATGTAGCGCAACCTTTGACTTCGCTCTGCTTTACACCGAACTTCTTGGCAAGTGCGCTCTGCAGACGGGTGGTGTCCAAACCTGCCAGTGTGGTTACCTGTCCGGGCTTCAGACCAGAGTAGAGCAAAGTCACCAGACCTGTGAGGTCAGCAGGGTTGAAGATAATCACCACGTGCTTCACGTCGGGGCAGTACTTCTTGATGTTCAGACCTAATTCCTCGGCAATCTTGCAGTTGCCGGCCAGCAGATCCTCGCGGGTCATGCCTGCCTTACGGGGAGCACCGCCTGAAGAGATGATATACTTTGCTCCGGTGAAAGCCTCTGCTATGTCAGTGGTAGCCACGATGTTTGCCTCGTCGAAGCCGCTCTGACGCATTTCTTCAGCCACACCCTCGACAGCGTTTGCTGCAAAGGGGATGTCGTAGAGACATATTTCACTTGTCAGACCCATCATCAGGGCGGTCTGCACCATGTTTGAACCGATGGCGCCTGCAGCGCCAACAATCACCAGTTTGTCGTTTGTCAAAAATGCCATAATCCTTTTTCTATTTTAATGTTTAAGATTTCTTTTCGACCGCAAAATTACGAAATATAATCGAAAAAGCGATTATCGGGTATTGATAATTTGCAGAAAGTGGCAAAAAAAGAGAATTGGAAATGAGTAATTATAAATTATTTAGTATCTTTGCAAAGTGGAAATGACAAAAAAATAAAGATAAAAGTAGTATATGTACGACAAGGAACGCGGGCTGTACATTGCCCATTGCTCAAACGGAGCACTTAGTATCGTAGGGAAAATGGCTAACCGACACGGATTGATTGCGGGTGCCACCGGTACGGGAAAGACCGTCACCTTGCAGGTGATGGCCGAAACTTTCTGTCAGGCAGGCGTGCCCTGTTTTATGGCAGATATGAAAGGTGACCTCTCTGGCATTTCGCAAGTTGGGAAAATGAGCGGTTTCATTGAGAAACGTCTGCCGGAGTTCTGTATAGAAACACCTGAGTTTCAGGCTTGTCCGGTTCGTTTCTTCGATGTCTATGGTGCACAGGGGCATCCAATGCGAGCCACGGTCTCGCAGATGGGACCGCAGTTGCTTTCTCGTCTGCTGGGACTGAACGATATACAGAACGGTGTATTGAACATTGTGTTCCGTGTGGCTGACGAGCGTGGATTGTTGATTCTCGATTTGAAGGATTTGCGTTCAATGCTTGACTATGTGTCGAAGAACGCGAAGCAGTACACTTCACAGTATGGTAATGTGTCCAGTGCTTCGGTAGGTGCCATTCAGCGTGCTCTGTTGCAACTGGAAGCTCAGGGTGCTGACCGGTTCTTTGGGGAGCCATCGTTCGATATTCAGGATCTGATGCAGACAGAAAATGGTAAGGGTATTATGAACGTGTTGGCTGCCGATAAACTGATGATGCAGCCTAAACTCTACAGCACTTTTCTGCTGTGGCTGCTCAGCGAACTCTATAGTACGCTGCCTGAGGTGGGTGATCAGCCGTTGCCCAAGCTGGTGTTCTTCTTCGATGAGGCGCACATGCTGTTCGATGGCACTTCGAAAGCACTGCTCGACAAGATAGAACAGGTCATCCGTCTGATTCGTTCGAAGGGGGTAGGTATCTATTTCATTACACAAAGTCCCACTGATATTCCAGAAAATATCCTCGGACAGTTGGGTAATCGTGTTCAACATGCACTGAGAGCTTATACTCCGAAGGATCAAAAGGCAGTGAAGACGGCGGCAGACACGTTTCGTGCCAATCCGGATTTCAAGACAGATGAGGCTATCATGAATCTGGAGACGGGTGAGGCTCTGGTGTCGTTCCTTGATGAAAAGGGTGCTCCCTGTGTGGTAGAGAGGGCAAAGATTCTGTTCCCGCTTTCTCAAATTGGTGCTATTAGTGACGAGCAGCGTGCAGTCATTATCAGGCAGTGTCGCATTTTTGGCAAGTACGACACGATGATTGATCGCGAGAGTGCTTATGAGATGCTGAGCAAGGAAGCTGAGCAAGAGGTGAATGCTGACAATACCGAGCAGGCCGATAAGTCCGGAAAATCCAAGAAATCTTCTAAGGAAGATAATAAGCCTGGTGTTATGAGTAAGGTGGGGAAGGCTGTCCTGACTGCTATCACTTCTACTGTTGCCACCATTTTAGGTACTTGGGTCAGTAATAAGGTTTCGGGCAAGAAGTCGAAGAGCAGAACCTCGGCTAAGCAGAAAGTGGTGAAAAATGCCACCAGTGCCGCCACCCGTACCATAACGAAAGAACTGACGCGCGACATTTTGGGTAATCTGACGAAGAAATAGTCAGATTTCCTCTAAGGCGTAATATTGGTAGTCGCGCAGGATGCGTTGAAGGAAATCCATATCGGTTGGCTCCTGTCGGGTGATGTTGAGTTTTTGTTGCACTTTCTGCGATAACTGAACAAGATGGGCTGCAAAGTCCTTTCGTGGTGTGCTGACAGTACGGGTGATAATCTCAATCTGCTCTAATGACAGGTCGGTGGCTTGCGGATAGCGTGGGATGTAGTTCTGCGTCAGGTAGTCGTATTCATCGAGGTTTACTTGTATCTTTCGGTAGTTCTGAATCTTGATGACCACGGTGCCTGCCGCCAGATCGCCCAGTCGCTGGTTGTGTTTGGTGAGGACGATGGAAAGTATTCCTAAGAAGCCCAGTCCGGGCCCGTCGATGATGTAGAGAAGCCAGCGCATGAGGTAGGTTCCTAATGTGGGTGTCGACCCGTCCATCTTCACCACGCGCATCTTCATGGCCATCTTACCGAGGGTCTGTCCGTGATTGAACACTTCCATGCAAAGTGTATAGAAGAGTAGGGGCATTGTCTCAAGGAAGAAGAACCATAGTTCACCAGCATTTATTTCTGACAGAAACCAAATAGAGAGGGCCATATAAGCCAGTAACACCAGCCAGTCGATAATCTGTGCGAAGATGCGGTCACCGATGCTGGCCGTAGCCTGTTGAATACATACATATTGTCCGGTGACGATGCCTGATTGTGCCATGTTTTCTTTTATTTTTATCAAATTCATTGCAAATATAAAACTTTTTTCTTATTTTTGCACCATTATTGACAAAAACTTTTGGTTGCAGCGTGAAAGAAGTTACTTTTATCAGGCAGAACATAGAGAAGTGGCGAGCATACGAGACGATTGCCGAGGCGCCTGCCATTTCGACTCCTGATGAGGTGGCCGATGCTTATATCGACATTACTTCCGACCTGGCTTTCTCGCAGACGCATTATCCGCGGTCGCGCATTACCCTATATTTGAATAATCTGGCTTCGGCCATTCATAACAATGTCTATCGCAATAAACGGGAACGGTGGACGCGCATACTGACTTTTTGGACACAGGAGGTACCTCAAACGATGTGGAATGCCCGTCGCGAGTTACGCCTGTCGTTTGTCATTTTCTTGTGCAGTGCTCTGGTGGGTATGGTGTCGCAACTCATTGATCCGGAGTTTTCGCGTCTCATACTGGGTGACCATTATGTAGAGATGACCATTGACAACATAGAGAAAGGTGAGCCGATGGCTGTCTATGACGGGTCGCCTGAAGGATTTATGTTTATCGGCATCACTGTCAATAATATCTATGTGTCGTTTGTGGCTTTTGTCATGGGATTGCTTACTTCATTTGGTACGGGCTTTATTTTGTTTCAGAACGGAGTGATGCTTGGGGCTTTCCAGACGTTCTTTGCACAGTATGGTTTGTTGGGGCAGTCGGCATTGGCCATCTGGTTGCATGGTACGCTGGAGATTTCGGCCATTATCGTAGCGGGAGCGGCCGGACTGGCGATGGGCAACGGTTGGCTTTTCCCCGGCACTTATTCGAGGCTCTATGCTTTCAGACGTGGAGCGAAGCGTGGTTTGAAAATCGTGATAGGAACTATCCCTCTGTTCGTAACAGCAGGGTTTATTGAGAGTTTTTTTACGCGCCACACGGATTGGTCTACAGGACTGAGGCTGACTATTATCCTGCTTTCCCTCGCGTTCATTATCTATTATTATATATTGTTACCTTATTTGCGACATCATGGAACAAATGACACCGAAAATTGAATTGTACGTGACACGTACATTCTCAGAGAAGTTGAGCGATACGTTGGGTTTTGTGCGTGAGAACTGGCGTGTGCTTTTGAAGTATTTTATATATTTAATGTTGCCGTCTGCCTTGGTGCTGGGGTTCTTTGTCAATCATTTCTGGGGAGGCTATATTTCTTTGATTGGGATGGATAATGATTTCGATCACAGAAAACTCATTGATTTTATATTGACTACGGGAGGCACAGTCATTGTGGGTATGGTGGTCTATGCCGTGTTTCTTGCTATGATCTTTGCACTCATCAGACTCTATTTCGCTCGTTCGTTGCGGCTGAAGGGGGTGACGAATGAGGAGTTTATGCCTGAATTTATGGCTTGTTTAAAGCGTTCAGCTATTTATTTGTTGGTGCTGGTAATGCTGGTGGGTGTGTTTGTGGTTTTGCTGTCTTTCCTCATGGCTGGTTCATTTATGCTTAATCCTGTGGTTGGCATCATTGGACTGTTGTTGTTCTATGCGGTTCTGGTAGCAGTGATTATCCCTTTGTCGCTCTCTGCGCCTGTCTATATGATGGAAGACATTGGCATCTTCAGGGCTATAGCGAAGGCATTCCGTCTGGGCTTTGCCACTTGGGGAGGTGTTTTTGCATTGTCGTTTGTCATAGGTATGCTAACTGGTGTGATACAATCGTTCACGATGGTTCCGTGGTATATCCTTTTTATCATAAAGTCTATCTTTACGGTTTCCAATGATTTGGAGGGGTCTTTTGTGAACACTATAGGTTATACGTTCTTGAAGTATCTGGCTTGTGTATTGCAATGTCTGGGATATTTGATTGCCGCCATCCTCACGATCGTAGCCCTTACTATACAATATGGTCACGCCAGTGATAAGATTGATGGGGTTGGGGTGGCTAAGAATATTGAGCACTTCGATGAATTTGATAATTTCTAACCTTTAATACGCTACGTTCCATTGGCTTCGGATACCCTTTGTGTTGACAGTGCACGGATTGCCGTCTGGCAGGAAGATGGTCGTTATGACTACGATCGTGAGATTGTAGGCGGCAACGAGAACTTGATGGAATGGATAGCATCGGTCGTCAGCAGGTGGCTGAACAAGACGTTTGGCACTGTGCTTAGCGACGATGTGGTCTACTATGTGCTGGTTGTCTTGGGAGCCGTGGTAGTGGTAGCCTTGGGTTGGTTATTGTGGAAGAAGCGGGCTAAGTTGTTCTATGGCAAGGGCGATGATGGGATGCTGGACTATGAGGTGGTGGAAGATACTATCTATGGTGTAGACTTTGATGCTGATTTGCGCGAGGCTTTGGACAATGAAGACTATCGGCAGGCTATTCGTTTGTTGTATTTACAGACTTTGCTATATCTGCAAGAGACGGGAAAGATAGACTGGCAACCTTCAAAGACACCTACGCAGTATATGCGTCAGGTTGGTCTGCCGGCGTTCAGTCAGTTGACAAACATCTTCGTGCAAGTACGTTATGGTAACTTTGATGCCTCGGAAGTATTGCTCCGACAGATGAAGGCATTGCAAGAGACGGTGATCATAGAGAAAGGAGACGTGTCCCATGAATAGCAGGAACAAGTTTATTGTGGTCGTCGTCCTGATGCTTGTGGCAGTGCTTTTCATTGAGTATCGTATGCCGCGCCGCTTTCAGTGGAATCCCACATATAGTCATAAGGATGCGCAGCCTTTTGGATGTATGGTGTTCGACAGTATCATGGCTCAGACGATGCCTTGTGGCTATACCGTTGTTGAGAAGACACTTTGGCAGATGCAACGCGACAGTATGCTCAATGAACCTCATGGAATAGTCATTTTGAGTACAGAAAATTTAGAGCCAGATCTTTTGGAGCCAATCTTGGCGTTAGTGGAGCAAGGACATGTGGTGCTTGTGGGTGCTTCCATCAATATGTATGAATGGGAGGAAACACTGGGGCTTCAGATTGTTTGGAACAGCAGTTTCGATATTAGGTATATTGCAGGTAAGCGTTTTGCAAAGCGGCCCGTCCGTTGGGTAGATACTGATGGCTATCCTGCTGATACGTCGCTTTGTCGCGTCTATGATAGTATGATCAATAACATTGTCATACCAAACGATTCGTCTTCTTTTAAATTACTGGCAACTTACGATGATGGATATTACTCTGTTAAAGAGAGCAAGGATTCTGCTGCTATTGCAATCAGTATGTCTAAAGGTAAGGGTGAACTGATACTTCTCTCTGCACCGTTGTTGATGACAAACTATGCTATATTGGATTATGATAACGGGGCAGTGTTGATTCATCGCCTGATGAATCGCATGAAACATCTGCCTGTCATACGCACGGAGGCTTACATCAGTGAAGAAGCAGGGGAGAAGGAATCGCCTTTCTATGTCCTTCTGGAGCGTGCACCGTTCAGATGGGCACTCTATCTGGCGTTCATCGGCATCGTGTTCTATTGCATCTTCACCGCCCGCCGGCGACAGCGACCTATACCCGTCATTACTCAGCCGCAAAATGGTAACTTGGAATTTGTGTGTCTTATCGGCACACTTTTCTGGCAGGAAGGAAACCATCAGGGATTGCTTAAACGAAAACTGACCTATACTGCCGAGGAAATTCATCGTCAGACAGGGCTTGATATCATGGATGGTGACAGTGAAAAAGAGACTATAGCTCAATTGGCTCGATTGACCGGCATGGATCCTGATAACCTGCGTGTTGTCATTCGAAACGTCAAAGAGGCAGCCGATACTTCATATCGTATTGTTACTGCGGCAGAAGTGAAGGCACTGATTGCCGAACTTGACAAGATTGTCTCAAATATATAATCTCATACGACCTAAAGAAATTGTAAAAATGGAAGAACAAAGAACCGACCTTACACAGTTTGCAGAGCGTATCGTACAATTGCGCCAGCAGATTTCGCAAGTCATCGTGGGACAGGAGGAGAATATCGACCTACTGCTCACTGCCGTGCTGGCCAATGGACATGTGCTGTTGGAAGGCGTGCCCGGTGTGGCGAAAACGCTACTGGCCAGATTGTTGGCTCGCCTCATTGATGCCAAGTTTAGTCGTGTACAGTTTACGCCCGACTTGATGCCGTCAGACGTATTGGGCACAAATGTGTTCAATATGAAAACGTCTGATTTTGATTTTCATGCTGGTCCCGTATTTGCCGACTTAGTGTTGGTTGACGAGATTAATCGTGCACCAGCCAAGACACAGGCGGCCCTCTTCGAGGTGATGGAAGAACGGCAGGTGACAATCGATGGCGTTACTCATCCCATGGGACAGTTCTATACCATTTTAGCTACACAGAATCCTGTGGAACAGGAAGGTACCTACAAACTGCCTGAGGCCCAGACAGACCGTTTTATGATGAAGATAACGATGGATTATCCTTCGTTTGAAGAGGAAATAATGATTTTGGAACGGCATCATACCAACCAGCGACTCACGGCACTTGATGGCATTGAGCCAATCATTACCAAGGAGCAACTCATGGAATTGCGGCGGATGCTCAACGAGGTCTTTGTTGATCCAGCTATACTTCGTTATATGGCGGGTATCGTTCAACAGACACGCCAAAGCAAGTCTGTCTTTTTGGGAGCATCGCCCCGTGCGTCGGTGGCATTGTTGCAGGCGTCGAAAGCCTACGCTTTGTTGCAAGGGCGCGATTTCGTAACGCCTGATGATGTCAGGTATGTGGCTCCGAGCATTATGCAACACCGTATTATTCTTACTGCCGAAGCCGAGATGGAAGGTATCACGCCTCAGCGTGCTATTGCCCGATTGATGGAGAAAGTGGAAGTTCCAAAGTAATTTAATTATAGTCTTTTGTATCTAAATAACAGGTTTTACTTAGTTTTGGTTGTAGTCATCCTGACGATAGCTTCAGGCTACACTTTCGCTCTGATGTTCACCATCGGTCGCATCCTTCTGCTTTTATTGGTGGCAGTTATGTTGATTGATGTCATGGCTTTGTATGATGTTATTGGCTGGTTGCGTCGGATGATTGGTGGGGCTGCGTCAGTTCGACAGTCGTTGCGTGTTGTCCGTACCTTGTCACCGCGTTTTTCCAATGGTGATGAAAATCCTGTTTCCATTCGATTGGAAAGTACATACGGTTTTCGGTTGCAGGTGGAGGTCATAGATGAAATTCCCTTTGTTTTCCAACGGCGTGATATTTGTTTTAAGATATTGCTTTCCGCTCGTGGCGATGCTACTGTCAAATATATGCTACGTCCTACTCAGCGTGGAGTCTATGGGTTTGGACATGTGCGTGTTTTTGTCGCTACACCTTTAGGATTTGCCCAACGGCGCTTCACTTGTTGTGAACCTCAGAATGTAAAGGTCTATCCTTCCTATCTGATGTTGCGGCAGTAC
>CAMWKM010000077.1 GCA_947174835.1 uncultured Prevotella sp.
TACAGGTTCATCAATAAAAGTTGTAATAACCACTCAAAATGTGGCCTTCCACAACGAGAAACACGTAAAAAACTCATTTTCAGTTAAATTAGTCGTGTTTGTTCTCATTATTTTATAACTTTTCTTGTAAAATCGTTGCAAATATAATGATTTTTATTTATTTTTGCATCATTAATAACCTAAAAAATGAAAAGAAAATGAAAATACCAAACCTAATAGAATCTAAGAAAGATGTATTTGGCACTTTTTCGGCTATGGCATTGATGAACGCTCAGATGGTGCTCGACTATATACAGCAGAAGGCAGGGATAGACGATACGTACGACAAATATGGTGAAAGATCAGAAAACTATTGGCTACATCCAGTGATGAGTTATCTTAGAGATGTAAAGCTGAATGGTGACACCAATCCCGAAAAGACGCAGTTTGTTTTCGAGAGATTGTTTAAGTGCTTCCCATTTTTGAAGATAATGGGCGACAATCAGCGAGAATACAACAATAAGAAATCAAACGACAGACCACAGCAAACAATAACGTGCAATGAGTTGTGGTATGTGCTTGATTGTATTCTAAAAGTATTGAAAGCATATAGGGACACTACTACACATTATATAATAAGAGATGACAAATGGAACGACGGTAGCGATTTCCTTAAGCAAAAAGAGCAGCCGTTGGCGGGAATGATAAACAATTATTATACGGTGGCCCTGCGCAACACAAAAGACAAGTATGGCTATGACGTAAAAAACTTGGCTTTCATACAGGACAACAGAATGAAAAAGGAACGTGGCACCGATGGCGGCAGACCGAAGATGGTGGTGGATACCGATTTCTTTTTAAGTATGCAGAGCAAGAATGACGACCGTACGGGCAGACTCCATTTGTCGGGCGTGGGCGTAGCACAACTGATATGCCTATTCCTGGAAAAGAAGTATATCAACGTGTTCCTGTCGAAACTGAACATAGGAGAAAACAGAAGACCGTCATTGAGCGGAGAAGAACGAAAAGCTATTCACCGCTCTATGGCTATTAGTAGCATTCGGCTGCCGCGTGAGCGCATACATTCAGACAAAAGCGTTGAGTCCATATCTATGGATATATTGAACGAGCTAAAACGCTGTCCGAAGGAATTGTTCGATACTCTCGACTATGCTGGACAAAGCCGTTTCCGCATGGTGTCGTCAGACCATAACGAGGTAACTATGCTACGTAGCACCGACCGCTTTGCGCAGTTGGCACTGGAGTATATAGATTACAACAGATTGTTCGAAAGCATACGGTTCCACGTCAACATGGGCAAGCTACGCTATCTGCTGAATGCCGAGAAACACTGTATAGACGGACACACGCGCGTTCGCGTTATAGAGCATCCGTTAAACGGATACGGACGCTTGCGCGATATGGAACATGAGCGTCAGAAGAATGGTGACGGAACGTTTGCCGACACAGGCATCAGGATAAGAAGTCTTGACGAGGTGAAGCGCGACGATGCCACAGCCGAAAACTATCCGTATGTAGTGGATACACACACGCGTTATATATTGGAGAACAACAAGGTGGAGCTATGCTTTTGTGATGAAGAGCGTTTGATGCCAGTGGTGGTAGGTACAAAAAGCGGCAAGTGGTATGTCGACAAGACCGTACCAGCATGCCGTATGAGCGTATTGGAACTTCCTGCCATGATGTTTCACATACACCTGCTGGGGGCTGAGGCCACCGAGGACCGTATATACAGTGTCTATGACAATTATAGAAGACTTTTTAAAGCTCTGGCAGACGGCACACTGACCAAGGACAATATTGACAGCTTCGGCATAGCCGAGACTGATATGCCGCAGAAAGTGCTTGACGCAGTGAATGGCGTTGTTGGAAAGCAGAAGGACATAAGGGTATATGTTAAAAAGATGCTGGACGAAATGCTTGAAGACACGGTACGGAGAATTAGCCGCCTTAAAGAAGACAAGAAAGCAGTGGTCTCACGTGACAACAAGATGGGAAAGCACGGATTCAGACAAATTGTCCCTGGACGCTTGGCAGACTTCTTGGCAAAGGACATTGTCTATATGCAACCGTCACTGCTGACTGGAGCCGACTATGGTATAGACCGTATGACCGGACTTAACTATCGCGTGATGCAGGCATCCATAGCCACATACGATGGTGGCGGTGACAGTGCAGCTTTTGACAGGCTCAGGGAGATGTTTGTCAGTGCTGGCCTTGTCGATGGTGACAGAAGCGGAAATCATCCGTTCCTTCATAACGCATTAAAGCGACAGCCGGCAAATACAGTAGAATTTTACGAGGGCTATCTGTATGCCCGTAAAAAGTATCTGGAGAATCTGATAGCAGAGGGCAGGACCAATGTGCCATTCGTCAATAGTGACAAGAATAAATGGTGTAAGCGTAATGCTGATTTCTACAAGATATCGGGCGAAATATATCTGGATGATATTTCTATAGAATTGCCACGGCAGATGTTTGATGAGTCAATAAAGAATTATCTTAAGACTATTCCAGAAATGGCTGGGGTGAATTTTGACCAAGCCAATGTGACTTATCTCATCGGTGAGTATATGAAACGAGTGATGAATGATGGCTCGCAGGAGTTTTATTCATGGAAACGACACTACCGCTATATGGATATGCTTACGGGCAAGACAGACGACAAGGGAAGTTTGTGCGAACAATATACTACAGTGGAGGAACGCGAAAAAATGTGGCAGGAGCGTGGAAAACTGGCAGAAAAGTACAAGGACATGAAACTCCGTGCAAAACAGAGCGACAGAAACAAACAGAGAATACCAAATAAGGAGTTTGAGGATGGTCTGACCAAGAGTCTCGCAAGCAATCGCAACGACTATCAAAAAACGGAGAAGATCATACGCCGTTATAAGGTGCAGGACGCTCTGTTATTCTTGATGGCTGAGCAGGGGCTTACTGACAGCATTGTAGGAAAGAAGTTCAAATTGAAAGGCATTATGCCTGATAGCGACAATGGCATACTGTCGGAGGTTATGCCGATAGATTTCAGATTCTATATAAACAACAAGTGCTATACCATCCACTCAGATGCTATGAAGATAAAGAACTACGGTGACTTCTATGCTCTTGTGCATGACAAGCGACTTTCTTCATTGCTTGAGTTGGTGGATTCGGCAACGATTGAGAAAGAAAGTATAGAGACTGAATTTGAAAATTATGACGACAGCCGCTACAAGGTTATAAAACTTGTGCTTGACCTTGAGAAACTCGTTTACAAGAAGTATCCAGACATGAAGAACTATCCTGTAGAGAGGGAGAAGTTTGGTTTCGGAGCCCTTTTGACTGAACTTGTGGAACGTAAAGAGTTTACACAGGAGGACACATTGGTGCTTAGTCAGATACGTAATGCTTTCGGGCATAATGGCTATCCTAAAGAAGGAGTGGTAGAGATAAAGGTTCTTCCAGAGATAGCACGGCATCTGATAGATATTTTCGGCAGTCGTGCAAAGATAAAATAGCCCAGCCGAAATAAAATTTGAAAAAAGACAAAGATGGGGTGCTGTATGTAATGTATGGCACCCCATCTATTATGAATTAGAAGAATCCAACCAGTTTCCACTATTTTTGCTCCGCACGGCTCATTTCCGTAGCACGAACAAGAATGAATTTATCCCGAACTCACATTATATATAAAAAACATTCCATACCCAATACTGATTGTCAGGAAGTTATGGGGAATTATCTAACACCACATCCCGCACCTGAGCACGAAAGCACAGCGAGGAAGTATCTTGACAAGTATGCCATTTAGGCACCGGAAGTATGGTATCTGCGCATTGGAAGTATGCCATTTGGCGATGGCAAACAGTATGTCTGGTCTATGGCGTGATCTTGCTTCATTTGTCGTGTGATCTTTTTTTGTGTATTTGGATGCAAATTTTTGTAAAACTCATTCGTAATATAGAAAATTTTTATAACTTTGCCTCTGGCAATTATGAGTTGTCTTTTTTATACGTTTTAAATAACTAATTTTATGTCACGTCAGAATCTCTTTGATGGTGAAAGCTACCATGCACTGTTTGCACAAATAGTCTACAAATGGCTCATAAGCCATAAGTGGGTTACTTATGCGGATATTATGGCAGACTATCTTGGTCTTGAATCTTCTAAAGAACTACCTTATAATGTTTCCAATTGTGACAATTATGGGGAATTGAAGAAGGCTTTTAGGGATGTTAGAAGTGCCATTATAGAAAAAGTCGGTGAGGGGTGTTTTGAAGAAAATGGAAATAATCGGAATAAACGCTTCCGATATATAGGCAAGGATAATGACCCTTTGGCAGACATGAGAAATGTTAAGGTTATCAGTAATCTGCGCCAATACTGGAAGTTTTGTCAAGACTCAGCTGGCTTCTTCCCTAAGTCATGGCTGGAGTATTTCTTCAAGGATTGTCAAGACTTGCTGGAAATGAAAGCCCGTAAGCGTAAAGGAGAGCAGGTTATCAGTGCAAGCCTTGACAGGATTCTTGCTAATATTGAGTATCTGCCGATGCTTTATGAGGCAATTGTCAATAAGCAAGTTTTAGAGATAGACTACAAACCATACGGTGGAGAGCAAGAAACATTAATCTTCCACCCCCATTTCTTGAAGGAATATAATGGCAGGTGGAATCTTTTTGGGCATGCGGAAGAGCACTTTCCTGAGAACGGGTACAATATCCCATTAGACCGTATTCTGGCAAAGCCACGCGAAAAGTCAAAAACGGCATACATTGCAGCCCCACCTATGTTCTATGAGCAATTCTTCAAAGATATAGTCGGAGTAAGCCATCTGAAGGATTCTGTGAAACATACTGTCTTTATTCGTGCGCACGCTTATTATATATACAGACTGACCGAAACGAAACCGATTCATCAGTCACAAGAAACTTCCACGGTATGGGGCGAACACGAAGATGGTACCTATGGTGAGTTTTCCATACAAGTGGAAGTAAACAACGAGTTCATTGGTCGTATCTTGCAAATGGGGGCAGGTCTTGAGATAGTGTCACCTAACGAGGTGAGGGAAATGTTAAAGCAACGCGTGGCAGATCTTGCCAGACTATATGAATAGCACACCATAATACTTGTCAATCTTGATAGTGAATGGTTCCAAATAGCGAGGAGCCAGTGTGAATAACACATTTCTTCATAATCTCAAGAGAAATGTTTAACTTTGCAGCGTCAAAACATCGAAACTACCACGATGATTGACGCTGCAAACTGTTGGTAGGAACATAAAAAACGACAACGATGAAGAGCAACACCGTACAGAACGTGACAAACACAGAAAGCAAGAAGACGAAGTCATATAGCTGTCAGAAACAATGGTTCCAGATAGATGAGAACTAATGCTCTTACAAAAAGTCTTGATAAACCCGAAAAATGACAGTAACTTTGCATCGCAACTCTGAGAAAGTTGGTTATAATAATTAATTTGTAAACAAAAAAACGAAGAAAGACATGATGAAGAATATATCATTCGCCCTCGTTGCCGCCAAGGCACTCCCAGCCCTCTCGGGCAGTTCTCTCACCTATAATCCTGAGAAGAACGTGTATCTCACCCTCGGTTATACCAGCGCAGCTGGCAATACCTACTACCGAGCCATACGCCTCTCAAAGCGACTGGCGGTGTATTACCACATCGGTGAAGGCTATGCCCATACCTTCCTCAACGGTATCACACTGTTCTGCTGGGATGGTCAAAAAGCAAAGATTATCGCCCAGAAATTTTGGGGAGGTTGCAATTGGAAATGCTTTTCTGAACAGTTTGCCAAAGAGCAGAGCATCATCATGCTGAAAGATTTTCTGGCAGGTCAGGCAAAGGCACTCGGCACTTATGTGAGCGACCAACAGCTACTATCCTTCTCGCGTGAAGCGATAGAGGAAACCCGATGTAAGCAGATTGCCTAACAGGCACCGCTTCGTTTCAAGGAGAACATTCAACATAGTCAGCAACTAAAAAAAGATTCACATGGCAACATTGACAAAAGCTATCAGCAAGAATCTGTTTGACAGCGTATTGCCCACTTTTGGCAGTCCGAGAGTTCATATCCCAGCATGGGATAATGGTCAAAAGATGTTTATCTGCGACGAGTATGAAAGTGCAAACGGCAACCGCTACTACCGTGGCTTCCGTTTCTGCGACCGAGTGGTCATTGTCGAAAAGGTAGGTCTTTACCACAATTGGACCTATATAGATGGTATCGAACTCTATGCCTTCAATGGACAAAGACTGGAACTGATCCAAAAGAAAGACTATGATAAGGTGTATCGGAACGAAGAGTTTGTAAAGGCAGAATCCGTTGGTATGGTCAAAGACTATCTTTTAGGATGTTTGAAAGTTCAGCGCACATCCATATCGATGGAACAAATAGAATGTCAAGCCAAAGAACTCATAGGAAGATGCTACAAGAGCTTTCTCGATGCAGACTTCAATACACGACTCACACAAATTCTCCCAGTAATCGAACAGAAATAGATATGACACATTCACAGATTGATACTCAAAACCAGCAACAAGTGCTCGCATACGAGCTTATTGCTAACACCAACAGCAGCTTCTTCCTCACTGGACGTGCTGGAACGGGTAAGACAACCTTCCTGCGTAACGTGCAGAAGTTAGTAGACAAGCAGTTTATCACACTGGCACCAACTGGCGTGGCTGCCATCTTGGCTGGTGGTGACACCATACATTCCTTCTTCGGTCTTCCGATGGAGGTGTGTACGCCCGGAACATGCGGAAAACTGAGCAAGGCACGCATTCTCACCCTTCTCCATACAGATACTATTATCATTGATGAGGTGTCAATGGTAAGATGCGATATCGTGGATGCCATTGACTACACTCTCCGCCGGGCACTTCGTACAACGTTGCCTTTCGGTGGCAAGCAAATCATCTTCGTTGGTGATATGTTCCAGCTACCTCCCGTAGTACGTCAAGGTGCGGAGAGAGAACTGCTTCACGACATTTATCAGACAGATGATTTCTTCTTCTACAAAGCAGATGTAATCAAGCGTATGCGCCTTGTGAAGATTGAATTTCAAAAGGTATATCGTCAGGACGATGATCAGCAGTTCCTTCATATTCTGGAAAACGTTCGCATGAATAAGGTAACTCCAGAGAACATCATGCGCCTCAATCAGCGCGTAACCCAACCGCAGGCAGAAGACGGAATGGTCATTACGTTGGCATCGCTTAACAAGACCGCTGACGGGATTAACCAACAACGGCTGGCTGAAATTGAGGCGGAAGAGTTTACTTACGAAGGAACCATTGTTGGAAAGTTCGATGACAAGAAACTGCCTGTAGAGTTAAACCTCCGACTGAAAGTAGGTTCTCAGGTAATGTTTACACGCAATGATCAGCAGAAACGTTGGGCGAATGGCACTCTGGCAAAGGTGGTCAAACTCATGAAAGACGAAATCCACGTAGAACTTAACAATGGCGACCAGCATGTGGTTCCGTGTACTTCGTGGGATGCAGTTAGCTATGAGTATGACCGTGAAGCACGTAAATTAAAGAAGGAGGTGACGGGATCTTTCACCCAATACCCTCTGAAATTGGCGTGGGCTATCACTGTACACAAAAGCCAAGGTATGACTTTCGACAAAATGGCATTAGACCTAAGCCGTGGTCTTTTTGCTGCGGGACAGCTATATGTAGCACTCAGTCGTGTGCGGTCGTTAGACGGACTGTTCCTCTCAAAGGATGTTATTCCACAATATGCTCACACGAGTCGTGAGATTATTGCATACGCAAGTGGCTATAACGATGAGCAAAGTATCTGCAATGAGATAGAGAGCGGGAAGGCCGTCTATCGTTCTCTTCAAAAGGACAATTATGACGAAGCTGCTAAGCAGTACCTCCTCTTGGTACACAAGAAAGCTCAGGCTGGGGATATTAAAGAAGCGATGCAACAAGCAAAGTGTTTTCTTGACACCCTGATTTGTGACGAAGACCTTTACGGTTCCATAGAAGAAGTTTCAGAGATACTGCTGACTACAAATCACTGGACGACCAAGTTTCTTGCGGCTCTACTCTGTCTATATGCAAAGAAGTATGAACTGGCATTAGGTTTTATTGATGACGTGCTTGAGGTTCACCAATGTCAAGAGGCTCTTTTCGTAAAGTCACGTGCATTGGCAATGTTAGGGCGATATAAGGATGCCGATGAGGTCAACGTGTTGATGGGGGATGTCTTTGATATGGCCACTCCTGATGCTAAGGTACTCTATATGATAGCTATGCTCAATGAGATGCACATAGGAGACCCAGGGCTGGATTTGATGCGTAAGCTCGTAGAAGCTAAGCCTAAATATGATAAGGGAATCCATGCAATGCGCTTGCTGATGAAGTGTCACGGTATTATGCTTGAATCTCCAATGGAAAGTGAATTGATTGAGGCTTTCAATTCAGATATGTCAGCAGACGAGTTTGATGATCAATTAAAGGTGTGTCGTGAGAAAGCCCCTAAGTCGGTAAACTATCTGATACAGAGGATTAAGAAACAGGAATTCAACAAAGAACTACCTATAGAACAATAATGGTAGTTCTTCGTTTGAAATCATTATAAGTGTTGATATCCTCCTCGGGAGTTTTCTTTACTAGCTGACGATGCGCAGAAGGCTTCTTGACATCTTTGCCGTTGATATTGTATTTCTGTACGGCTTCATGTTCTGTCAGTTTTTTTTGCCATGCTTCTTTCGGCAAAGCCAAGGTTATCAACGTCTGATTTCTGCGTCTGTTTTTCTGCATCACACTTAGCCTTGGCAATCTTAATTTAGAAAGTTGCCTGATTTCTCCCTGAAAGTTGCCTGATTTCCATGAGACTTTAGGCAACTTTCTGTGGAGGTCTCATTTTAGCACACTGAAATGCTTTTGTACATATAGAGGAATAAAGGTACAAAATAATTGGGATTTGTCAACTGATAGTTGATATTTTTTTTGTAACTTTGTCGCCGATATGTTGAAAAGATTGATTTTGGTAATAGTCGTAATTTTGTCTGAAACCTGCTTATGGGCTCAGACAGACACAATCGTTACGGAATACGGATATGGATGTGAGACGGTGGAACAGGCGCAGTCTTGGCCACTGGGTATGCAGGCACGATTGGACTCGATGATGCGTGACCCGTTGTTGGACTGTACCCAGTTGGGGCTGATGGTGTGGGATCTGACAGATAATTGCTCGTTGTTTGCTTACAATCATCGTCAGTTGCTACGACCTGCTTCGACCATGAAGGTACTCACGGCCGTCACTGCCCTTGACGTGCTGGGTGGCGACTACGAATTTACCACTTCCTTATACTATAAAGGAAAAATTCAAGGACGTACTTTACAAGGCGACCTCTATTGCGTGGGCGGTATGGATCCCACCTTTTCGCGCAATGACCTGAAGGCATTTGCTGAAAGTCTTCATCAGGCGGGCATTGATACTATCATGGGAAAGGTTGTGGCTGACCTGTCGATGAAGGACACGCTGATGTGGGGTAAAGGCTGGTGTTGGGATGACAAGAATCCTACGCTGTCGCCGCTACTTGTCGACCGCAAGGATAATTTTACTGCTCAGTTGATCGGTGTGATGGCTGAGAAAGGTATCGTTGTATGTGACGTATTGACGAAGAAGGGACGTTTGCCAAATGATGCTGTGCTCGTTGCTCAGTGCAGACGTAGCATTGACCGGATTTTAGATCGGATGATGAAGGATAGCGACAACCTCTATGCTGAGTCAATGTATTATCAGATAGCTGCCCGCGAGGGTCGCCAAGCCAAGGCCCTTTATGCTCAACGCCAACAGAAGGCATTGATGGAACGCGCAGGTCTGCAGAGTAGCCGCTATCGACTGGCTGACGGCAGTGGCCTGTCGCTTTATAACTATTTGTCGGCTGAGGCTGAGACGATGGTGCTGCGCTATGCCTATCAGCGGCAGGCAGTCTTCGGACATCTGTTGCCTGCGTTGCCTGTGGCTGGCGTTGACGGCACATTGAAAAGACGCATGAGGAATACTCCTGCCGAGGGCAATGTCAAAGCCAAGACAGGTACCCTGACTGGTATCATCTCGCTGGCAGGTTACTGTACGGCTTCTAATGGTCATCTTCTTTGTTTTGCTATCATCAATCAGGGGGTGCAGAGTGCCTCTGAGGCTCGGGCATTTCAGGATCGTATCTGTGTAATCCTGTCTGAATAGGCTATGGCATCACCTAAAACTACTACTATGCTGAAGAATATTATATGCACGATACTTCTGTGCTGTGGCTTGACGGCTCAGGCAGCTGTCGTAGAAACAAAAGGACAGATGGTTACTATTCGCCCCGATGGCGGAGAGGCTCGTGTCGTATGCCTGCAAGTGATGAATGACCGTATCATTCGTGTACGGGCAACCAGCGAGGCAAACCTTCCAAAGAAACCGAAAAGCCTGATCGTCGTTAAACAGACAACGAAGCCTCGTTTCGAGGTAAAGGAAGACGAGAATACCGTTTATGTAAAGGCGGCAGAGGTACAGGCAGCGGTTGATAAGCAAACAGGAGCCGTTCACTTCTTCGACGAGGCAGGAAAAAAAGTGCTGGGTGAGACTCGGGACGGTAAACGCTTTTGGCCATACAGAGTGCCTGCCAGAGAGATAGGGGTAGACAGCAGTAAGGTGAATGAGGAGCAACGGAAGGGATTGACATGGCAACTGACGTTCGGAAATCGTAATGATGCGCTTTATGGATTAGGGCAGCACCAGTCTGAGGAACTGAATTTGCGGGGCAAAAACGAAGATTTGTTCCAGTATAATACCAAAGTGAGTGTGCCGTTTGTCATTTCCAGTGCGAACTACGGCATCCTGTGGGATTCTTATAGTTATTGTCGTTTTGGTCAGCCTGATGACTATTTGCAGTTAAATCGTGCTTTCCGTCTCTACGATAAGCAGGGCAGGGAAGGGCATCTGACGGGTACCTATATTGACAGAAACGGTAAAACGTTGGTGCGTCAGGAAGACAGCATCTATTTCGAATATGATATGCCTGCCAAGCAGCAGATGGCTGATGCGGGAGGTATTAAGAATTTGCCGAAGGACTTCCTGTTGAACGGGGCAAATGTTGTGTATGAAGGTTATTTGGAAAGGCTCGATAGTTCGAAGGATTTTGCTTCTGAATGTGAGTTTATTCTTTATTATGCCGGCTACGTGAAAGTCTATATCGGTGGCGAACTGGCGGTGCCTGAGCGTTGGCGCACGGCTTGGAACCCCAATGCCTATAAGTTTAAGGCTCGTATTACGAATGGTAAGAAGACACAACTGCGCATAGAGTGGCAGCCTGACGGAGGCACCAGTTACTGCGGCCTGCGTGTGGCAAAGCCTCGTAGCATGGGGGAAAGGAGACAGATAAGTATTTGGAGCGAGATGGCACAAGACATGGACTATTACTTCATCAGCGGTGAATCGATGGACCAAGTCATCAGTGGCTATCGCACCTTGACGGGGCGTGCACCTGTTTATCCCAAGTGGGTGCTGGGCTATTGGCAGAGTCGTGAGCGCTACAAGACGCAGCAAGAGATAGAAGAAACACTGGCGGAATTTCGTAAACGTCATCTGCCTATTGATAATATTGTACAAGATTGGAACTACTGGCCTGAGGACCTGTGGGGAAGCCATCAGTTTGAGACTTCACGTTTCCCTAATCCGCAACAGATGCTTGATTCTGTCCATCAGATGCATGGACGTTTCATGATCAGCGTTTGGCCGAAGTTTTATTGCAATACCGATAATTATAAGGCACTGGATCAGAAGGGGTGGATGTACCATCAGGCTGTGGAGGACGATATTCACGACTGGGTGGGACGTGGCTATGTCGGCTCGTTCTATGATGCCTATTCCGAAGGAGCAAGAAGACTGTTTTGGCGACAGATGGACGAGAACCTCTATAGTAAATATAAATATGGTGTTGATGCCTGGTGGATGGATGCCTCTGAACCCAATGTGCGCGACTGTACACCGATGTGGTATCGCAAGGCTCTCTGTGGTCCTACTGCTTTGGGTACCTCTACGGAATATTTCAATGCTTACAGCATAGTGAATGCTGATGCTATTTATAATGGTCAGCGTTCGGTCAATCCCAATCAGCGTGTGTTCTTGCTTACTCGCAGTGGCTTTGCCGGTGAACAACGCTATAGCACTGCTACGTGGAGCGGTGACATTGGCACGCGTTGGGAGGATATGCGGGCTCAGATGACGGCCGGCATGAACTATTCGCTCTCAGGTCTGCCTTTCTGGGGCATGGATATAGGTGGCTTTTGCGTGGAAAACCGCTACGTGAAGGCGCAGCAACTCTACGACAAAACTCGGCAAGAAAATGAAGATCTTAGGGAGTGGCGCGAGTTGCAGACCCGTTGGAGTCAGTTCGGTACTTTTGTGCCCCTGTTCCGTGCTCATGGTCAATGGCCGTTGCGTGAGCCTTGGAACATTGCACCTGAGAATCATCCCGCTTATTGCTCGTTTGTCTATTATGATCGACTGCGCTATCATCTTATGCCCTATCTCTATTCTATGGCCGGCTGGGTACATTTTAACGACTACACGATGATGCGTGCCCTTGTGATGGACTTCGGTAGCGACCATCAGGTGCATGACATTAAAGATCAGTGGATGTTCGGTCCTTCGCTGATGGCCTGTCCTGTCAGCGAGTATAAGGCTCGCAATCGTTCTGTCTATTTTCCTGCGGGCTCCGGCTGGTATGATCTCTATACTGGCCAATATATTGAGGGGGGGCAGCGTTTGGTGGTTGATGCCCCTTATGAACGCATTCCGGTTTTTGTGCCCAGTGGCAGCATGATTCCCTTCGGCCCCGCTATGGAATGGAGTGACGAGCGACCTGCCGAACTTATTCACCTTTATATATATGGTGGCCGCGATGCTCAGTTTACGCTTTATGAAGATGAGGGAATCAACTACAATTACGAGCGTGGACAGTATGCCACCATTGATATCCGCTACGACGATGCTGCTCGCACTGTCACTTTTGGTCAGCGCCAGGGGGCTTTCAGTGGAATGTTGAAGCAGCGTCGGTTCTGTATTACTCTCATTACGCCCGACAGTCCTCATCCTCTTGATCTGGATTCTACTGAGGGGCTGATGGTCAACTATGACGGTCAACAGAAACGTGTCAGTATGTAATTTTATATCTGCAAGATGGCTGCACACAATGAACTTGGAACATGGGGAGAGGAGATAGCTGCTGACTATCTGGTGAATAAGGGCTATGAAATCCTGCATCGTGACTGGAAGTCAGGACATCGTGATTTGGATATTGTGGCTCGTGACGGTCTTCAGATTGTTTTTGTGGAGGTGAAGACACGCCGGAACAATTTCTTTGGCGAACCTGTTTTGGCCGTTGATTATAGGAAACAAAGAAACTTGCGACTGGCTATCAACCACTACCTGAAATACTATGGCATCAACCAAGAGGCGCGTTTCGATATAGTCTCCGTGGTAGGGACAAAAGAAACAGAGCCTCTTATTGAACACTTAATAGACGTGCCGCTTTAGTTGAAAAGGATTTAGACCGTTGTTTGTTTTTCCCTCTCGTATGCCAGTGCAGCACCAATGGCTGTGCAAAATTCTGCGTATTTGGGAATATGGAAGTGTACCTTATAGAGTTTCTCCAGCATCGGGTAGATGTCATTGCACTGAGGCAACAGCGTCAGGTTTCCAATGAGCACGAAGTCTTTGATGCCCGAGTTCAGTGCCGATAGGATAGCGGCAGAACCAATGCTTTGCAGTACCATGACGATGATACCCAGGGCTATATCTTCCTTGGGCGCATCATATTGCACTTTGGAGAACAGACTGGCCGTGGCGTTCATGGGCAGACCGGGTAGTGGGTGCGCTGATATGTCGCCAATCAGCAGATTGATGTTGCGGATATCGCCTTGCATGGCCAGGCTCTGAATCTGTTTCGGGTCGCGGGTATTGAGCATCACGCGGCTCAGACCCTGTAAAGTGC
>CAMWKM010000078.1 GCA_947174835.1 uncultured Prevotella sp.
TCATCATCACGGCCGTGTCGCGCTATGAGTCGCATCGACTGGTCAGTAAGTTGCAAGCCGAAGAACACACAAAAATGGAAATATGGGCCGAGGCGATGCGCGTATTCACCGAAGCCGATGAGGATACTGATTTGTCGCTGGTGTCGAAGGTCATTGAGGAAAACAGCACCATCCCTGTAGTAGTGCTCAGCAACGAGGGTGAGATACTGGACTACAGCAACATTGAGGACACCACCGACATGGTCCGGCGTATGCTGACACACGGCGACACCATCCGCATCAGTGATTACCAGTTGCTCTGCTTCGAGGAGTCGACCATGCTGAAACAGTTGACGCTCTTTCCCTACTGGGCACTGGGTCTTGCCACTGTGTTCATCGTCGTAGCCATCTTTGCCCTGCTGGTATCGAAGCGGGCCGAACAAAACAAAGTATGGGTGGGACTGTCGAAGGAGACGGCACACCAGTTGGGAACACCCATATCCTCGCTGATAGCCTGGGTGGAGGTGCTGAAAGAGACCTATCCCGACGATGAGATGATTCCCGAAATGTCGAAGGACGTAAACCGACTGGAGCGCATCGCTGAGCGTTTCTCAAAGATCGGCTCCCTGCCCGAACCTGTGAATACCTCGCTGAACGAAGTGATTGACCATGTCATCGAATACATGGACAAACGTACCTCACAGAAAGTGACTATCAAGGGACACTACCCCAATCATCCCGTTATTGCAAAAATCAACGCTTCGCTCTTTGAGTGGGTATTCGAAAATCTCTGCAAGAACGCCGTAGATGCCATGGAAAGCGGCAGCGGCAAAATAGATATTTGGCTTCTGGAGGAAGAAGACATCATCGCCATTGAACTGGTGGACACGGGCAAAGGCATCCGCAAAAAGGACATCAAGAATGTGTTCCGTCCCGGTTTCACCACCAAGAAACGCGGCTGGGGCCTCGGCCTCTCGCTGGCTAAACGCATCGTGGAAGAATATCACAAGGGGCACATCTATGTAAAGAAGTCGGAACTGGGACGCGGCACAACCTTCCGCATCGAACTGAAAGCAGTGGTCAAACACTCGTAAGACCATACGTATCTAAATAAAAATGTGACATATAACAAAGTGGCATTCAGAAAAAATGTGTACCTTTGCATACGAAATTACCTAACTAAATACATAAGACATGAAACGTATGACCATTCTTGCTGCCTTCGCAACGGCAGCGCTGGGACTGCAAGCCCAGAAGCCTATGGCCGCCCCTACCGGCGGAAAGGCTATCAGTGATGAACTTATCGGTATTTTCTTTGAAGATATCAGCAGTAGCGCAGACGGTGGATTGTATGCCGAACTGGTGCAGAACGGATCGTTCGAATACAATCCATCGGAACGTGACGGCTGGGGTGCCGGTACCGCATGGAAGACTATCCGTCCGGGACACTCGCTGGGTCAGGTGGAAGTACGCATGGACACCCCCATCCATCCCAACAATCCCACCTATATGCGACTGAATACTGAACGCGTGAAGGAATACTACGACTATGCCGGATGGAAGGGTTTTGGTCTACAGAACGACGGTTTCGATGGCATCAACGTAAAGGCCGGTGAGAAGTACGATTTCTCTGTTTTCCTGCGCAATCAAGGCGATGCCAAGCAAGTGCGCGTGGTACTGGGCATCCCCCAAGGCTGGGGCAAAGATCCGAAACTGCTGGCAGAAGCCACACTGAACGTGAGCGACACCTCATGGAAGAAATATGAGACTACACTTACACCAACAGAAGACTGCAAGAACGCTGTGCTGCAGATTTTGGTGTTGAGCCAAGGTGTGCTGGATATTGATATGGTGTCGTTGATGCCTGAAGATACTTACAAGGGACACGGTCTGCGCAAAGATCTGGCCGAGGCACTGGAAGCCCTGCATCCAAAGTTCATGCGTTTCCCCGGAGGTTGCGTGGTTCACGGTGGCGGCGATGGTTTCTGGGATACCTATCGCTGGAAGACCACCATCGGTCCAAAGGAACAACGCAAGGGACTGAAGAACACATGGGGCTACCATCAGTCAATGGGACTGGGCTACTTTGAGTATTTCCAGTTCTGCGAAGATATGGGTATGCAACCCCTACCTATTCTCCCCTGTGGCGTAAGTTGTCAAGGCACCAACGGTGGTTGGAGCATGAAGACACAAGCTCAAGATGTTGTACCTATGTCGGAAATGGACGAATGGGTAAGCGAGGCCATCGACCTGATTGAATGGGCCAATGGTGATCCCACCACCAATAAATGGGCAAAGATGCGTGCCGATGCAGGACACCCTGCTCCCTTCAACTTGAAATATCTGGGTCTGGGCAACGAGGAGAAAATAACGCCCGAGTTCGCCGAGCGCTTTAAATATATATATGAACGCGTGACAAAGGCACATCCCGAAATCGTCATCGTTGGCACAGCCGGTCCCGGCTCTCACCCCGGCAATCCCGATTTAGAAAACGGATGGAAGCTGGCAGAGGAAATTGGTATGCCTATCATCGACGAACACTACTACGAGCCCAATACATATTTCCTGAACAACCGTCAGTATGACTCTTATCCACGCGACCGAAAGACCAAAGTCTATCTGGGTGAATATGCCGCCAAAGACAAGAAGCTCATCGATGCACTGGCCGAAGGTCTCTATCTGCTCCACGTGGAGCGCAACGGTGATGTAGTGGTCATGACCTCTTATGCTCCGCTCTTCGCCAGAAAGAACGCCACCAACTGGAATCCGAATCTCATCTACTTCGACAACGAACGCCCATTCCTAACATGTAGCTACTATATACAACAATTGTTCGGACAATCAAGCGGTCAGTTCTACTATGGCGACTGCGTGACCTTCGAGGGTGATGAGCCCAATATTGAGCAACCTATTGCCAACTGCCACTATGGCCAGTCGGTGATACTCAATGCTAAAAACCGCCGCCTTTACGTAAAACTCTGTAATGCCGGTGCCGAAGCTAAGACTGCCAAGCTTGACCTGTCGCGTTTCCGCTCAATGAAGAAGACAGCCACAAAGACTGTGCTCGCTGGTCAGCCCGAAGATGAAAACAACTACGAGCAGCAGCCCATTGCTCCACAGACGGAGACAATCAAGGCCGCCAAGAAGATGACGATGGAAGTTGCCCCCTACTCGTTCGTGATGCTTGAGTTCACCCTATAAAGAGGGATTGCACACTAAAGTCACGGCTGTGCAAAAACAAAAAAAATTACGAAAAAGTTAGGTCTTTTCGAAAAAAAGTTTGTAACTTTGCAGCCGCAAAAATGGTGTATATGTGTAGTCTCGAGCGATATAAGATTGATTTAAAGGCACTTACTGAAGACATCACGTCTTTGGAATGGGACTTGGATAGTCAGTTCTTCAAATCGCTTGAAGACGCTCAGGTGCAAAGCGGTTCGGTGCACGTGTCGGGGTCTATACGCAAGACCGTCGGCTTTTTTGAACTGACATTGCATTCTGAAGGCACTGTTCAGGTTCCATGCGACCGCTGTCTGGACATGATAGATCAGCCCATAAAGGCAGACCTGCGTCTGATAGTTAAACTGGGACCCGAATACCAGGAGGAGGATGACGTCATCACCGTCGACGAGAACGAAGGTATTCTGCAGACGGCATGGCTTATCTACGAGTCGATTATTCTGGCGGTACCCATCCAGCACGTTCATCAACCTGGCGATTGTAACGATGCTATGATGCGAATGCTTAAGGAGCATTCGGCTGCCCGAAGCAGTGATGCGGACGCTAAGGAGATTGACCCACGATGGGATGCACTGAAGAAGTTGAAAATTTAAAAATTGAAGAATTAAAATATTTTAGAATTATGGCACATCCTAAAAGAAGACAATCAAAGACCCGTACGGCTAAACGTCGTACACACGACAAAGCTGTAGCACCTACGCTCGCTGTATGCCCCAACTGTGGCGCTTACTATGTGTATCACACCGTATGCCCCACCTGTGGTTACTATCGTGGCAAGGTTGCTATCAAGAAGGACGAAGAAGTTGCTGAATAATGGGTAAGATTAACGCGATCATCACCGGCGTCGGAGGCTACGTGCCCGATTATGTACTCACTAACGAGGAACTATCGCGCATGGTCGACACCAACGATGAGTGGATTATGACGCGTGTCGGAATCAAGGAGCGCCGAATCCTCACAGAAGAGGGTCTCGGCACTTCCTATATGGCGCGCAAGGCTGCCAAGCAACTGATGAAGAAAACGGGAGTCGATCCCGATTCTATTGACGCCCTCATCGTGGCCACTTCAACGGCAGACTATCACTTTCCCTCAACGGCCAGTATCGTTGTAGGAAAACTGGGATTGAAGAATGCTTTCGCATTCGATTCTTGGTCTGCCTGTTGTGGTTTCCTCTACACTTTGGATGTTGCATCATCAATGATTCAGAGTGGACGTTATAAGAAGATCATTGTTATCGGTGCCGACAAGATGTCGTCGGTCACTGACTACAAGGATCGTCAGACGTGCCCGCTCTTTGGTGATGGTGCTGCCGCAGTATTAGTAGAGGCTACCGAGGAAGAGAACATCGGTCTGATGGACTCTTACCTACGCACCGATGGTCTCGGCTTGCCATTCCTTCACATGAAGGCAGGAGGCTCAGTCTGTCCGGCCAGTTACTTTACCATTGATCACCGTATGCACTTTACCTATCAGGAAGGTCGTACCGTGTTCCGTTACGCCGTGACTAATATGAGTGATGACTGTGCCCTGATTGCTGAACGCAACAATTTGGACACGGAGCATATCGACTGGGTAGTGCCCCATCAGGCCAATATGCGCATCATTGAAGCTGTAGCAAAGCGGCTGGATATGCCCATGGAGAAGGTCATGGTCAACATTGAGCGCTATGGTAACACGTCGGCTGCTACCATTCCTTTGGCAATTTGGGAATATGAATCCCAGTTGAAGAAAGGTGACAACATCATCATGACGGCCTTTGGAGCAGGTTTCGTTCACGGAGCTCTTTTCCTGAAGTGGGCCTATGACGGAAAGTAATATGCACAAAGCAGGATTCGTAAACATTGTTGGAAATCCCAACGTGGGTAAAAGTACGCTCATGAACCAATTGGTTGGTGAGCGTATTTCTATTGCCACCTTCAAAGCTCAAACCACTCGTCATCGCATCATGGGCATCGTTAATACCGATGATATGCAGATTGTATTCAGCGACACTCCAGGTGTACTGAAGCCCAACTACAAGTTGCAAGAGTCAATGCTGGCATTCTCGGAGTCTGCTCTCAAGGATGCCGACGTGTTGCTCTATGTCACTGACGTAGTGGAGAACCCCGAGAAAAATATGGACTTTCTGGAGAAGGTGCAGAAGATGACCATCCCAGTGATTCTGCTCATCAATAAGATTGATGAACTCGGCGGAGCCCAGAAATCTAAGAATGCCCAGAGTGCGCTTGCTGACATTGTCGGGAAATGGCATTCGCTATTGCCTAATGCAGAGATTCTGCCAATCTCGGCCAAGAACAAGTTTGGCGTAGACATACTTCTGAAGCGTATTCAAGAATTGCTGCCCGAGAGTCCCGCTTTCTTCGACAAAGACCAGTTGACAGACAAACCAGCCCGATTCTTCGTATCAGAAATTATCCGTGAAAAGATTCTGCTCTACTACGACAAGGAAGTTCCCTACTCAGTGGAGGTTGTCGTTGAACGCTTCAAGGAAGATGACCGCCAGATTCATATCAACGCTATCATCTATGTAGAGCGCGACTCACAGAAAGGTATTATTATCGGCCATCAGGGCGTAGCACTAAAGAAAGTCAGTACAGAGGCTCGAAAGACTCTTGAGAAGTTTTTCGACAAGCACATTTTTTTGGAAATCTTCGTCAAAGTTGACAAAGACTGGCGTTCTTCAAAGCGCGAACTGAACAATTTCGGTTACAACCCCGAATAAGGCTGTCACCTATTTAATTCTCCCGAAATCGCTTGCGTTTTCGGGATTTTTTGTTACCTTTGCACCCAAAAGTAATGCATTATGGGAAATTTAGTGGCGATAGTAGGACGTCCAAATGTGGGAAAGTCCACCTTATTTAACAGATTAACAAACTCCCGACAGGCCATTGTGAGCGATGAAGCCGGTACCACTCGTGACCGTCAATACGGTAAATGCGAATGGTGTGGGCGGGAGTTCTCCGTCGTCGACACGGGCGGATGGGTCGTCAAGAGTGATGACATCTTCGAGGAAGAAATTCGCAAACAGGTTGTTATCGCCACGGAAGAAGCAGACCTTGTTCTCTTTGTGTGTGACATCAAAAATGGTGTAACCGACTTGGATATGGATGTCGCCCAGATCCTGCGTCAGGCCAAACTGCCTATCCTGTTGGTTACCAACAAGGCCGATGACGGTAAAGATCTCTATGGACAGTATGATTTTTACAAACTGGGATTGGGCGATCCTTACTGCATCAGTGCTGCAACAGGCAGTGGTACGGGCGACCTGCTTGACAAGATATTGGAGATTCTGCCTGAACAACCGAAAGACGGTCTGGAGGAAGGCATTCCCCGCTTTGCTGTGGTGGGACGTCCAAATGCAGGTAAATCAAGCCTCATCAATGCTTTCATCGGTGAGGAACGCAACATTGTAACTGACATTGCCGGCACTACCCGCGATTCCATCTATACCCGCTACGATAAGTTTGGTTTTGACTTCTATCTGGTAGATACGGCTGGTATACGCCGCAAGAACAAGGTATCAGAGAATCTGGAATTTTATTCCGTGATGCGTTCCATCCGTGCCATCGAAAATTCAGACGTATGTATCTTGATGATTGATGCCACTCGTGGCATTGAAGCTCAAGATATGAATATCTTTCAACTGATTCAGAAGAACAACAAGTCGTTGGTGGTGGTAGTGAATAAATGGGATTTGGTGGAAGAAAAGTCGCAGGTGGTCATTGATACTTTCGAGAATGCCATCCGTGAGCGTATGGCTCCGTTCAGGGATTTCCCCATCATCTTCGCTTCAGCCCTGACCAAACAGCGTATTTTCAAGGTGTTGGAGACAGCCAAACAGGTCTATTTGAATCGTAAAATCAAGATTGGCACAAGTAAGCTCAATGAAGTGATGCTGCCTATCATTGAGGCCACCCCTCCACCCTCCATCAAAGGTAAGTATATTAAAATCAAATATGTGAGTCAAGTACCTGACACGCAGATTCCCACTTTCGTGTTCTATGCCAACTTGCCACAATACGTTAAAGAGCCTTATCGCCGTTTCTTGGAGAACCAGTTACGTCTACATTGGACACTGACTGGCTCGCCAATCAATGTGTTTATCCGACAGAAGTAAGCCATGCGAAAGAGTCTGTTACTATCGACAGTGCTCACCTTTCTGGTAGCTTGCACAAGCAAGACACCGGAAGAGCAGGCTATGGACACTGCCTTAGATTGCTATAAACATCTGATGGCCGGTGATCCGGAGACTTTCCTTAATGGCCGTGCCGGTATGGACAGTATCCCTGAAAGCTATCGCGAACAGTTGCTGGTGTCCTATAAGCAGTTTGCCCACAAACAGCGACAGGCCCATCAAGGCATTGTCTCCATTGAAACCACCCGCACCACGACAGGCCCTAAATCGCAAATGATGCAGGTGTTCCTACTCATCAACTATGCCGACAGCACTAAAGAAGAAATCGTCGTCCCTATGGTAAAGGACGACGATGGTCGGTGGCTGATGAAATAATTCCCAGCTATAATATTATTCATTATTGCGCCCTGACCACATAGGTCTTGCCAGACTTGGTCTCTATATCGTATTCGTAGACCTGACGGATAGGCAGAAGCGAAAAATCATTCAATTCCTTCGATTGCAAGGGCTGCTTGACAGCAGCAGGCTTTAGCAGGTCGTTGGGACAATCGCCCTCAGCAGGCTTCAGTCCTTCACCCGTCAGAGGTACATAAGAACGCAGACGGAGCGTACCACCGATGGTTGAACGAATGGTAGCCTCGCTCAACTGTCCTTTATTCCATTGCTCACTGACCTCAAAGCCACCACGAGTACACAGACCCCTCACATCCCCTTCCTTCCATTCATCAGGAAGTGCAGGCAACAGGTGGATAGCTCCATCATGACTTTGCACCAGCATCTCACAGATACCTGCGGCTACACCAAAGTTACCGTCAATCTGGAACGGCGGGTGGGCATCAAAAAGATTCGGATAGGTACGACCGTTAGGATAGTCCTTGGCCTTTGAATCGTCAGGCAGCAGATGGAGCATATTCTTGATGATGCGGAAGGCATGGTTGCCATCATGCATACGGGCCCAGAAATTGGTTTTCCAACCGAGGCTCCATCCCGTAGCCATATCACCACGTTGATTCAGCGTGTTGGCAGCAGCAGTAAAGAGTTCAGGATGGGTATATGGAGAAATCTGATTCGAGGGATAAAGGCCGTAAAGATGAGAAATATGACGATGCTCATCCTTCGGATCGTCGCCATCAATAATCCACTCCTGCAATTGTCCGTAACGACCAATCTGCATAGGCGGCAATTTCTGCAACTGAGCACTGAGGGCAGAGAGAGTAGCTGTATCTTTACCCAACACCTGTGCAGCCTGAAGGGTCTGACTGAGGACATCAAACACAATCTGATTGTCCATAGTTGAGCCGGCGGTGACCGTCGTTCCCTTACCCTTGGGGCCATGCTCCGGCGAGACGGTGGGCACAGTCATCACCCAACCATACTGGGGATGCTCCTGCATATAGTCTACGAGGAAGTCTGCGGCACCCTTCATCACCTCGTAATTGTCGGCCAAGAACTGGCGATCTCCCGTGTAAAGATAATGCTGCCAGATATGAGTGGTCAACCAGGCACCGCCCGTGGGGAACATACCCCAAGACGTACCGTCCACCGGACCGGCAATGCGCCAAAGATCAGTATTATGATGAGCCACCCATCCACGGCAGTCGTACATCGTACGGGCTGTCTTGGAACCAGTTACACTCAGATCGTGCAGCATTGAGAAGAGTGGCTGCTGTGTTTCTGCCAGATTACCAACCAGCGCAGGCCAGTAGTTCATTTCGGTATTGATATTTATGGTGTATTTCGAGTCCCAAGGAGCGTTCATCTTATCGTTCCACACTCCTTGCAGATTGGCCGGCTGTCCACCCGGTTGCGAAGACGAAATCAACAAATAGCGGCCATATTGCATCATCAGCGAAACCATGTCGAGATCGGTATTCTTAGAGTTCTCAGAGAACTTCGCCAAACGCTGATCTGTCTCCAGCATCGAGACCTCACTTCTGGGAAGCGTCAGGCTGACACGATTGTACTGCTCCTGATACTTGTCCACATGAGCCTTCAACAACTTCTTATAGTCCCGGCCATAGACACCGTCCAACACCTGAGTATTCTTTCGAGCCGGATCAGCACTCACATCATGATAGTTGACAAAATTGGTAGCCGCTGTGATATAGAGCACAGCCGTTGTCGCATCGTCCACACGAAGGCTTTCACGAAGATCAGTCACCCGACCATCGGTCACAACCTCCACACGACACTCAGCCTCCAGACAAGCCGGAATGCCCTCCTGTTCTACATTTTTGACCGAAGCAACCATCTGCTGACGCACACCAGATGGGATGCTGACAGGCTGTGTATGAACTGAAGAAGGCAACGGACTAATGATGTTCAGACCAAATGCCAGCGCATTCTTCCTATCTGCGGTCAACCGTACCACAATAACATTGTCTGCCTGCGAGGCAAACACCGTGCGCTGATATCTCACACCATTATATATATAAGAGGTGGTGGCAGTGGCATCGCCCAAATTCAATGCCCGCTCGTAACCGGTCACGTCATTATGGCCAAATTTCAGTTTCAGACTAACCAGCGGCAGATAGCGCATACCATGAGGCCCCTTCACAAAGTGTTCGTCCATCAGCTTATGGGCTTCCCGCTCCTTTCCATCGAAAATGAGTTGGCGCACCTGTGGCAGATACTCCAGTGCCTCCTGACTATCGTTATTATGAGGCGATCCACTCCAGAAAGTCTCCTCATTCAACTGAATTTCTTCCACATCAGTACCGCCATAGATCATGGCTCCCAAATGGGAATTTCCTACGGGCAGAGCCTCCAACCAGTGACTGGCCGGACGGGCATACCACAAACGGTGGCTCTGCGCTCCTACCATCTGAGCGATAAGAATCAGCAAAGCCGTCAATAATAGTTTCTGTTTCATTGTTATATTGTTTTAGGTTTTATCAGACACGCGCCCATCAATCTTCATCAGCACCAAACCAACGACAATCCATATAATCTCCCGCACACGGCAGATGATACTGACAAAAATACCCAAAGCTGCCGAAAGTCCCAGTGCTGCAATGGAAAGTACGAAACCACCCTCTTGAACACCCAGTTGCATAGGCAGGAAACCAATCAAATTGGCAAAGAGACTGGTAAAGGCCAGAATAAGGATGGAATGCAGAAAGGTGAGCAGCAGTCCCGTAGGGCCACCACCACAATCAACACCAAAGAGCAGAAGCATGAAGAAAATCTCCAGACTTTGCACAATGCGAGAGAAATACTCAAGCATCAGACTCTCGTAAAACGAACGTTTGTTCTGTTTGTGGAGCGAAGCAATCTGCTCGTCCACGTTGCGCAATGTTTCCGTGTGACGCTCCAAGAAACGTCGGCTCCAGCCTTTCAGTCCAGGAATCTTACCCAGCCAGCGAATGGTCTTCACCACCAAGCCATTGCGATAGCCTTTCGAAAAGACATAGAAAGCCAACAGACAGAGGGCGAAGATAAGTGCAAGCACCACTGCGATTGTTGTAGTAATGGGCAGATCACCGATGAGCACTAACACCAAATAAATAAATATGGAAATAAACCAAAACCAGAAATGAGCAAAGATGTGCATCATGGCATAGAGGATGACCGACGATGCGGCATGGTCCTGACTGATGTTCTTCGACAACTCTATGATGCGATAAGGCTCGCCCCCTAAGCCACCCACCGGTGTGGCATAGTTCAGGGCATAGCCCGTTATCGTCAACCGATAGACGCGCAAGAAGCTGACGCTTTCATCCGGATTTTTGTTGCTTCTGATAATGCAGTACCAAGCCCACGCATTGATGGCATAGATAATGAACCAGACGCCCACAATGGGTATGAACCAGTAGCCGGCATGGCAGATATGATTCCACAGTTCGACAAGACTGACATCGAAAGTGAACATCATCACCATCACTGTCACCACACCCAGAAAGAAAAACAGGTTGTTGACTTTTTGTTTAGTCCATTTCATCAGTCCAGAGTTTACTTCAGCGTCTGAGCAATTTTTTTACAAAATGCTTCATGACGGCGAACCACATACCAAGCAATGAGCGACACCACAATGATCTCGAAGAAGAAGGTCAGTACGGGCACATCAAGCATACAGAAAAGGAACAGGTAAGCCGTGCGGAAGTTGAAGATGAGCAGAAAGATATACTTCATCAACGCCTTTGAATTGCGATAGAACTCTGTTCGTACCGACTCGGGGAAGTTCTCCGTAGCTCCATATTTCTGGCGCAACAGCGACAGCAGGTTCTGGAACTCCGGGGTGATTTTCTCCTGACTGACGGTATAGTTCACGTATGTCCTTTGGAAAAACTTCTCCGTAAAATTATCCTTCCAAGTCATTCGCTCATACTTCTCTTTTTCTACAGCCGAATTATCCAGTTCGCTGCCCTTCTCACCTTTCTGAAAGAAGAGGTGGGTCTGAATGTAGTAGTCGGCTATGCGCTGCTGTTTGGCCAGCCCGGCGATGCCAGAAATTAGAGCCAGGACAAACACGACAGCCGTAGCAATAAGCACATTCTGCTCAGTATCTTCGATATTCAGCCAACCGAACTCCAGTCCGTGATGTTGATAGAAGCGATAGACCAGAGCCACATAGATGGGAATATACCAGGCAAAGCCGGCGGCCCCGTCGAGGATTCGCCCTAACGGACTTTTCTTACCAGTCATACGAGCCAACTGACCATCGGTATTGTCGAGTATATCGGCAATAAAGAGCAACAGGAAAGCCATTAAGTTGCAGAAAACACCCCACGTGCCTTCGTAATAGAAACTGCCGTGAGCAAAGAAAAAGGCACTTCCCGCACCGATAATCATAGAAGCGATAGTCACGGTATTGGGGTGTATGTCCAAACGGGCAAAGAAGCAAGCCAAATAGTAAGTAAACGGACGCACGATGTGGTAGTCAATCCAGTCTTCCGTATCGGCAGACTTCAGTGTAGCATTGATTTTCTCATTCATAAGTATGTGATTATTTGATATACCTTGATATTATTTGCTTAGACGCTGCAAAATTAATCATTATTTTTGTAATTGCACTGCCATTTTGCAAATAATTCACCCCAAACCAATATTAAACTTTTTTATCCGATAATCTTTTGGTCGCGGTTTGATTATCTTTTGACTTCGGTTTGATTATCTTTTCACTTCCGTTTGATTATCTTTTGCTCGCCATTTGATTATCAATTGCCGACCATTTGATAATCAATTTTTATACACCCCCCATTTGATTATCTTTTGGTCGCCATTTGATTATCTTTTGGGGAAATAGTCTATACCTCCCAAATTGCTTCTAATAAAAATCACATCTTTTGCATTATCAACGCAAAAGATGTGAAAAAAGGAACAAGGTCAACAGGCTCTTGTTCACCTTAATATCATACTGTGAAATAGCTCAAGATTACTTCACTTTCAGAATTTCCACCGGCTGTATCTTTACTTCATCCAACGGAGCCCACTGGAACGTCACCTTACCGAAGTCTATGTTATTCAAGTCGAAGCAGCGAATGGAGCTGTTGTACATGGTACGGTAGTAGATGCGACGGTTGACAAGATCTGTTGCTACAGTCCACTGGGTTGCACTTGGAATGTCGGGCACAGGCTGTCCTTCCGTAAACTGTATGCCTGTAGGGATGTCGAAGTTGTTGAGGATATGGAATGCCTGTTCAACCGTCTTCTGTGGATCGGCAAACTTGGGGGCTGTCGCCTGAAAGAAAGCAGCACGAATGAAGCGGGAAGGAGGCGTCATATCGCCTGGAATGCCGTGAAGACCGCCACCGCCACCGAATGCCGTGAGGGTGATATCGCCCACTTTACGCGTTTTGATAGGGCCGGCAGAGAGATTGGTATAGTTGTTCAAGTTGGTCAGATGCCAGTCGAAGGTCGGTGAGTTGGTCAATACACCGAGGGTATTCTCATAGAACTTGGGAGTACGGTTTACGATCTCAAGCACCACCTGACGGCCACTCTGTTCCGTGATGCGCCAGTGGACGGTGTTGGAACGAGGGTCAGTAGCCACGACATGTATGTCCTTCATGGCTTGCTCCATCTCGTCGATAGATTTGAAGTTGCTTAGTATCCATGAAACAAGCTGAAAGTCGCTGATCGTATGATCCTTCTCTGCTTCCACGTAAGGCTCATACTCGCCATAGTCTGGGAAATAGAACAAACCGGCAGCAAGTCCAGCCTCGTTGACTCCTTCAACCACATAGTCTGCCTGCTCTACAGCAAGACCTATATAGCCATAGCGTGCAGTAAACTCCATACCATTCTTCTTCCCATCGGGTGTGAGCGAACGCTGGTGGTAGCCCCGGGGCACAATGGTGTAGTTACTTCCAATGTCATTACCAGCCCACTCAATGGTACGTGCCGTAACCGTGCAACCATTGGTTGTCTTCAGTGTGATACCTGTGCAGGCCTCAGCCTTTTGCAAGAACGAAAAAATAACGGCAAAAGCAGCCATAAAAAACAATTTGTTCATAAATACTAACTTTTAAAAATTATACATACCATTATCTTTAATGTTGCCGCAAAGATAGTCATTATTCTTTTACCTGCCACCAGCATCATTCTTAAAAATTCTAAAACAACAAAAATCTTTTTATCTGACTTGATATGGTTGAATCCATAT
>CAMWKM010000079.1 GCA_947174835.1 uncultured Prevotella sp.
TTTTCCAAGTCATTTGATTATCAAATGCCGACCATTTGATAATCAATTTTTCTGCCCCCCCCATTTGATTATCTTTTGAACGGCAAAAGATAATCTTTTGGTATTTTTGTTTTTCGTTCCAGAATTGGGGCAATATGGACTTGTGAGTCGGAAGTGAAATGGCAAAGGGAGATGGTTCTATGGCTCGCAGAGATATGAGTGTAGATTAGAGTCGGCCTGCCTCATAGTAGGAGAAATACTGCCCATCAGTAATGATGATATGGTCCATGAAGTGGAGACGCATCACCTCACAGGCTCTTTTGATGCAGTCAGTGAGGGCATTGTCCTGTCGGCTGGGGGTGATGTTGCCGCTGGGGTGGTTGTGGCAGACGACCACAATGGTGGCATTGGCCAATACGGCCTCACGCATCAAGATACGGATGTCGACTGACACTTCTGAGATGCCGCCGTGGGCAATGCATGTTTTCTTTATAAGTCGGTGATTCTGATTCATGAGCAGGAGCCAGAATTCTTCCACGTCGAGATCCTGCATCAAGGGGTGCATCTCATTGTAGATGCGGGTGGCGGAACTCAAATCGGGTCGCGCTTCAGGCTTTTCCATCTGACGGCGCTTGCCCAGTTCGCAGGCTGCAAGGATCGTGATGGCCTTGGCTTCACCTACACCCCTGTATTGACACAGGTCGTGAATGCTCATCTTTCCTAATGTGTTCAGGTTGTTGTGGCAGTCGGCCAGTATGCGCTTCATCAGCGTGACGGCATCTTCCTTTGTCGAGCCGGAACCGACGAGGATGGCCAGCAACTCGGCATCGCTAAGTGCCGCTGTCCCCAGCCGCATGAGTTTCTCACGTGGTCGGTCTTCGACTGCCCACTGGTTGATGTTCAGCTTGTCCATAGTTATTAGCGCAATTTTCCGCTAAAGAGCGACTCGATGAATCCGATGCCGTAGCCGATGAGTTGTATGAAGACGGCAACAACGGCTAAGAATCCCACCTTTAGGCTCTTGGCTTGCACGCTGGAGTCGACAAGGATGAGTAGGGCATAGAGCATTAATAGCGCAAGCGATAGTCCGTAGGTGAATGGAGCCAGTACCAATAGGGCAGCCACACCGAGGGTGAACACCGATGGCAGTGCATGAACGGGCTTCAGTGCCTCTGGGTACATACGCCACAAGTTGACACGAGCATAGCCGCTGTTATAGACCTGCCGCCAGAATTTATGGAAGTCAGTGCGGCGCTTGTGCCATACCCACGCATCAGGGAAAAGCCGACACGTATAGCCAGCCTTATAAATACGGATGGAGAAGTCAATGTCCTCGCCATAGAGCGACATCTTCGAAAAGCGCGTTTGGGAGAATCCGCCCAGTGCTAAATAGGCTTCGCGACGAATGCCCAGATTAAACGAGCGTGGATAAAACTTGTCGAGTTGCTTCTTGCCACCGCGGATGCCTCCCGTAGTGAAAAAACTGGTCATGGCGTAGGAAATAGCCTTCTGTACGTCGGTAAACGACTCATGGGCAGCATCAGGTCCTCCCCATGCATCGCTGGGCTGACGGTGCAGTTCGTCGTCGATAGCTTGCAGATAGCCTGCGGGAGTCACGGCATCGGAGTCGATGATCAACACATATTCACCGTTGGCTCGTTCCACACCGTAGTTTCGGCTCTGACCTGGTCCGCTATTCTCCTTGTAGTAATAATGCAAAGCAAGGATGCTTGCGTACTTGTCGCAAACATCCTTGCAGGTGATTTTGGAACCGTCCTCTACAATGATAACTTCAAAGTCTTTCAGCGTCTGGGAGCAAAGGCTCTCCAGCAACTCGTCCACTTCATCGGGACGATTGTAGACTGGTACGATAACTGAGTATTTCAAAGTCCAATGATCAATGATTATTCCTTGGCACGAGCCAGATAAGAGCCGTCGCGGGTGTCAACCTGAATCAGGTCGCCCTCATTGATGAACAGGGGCACACGAACCTCAACACCAGTCTCCAGAGTGGCAGGCTTCAAGGTGTTGGTAGCAGTGTCGCCCTTGATGCCGGGCTCAGAGTGGGTGACGCGCAGGATGGTCTTTACAGGCATTTCTGCATAGAGAACGGTGCCGTCGGTGGTATCGCTGACCACTTCCACGATGTCGCTCTCCTTCATGAACTCATGGCCAATCACCAGTTCGTTGTCAATGGGAATCTGCTCAAAGGTCTCCTGATTCATGAAGATGCGACCCGACTGGTCTTCGTACAGATACTGATAGGGACGACGCTCGATGATTACGTCCTCCAACTTTTCACCGATATTGAAACGACGCTCCAGCACGCGACCGTCGCTGACGTTCTTCAACTTGATAATCATGATGGTGTTGCCCTTACCCGGCTTGCGATGCTGGAAGTCGATGCAAACCCAAATGCCACCGTCCATACGAATGGCAGTGCCCTTTTTAATGTCTTGTGAGTTAATCATATACCTTTATAATAATGTATGTTTTAATATTTTTCGGCTGCAAAGGTACGCATTTTCTTGAAAAAAACATAAAAACTTTTGCTAAATTTCGCTGATTTCTTGCGTAATTCAAAAGATTTGTGTAATTTTGCAGCCCAAAAGCGTCAATAATAACAAATAAAAATAGTATAAAGCAATGAAAAGAACATTTCAGCCGCACAATCGTCGCCGCGTGAACAAGCATGGTTTCCGCGAGCGTATGGCCACCAAGAATGGTCGTCGCGTTTTGGCTTCACGCCGCGCAAAGGGCCGTAAAAAGTTGACCGTGTCTGACGAGCACCACGGTAAGTAATCCGTGTTCGTTGGAACATAGAGTTTGCACCCGGATGTGACTACGTTGCATCCGGGTGCAATTTTTCTGCCAAAAAACTTGTTTGCTGAGATATTTTTCGTAACTTTGCAACAAATTATGTAGAGAAGCGAAAATAAGTATGAGTTTCAAAGATATTGTCGATAAACTGAAAGCCCCGTTCCTGTGGCTGAACATACTGGCAATGATTGTTGTCGTTGGACTTCTGTTGACGGGTGTTATGTGGGGACTGAACGCCTATACTCACCACGGTGAAGGTGTGGCGGTACCCGAACTGAGCGGGCTGAATTATACCCGGGCCATTGAGGTGGCACAGGAAAAAGGGTTGATGATCGTGGCCAACGATTCCACTTATATCAAGGAGATGCCATCTGGTTGTGTGGTGCTTCAGCAGCCGATAGCAGGATCGTTGGTGAAGGAAGGACGTATTGTTTATGTGACTATCAACTCACTCACGTTGCCTCGTGTGCCTATTCCTGATTTGATAGACAACAGCAGCTATCGTGAGGCTCAAGCCAAGCTGTTGGCTCTCGATTTTGTGGTCTTGCCTCCGAAACTCGTTGAGGGTGAAAAGGATTGGGTCTACGGCATTTTGTGTGATGGTCGCAGATTGGCTTCCGGTGATTTGGTGGCCAAGGAGTCGCATCTGACGTTGCTCATTGGCAACGGTCTGGTGGGCGAAGATGCAGATATGAATGAACTTATCGAGGACTACGGACTGGAAGGTGTCAGTGACGAGCCTGATGATATGGAAGAGGTATTGGAAGCACCGATAGAATAATATGGGGATTGACGAGGAGAACTGGTTGATTGAGAACGGTGTTGACATGGAAGACGATACCGATGGTCAACTCTATGAGCACTTGCGATTGGAGGTAGATCGTGGTCAGGTGCCGTTGCGCATTGACAAGTATCTGACAGAGCATACGCAGCGTTCTTCCCGTAACCGCATCCAGCAGGCTGCTGAGGCCGGCTATCTTTTTGTCAACGATCGTCCCGTTAAGAGTAATTATAAAGTACGTTCGGGCGATGTGATCACTCTGAAACTGGATCGCCCGCATTTCGATACCACTATAGAACCGGAGGATATTCCGTTGGACGTTCGCTATGAAGACGACGATTTGATGGTGATTTATAAGCCAGCGGGAATGGTGGTGCATCCCGGATGCGGCAATTTCCACGGTACATTGGTACATGCTGTCGCTTGGCATCTGCGCCATCTGCCTTCCTATGATCCCAACGATCCACAAGTGGGATTGGTTCATCGTATAGACAAAGATACCAGTGGCCTTTTGGTCGTGGCTAAGACACCCGAGGCCAAATCAGATTTGGGCAAGCAGTTTTTCAAGCACGATACCCACCGCAGCTATATTGCTTTAGTATGGGGTAATTTTGTGGAGGATGAAGGTCGCATTGAAGGAAATATTGGGCGTGACCCAAAGGATCGCTTGCGTATGGAGGTCTTCCCACCGGAGTCGGAGATTGGAAAGCCTGCTGTTACCCACTATCGGGTATTGGAGCGTTATGGCTACACTACGCTGGTGGAGTGTGTGCTGGAGACTGGCCGCACTCATCAGATTCGTGCCCACATGAAACATATCGGGCATCCGCTTTTTGCCGATGAGCGCTATGGCGGTGATCAGATTCTCAGGGGGGAGCGAACAGCCAGCTATAAGGCTTACATACAGAACTGCTTCAAACTCTGTCCGCGTCAGGCTCTTCATGCGCGCACTCTCGGTTTCGTGCATCCTACGACTGGTCAGCAGATGGACTTCACAGGAGATATGCCTGATGATTTGAATGCTTTGATAGAGAAATGGAGAAACAGAATAAAAAATAATAATATACTATGAAACAGCAAAAACGTACAATTGCCATTATTTGCGGTGGCGACTCTTCTGAACACGATGTATCCTTGCGTTCGGCTCATGGCATCTATTCTTTTTTCGACAAAGAACGATATAATGTATATGTCGTTGATGTGAAAGGCACCGATTGGCAGGTGCGGTTGCCAAACGGCACCACCTCGCGCATTAACCTGAATGATTTCTCGTTTACGGAGGACGGTAAGATTCGCCTGTTCGATTATGCTTATATCACAATTCACGGCACTCCCGGTGAGAATGGCATCTTGCAGGGCTATCTTGATTTGGTCCATATTCCATATAGTACCAGCGGTGTGCTGGTGGAAGCACTGACTTTCGACAAGTTTATGCTTAACCAGTATTTGCGGGGCTTTGGCGTAAAGGTGGCTGAGAGCGTGCTGGTGCGTCATGGACAAGAACGTCAGATCAACAAGAAGGAGATTATTGACATCGTGGGTATGCCTTGTTTCGTCAAGCCTGCCAATGATGGTAGCTCTTTCGGTGTGTCTAAGGTTCGAAAGCCTGACCAGCTGGCTTCTGCCATACGCAAGGCAATGATGGAGAGCGATGAGGTGATGATTGAGCAGTATCTTGATGGTACGGAGATCACTGTCGGCTGCTACAAGACCAAGCAGAAGACAGTCGTGCTGCCTGTGACGGAGGTCGTTACCAAGAACGAGTTCTTCGACTACGATGCTAAGTACAACGGTCAGGTAGAGGAGATTACTCCCGCTCGTATTCCTGACGAACTGGCCAAACGTGTGCAGGACCTGACATCGGCCATCTACGATATTCTGCATTGCAACGGCATTATCCGTATTGATTACATCATTACTCGGGGTGAGGATGGTAGTGACCAGATTAATATGCTGGAGATCAACACTACGCCGGGCATGACGGCTACCAGTTTTATTCCCCAGCAGGTGCGTGCTGCCGGACTTGAAATGAAGGATGTCCTGACCGATATTGTTGAAAATCAGTTTTAGTTCTTATGGTAGAGGGTATAGAGCAGTTCAACGACATTCGGCCGTATGAGCCGGAAGAGATGAAACAGGCGTTCAATGATTTGCTGAACGATCGCCAGTTCAGTCTCATTATGAAGGGTTTTGCTCCTTGGCTGCCCAAGTTTATGCGCAATGGCCTGCTGCAATTGGCTTTCATCGGTGTGAAGTCACCGCTTGACTTCCAGATACGCTTCATGAAGCCTGTGGTGAAATACATCATCCGCAAGCATACTGATGGCTGTACGCTTGATGAACGTATGCTGCCGAGGGATAAGCAACTGCGTTATACCTTTGTGTCCAACCACCGCGACATTGTCCTCGATTCGGCTTTCCTTGACCTGCTGCTCATTAAGAATGGCTATCCTACCACTGTGGAAATCGGCATCGGTGATAACCTGCTTATCTATCCTTGGATCAAACGGCTCGTTCGTATGAATAAGGCTTTCACCGTGCGTCGTGGCTTGACGCCCCACGAGATGATGGAGTCCAGTCTGTTGATGAGCCGCTATATCCATTTTGCCGTTACGCATAAAAAAGAGAATATCTGGATTGCGCAGCGTGAGGGCCGCGCGAAGGATTCTGATGATCGCACTCAGGAGTCGGTGCTGAAGATGCTGGCAATGGGTGGCGAGGGCAGCGACTTCGTGGAGAAGTTGCGCGACCTGAATATCGTGCCATTGACTATCAGCTATGAATTTGATCCCTGCGACTATCTGAAGGCACAGGAATTTCAGCAGAAACGCGATAATCCAGCCTTTAAGAAAAGTAAGCAGGATGATTTAGACAATATGAAAACGGGCATCTTTGGCTATAAGGGGCGTGTCAGATACCATTGTGGTACGCCCGTAAACCAATGGCTCGATCAGTTGAAGGGATTGCCTAAGAACGAACTTTTCACAGCTTTGGCCCAGCGTATGGACAGAGAGATTCACCTTGGTTATACCTTTTATCCCTGCAATTATCTCGCTGCCGACGAACTGAGCGGTACTACTGAGTATGCCGACTACTATACCGATGCTGATCGACAGCGCTTTGAAGCTTACCTAAAAGGTCAGTTAGCAAAGGTTAAACTCCTGGAGAAAGACGAGCCTTTCTTGCGTGAAAAGATGCTCACGATGTATGCCAATCCTGTCAGAAACTGGAAAAACGCTCAGTCATGAAGTATGTCCTGTATGTGGCGATAGTGCTGTCTTTCTTGCTGGTAGCCTGCACTCAGGATGTCTACGACAAAGGTGAGGGGCATTATTCGCAGATGGTGGCCGAGATGGCCGATGGCTATACCTCGTCAGATAGTCGGGTGCTATCCTTTGTCACTGATGACGATGAGCGTTTTACGATAGCCAATTCGTTCTTTTCTAAACTGCTGCCGAAAGCCGACACCGTTTATCGTGCCGTCTTTTATTATAAAAAGGTGGAGCAGGGGGCTGAGGTTCTTGGATTGGATAGGGTAGGAGTCATTACCCCGTGTAACATTGATACGCTGAAAACCGATCCGGTTAAGTTGGAAAGTGTTTGGCTGGCACGCTCCCGTCGCTATCTGAATTTGTCGGTCTATCTGATGCTTGGTGCCACTGATGATGAGGCGGCAGTGCAACAAGTGGGCTGCTCACGGGATACGCTGATGTTCAATCCCGATGGCAGCCGCACTCTTTATCTAAGTCTACACCACGATCAAGCCGGTGTGCCTCAGTATTATTCTTCACGCACTTATCTCAGTATTCCGCTTATTCAGGCTGATGCCGACTCAGTTGTGCTGACCGTCAAAACCTACGATGGAGCGGTCGTTAAACGCTTTGCCGTCGTCAGAGAGCAATAGGATCAAGCTTTTCGAGCATTCGTTTGAGAACTACCGAGCAACTGATTTCGCGGTTGGCAGCCTCTGGAATGACAATGCTGTTCGGTGATTCAATGACATCGTCCGTCACGATGAGGTTACGGCGCACAGGCAGACAATGCATAAACTTAGCGTTGTTAGTCCATGCCATGTGATCGGTATCAACGGTCCATGCGCGATCTTCACAGGTAATCTTGCCGTAGTCGGCAGGATTGGTCACGCCCGGGTTCGACCAGTTCTTGGCATAAATGAAGTCGGCACCCTCGAAGGCTTTCTTCTGATCATATTCCACACGTGCATTTCCAACAAACTTCGGGTCAAGTTCGTAGCCTTTGGGGTGGGTGACGACGAAGTCCACGTCGGCTGCATTCATCCATTGAGCAAACGAATTGGGCACGGCTTGTGGCAGGGCGCGGCAGTGAGGTGCCCAGGTGAGGACGACCTTGGGGCGTTTTGTCTCTGATTGCTTTGAATATTCAGAAATAGTAATCAGGTCAGCAAAGGCCTGCAGGGGATGCACGGTGGCTGTCTCCATAGCGAAGACAGGACGACCGCTATATTTGATGAATTGGTGGAGCACCGTTTCGGCATAGTCGTATTCGCGGTCGCTGAGGCCGGCAAACGAGCGTACACCGATGAGGTCGCAGTAGCAGCCCATCACGGGGATGGCTTCCAGCAAGTGCTCGCTCTTGTCACCGTCCATAATGACACCTCGTTCTGTCTCCAGTTTCCATGCTCCGGCATTGACGTCGAGTACAATGACGTTCATGCCGAGATTCATGGCTGCCTTCTGGGTAGAGAGGCGGGTACGCAGACTATTATTGAAGAAAATCATCATCAAGGTCTTGTTGCGGCCCAGATGTTGATACTTGAAACGGTCGTTCTTGATTTCCTGTGCTTCGGTGAGTGCTTGACGGAGGTCACCGATATCCTCCACATTGATAAAACTTTTCATATATATAGTGGTTGTTATTTCCTGATTTGTCCTTCTCCTTCAATGAGCCATTTGTAGGTGCATATCTCCTCAAGGGCCATGGGACCTCGGGGACCGAGCTTCTGTGTGCTGATGCCTATTTCGGCACCGAGACCAAACTGAGCACCGTCAGTAAACGACGTGGGGGCGTTCCAATAGACACAGGCGGCATCGACATATTGTTGGAAGCGGTGGGCCGTGTCTGCATTCTCTGTGATGATGGCTTCGCTGTGTCCCGAGCCGTATTGGTCAATATGCTCAATGGCCTCGTTGAGCGAACTGACAGTTTTAACGGCTAACTTGTAATCCATAAATTCGGTGCCGAAACTTTCGGCGGTGCCATGCTCCAGATACTGATATTTTCCATCAAGGATAGCGTATGCTTTCTCGTCAGCATAGATGATCACCTTCTTGTCTGCTTGTGGAGATACTAAATATTCTAAGTCGTTTAGGCGATCCTGATGAATCAGCAGGCAGTCGAGGGCATTGCAGACAGATACGCGGCGTGTCTTGGCGTTCAGGATGATAGCTCTGCCCATTTCCCTATCACCCTCCTTGTCGAAATAAGTGTTCACCACGCCGGCACCGGTCTCAATGACCGGTACGCGGGCCGTGTCTCTCACGAAATCTATCAGTTTACGACCACCGCGAGGAATACATAGGTCAATATAGCCCACGGCATTCAGCATCTCACCGGTAGCCTCATGGGTGGCCGGCAACAGACTGACTGCATCTTTGGCAATACCGTAGTGTTCAAGCACCTCATGGATGAGGGCCACACTCTCCCGGTTAGAGTCATCGGCATCTTTGCCGCCTTTCAGTACACAGGCATTGCCACTCTTGAAACAGAGCGAGAATACATCGAAGGTCACGTTGGGACGCGCCTCGTAGATCATGCCAATGACACCGAAAGGCACTGATACACGGCAGAGACGCAAACCGTTGGGGAGAGTCTTCTGTTTGGTGATATGCCCTAATGGAGTGGGCAGTTTGGCCACGTTGCGCATATCGTTGGCGATGTCTTCAAGACGACTCTCCGTTAGTTGCAGACGATCGTAGAGTGGGTTGTCCTTGTCCATTCTGGCCAAGTCGCGTGCGTTGGCTGTCAGTATGCGCTCCTTATTGTCGATGATAGCATCGGCTACAGCCTGTAATATTTCGTTGCGTTGGCTGTCGGTCAGCAGGCCCAATGACTTGCTGGCCTGTTTCACCCGCTGAAAAGTTTCTGTCAGATGCATGGTTGAAATTCTGTGTGCGGTGTCTGTGCTTTGCGCTCTATCAAGTCGATGAGAATGTCATCGCGCTCACCGTTGGCGATAATAACACGAATGCCGGCCTGTTGTGCTTTCGAGGCTGTGGTATATTTCGAGTGCATACCGCCTCGTCCGAAAGCACTCTTCTCGGGTTGGATATATTCTGAGAGGTCGCGTCCGGGAGCCACTTCACGAATAAGTTCTGCATTGGGGTCATCGGGACGTGTTGTGAAAATGCCGTCAATGTTGGAGAGCAGAATCAAGGTGTCGGCCTCCATCATCAGTGCAATGAGTCCTGAGAGTTCATCGTTGTCGGTAAACATCAACTCGGTGACACTGACAGTATCGTTCTCGTTGACGATGGGCAACACCCCGTTCTCCAGCATCACCGTCATGCAAGCCTGTTGGTTACGGTATTGCTCGCCCGGCTCGAAGTTCTCCTTCATAGTAAGCACCTGACCAACATGGATGCCAAATTCACGGAACAGGTCATAGTAAAGTCCGACGAGTTTTACCTGACCCACGGCCGAGAACAACTGACGCTGTTCCACTGAGTCGAGGGCGTGGTCAATGGTTAGCTCGCGTCGTCCGCAGGCTACGGCACCGCTCGATACGAGTATGACCTCAAAATCATGTTTGCGAAGCCATGCCACCTGGTCGACTAATGCCGACATACGGGTCACGTCTAATTTGCCGTCTTCTCGTGTCAGCACGTTGGAACCAATCTTGATGACAATTCTTTTTTTCATTTCTTGCACTTTTCACTTGTCGTGTGCAAATTTACGAAATTTCTTTGTAATTTTGCACGCTGATTTATAAAAATGATATAAAAGGAATATTTTTGCATGATGTATGCAGTTATGATCACATTGTTTGCCATCGTCGTTGTGGGATATGTGGCTGGCAAACTGGGATATATGGGCGGCACGTTTGACAAGCGCCTCTCCAAACTGGTTCTCGACATCACCTGTCCGTCGCTGATTCTGTCCTCGGCCATGAGTGGTGAACTGCCTGATCGTCGCTATATTCTGCCTTTGTTGGGCATTAGCACGCTGACTTATATAGTGCTCACGCTATTGGCTTGGGGATTGTCGCGTTTGCTGGGGCGTCGGTCGGAGGACAGAGGTGTCATCGCTTTTGCTCTTATCTTTGGTAATGTGGGATTCATGGGTTATCCGGTGGTGGCCTCAATCTTTGGTCATCAGGCTGTGTTCTATGCTGCCGTGCTGAACGTCGTCAATACATTTGCGGTCTTCACCATTGGTACAATGATGGTAACAGGTGGTGAAGGCAATAGTCGGGAAAAGTTTAACAGGAAAGTGCTCTATGGCACTCCGATGCTTGCAGCCTATGCTGCCATACTTATTGTAGCCTTCGGGATAGATCATGTTCCCACGGTTGTCAGTCAGCCGCTGACGATGATTGGCAACATTACCGTACCGGCTGCTCTGTTGATTATTGGCTCGTCAATGTCACATCTGCCTTTGAAAGCCCTGTTGGGCACTCCTACCGTCTATGCCACCACGCTTTTCCGACTGGTCATCTTGCCTGTTGGCATCTATTTCCTGTGTATGGCTTTGGGCTTCGATCTCTTCGTGGTGGGCATCAATACGGTGGTCGTCGCCATGCCGGTGGCTACCTACGGTACCATTCTCTGTCTGAAATATGGAAAGGACACCACGCTGATGGCCGAAATCACTTTCGTAACCACTTTGCTTTCGATGGTGTCCATTCCATTGTTAGTGATGCTAATGCAGCACTTATAAGGATTCTTATTTCTTGCAGCTGTCCTTCTGACGGATCTCCACACGGCGAATCTTGCCGGAAATAGTCTTTGGCAGTTCGTCGACAAACTCCACGATACGCGGATATTTGTAGGGGGCTGTCTCCTTTTTGACGTGCTGTTGCAGTTCCTTAATCAGTTCATCGCCAGCCTTGTTTTTCCATTCCTTGCCAAGAACAACAGTAGCCTTCACTACCATGCCGCGAACATCGTCGGGCACACCCGTGATGGCACACTCCACAACAGCGGGGTGGGTCATCAGAGCCGACTCTACTTCAAACGGACCGATGCGGTAACCGGAGGATTTGATAACATCGTCAATGCGGCCTTCAAACCAGTAGTAGCCATCTTCGTCGCGCCAAGCCATATCGCCTGTATGATAGAGACCGTCATGCCAAACCTCGCGGGTCAGTTCCGGATCGCGGTAATACTCCTTGAAGAGGCCGATAGGCTTGCGGTCGCCGACGCGTACCACAATCTCGCCCTTCTCACCATCTTCGCAGGATGTGCCGTCGGCACGGATGAGGTCAATGTCATATTGGGCGTTGGGAATACCCATAGAGCCGGGCTTCGGTGTCATCCAAGGGAAGGTGCCCAGCGTCATTGTCGTCTCCGTCTGGCCGAAACCTTCCATCATCTGGATGCCGGTCTTTTCCTTGAACTTGTCGAATACGGCGGGGTTCAGTGCCTCACCGGCCGTTGTGCAGTACTCCAATGAAGAAAGGTCATACTTCGACAGGTCTTCACGAATCATAAAACGGTAGATGGTGGGCGGTGCGCAGAAACTGGTCACTCGGTATTTCTCTATCTGGCGCAGCAGTGTGTCGGCATTGAACTTTTCGTGATCGAAGACAAATACCGTTGCACCGGCAAACCACTGGCCGTAGAACTTGCCCCAGACAGCCTTGCCCCAGCCTGTGTCGGCCACGGTCAGATGGAGAGAACCCTCGTGCAGGTTGTGCCAGAAAACACCTGTTGTCAGATGTCCCATTGCATAGAGATAGTCGTGGGCCACCATCTTCGGCTCACCGCTTGTTCCGCTGGTGAAATACATCAGCATCGTGTCGTCGTTAGTGTTGACAAAGGTGGGACGCTCGAAGTTGGGAGCATCGGCAATCTCTTTCAGATAGTCGTGGAATCCTTCGGGGACATTGTCACCGATGGCTACCAATGCCTTGACGGTGGGACTCTCGGGCAGGGCCTCGACAATTTGGCTCGTCACGTAGGCATCATCCACACAGATGATAGCCTTGACGCTTGCTCTCGTGTTACGATATACAATATCGTGTTTTGTCAACATGTGGGTGGCGGGAATCACGATGGCACCTATCTTGCAGAGTGCCAGCATCACTACCCACCATTCGTAGCGGCGTTTCAGGATCAGCATCACCGGATCGTTCTTACCGATGCCCAGCGACTGAAGATAGGAGGCCGCCTGATCCGACTGCTCTTTCAGTTCTGCAAAAGTGGTTTTTATTTCTGCTCCTTGGTCGTTGGTCCACAGCAGAGCCAGACCGTCCGGCTTCTCCTTGGCCCATTCGTCCATCACGTCGTAGGCGAAGTTGAAGTTCTCAGGGATGATGAACTCCAGATTCTGATTGTAATCCTCTATAGACTCAAAGTGTGTCTGCTTGAAAAATCTTTCTACCATTTTTATTTCCTTTCTACACTGTTTTGCTTTTACTCAACTGTAAAGGCGAGAATTTTCACTGCTTTGTCGCCTACAGCCAACATGCCATGTGGCTTGGTGGAGTCGAAATAGATGCTGTCGCCCTCGTCTAATACGATGGTTTTGCCACCGATGTAGAGTTCCATCTTGCCTTCTAACACTAAGTTGAACTCCTGTCCCTTGTGTGTATTCTTGTAGATGGCGCGGGCACTGGGAGTTGGCTCGACGGTGACAATGAATACGTCGGCCTTATGATTGACGAACCCGCTGACAAGGCTCTGGTACTTGTAAGCCTTGGTACGCTCTACCGACATACCTTGTCCTTTGCGCACCACAAAGTATGATTTCATGTGTGGTGTCTCGGCAAACATCAGTTCCTCGGCACTGACGCCATATTTGTGGGCTATCTTCATCAGGTTGGAGATCGTAATGTCAAGTTCGCCCCGTTCTATCTTTTCGTATTTTTCCGGGCTAATGCCGATGGTCTCTGCCATCTCACTGACCGTAATGTCGAGCACGTCGCGCAGTCCGTGGAGGCGTTCGCCTATCTGTTTCAGTTGTTCGTCCATATTTTCTTTGCTCTTAATGATTGTTTGTATTTTGTATTTATTCTTGATTTATTTCGCTCCGGCTTTTAGGCCACGGATGACACTCGAACTGAAACCGGCATGTTCCATCTCGTTCAGTCCCTTGATGG
>CAMWKM010000080.1 GCA_947174835.1 uncultured Prevotella sp.
GCTAATGGGTTGGAGAAGATCCGCTATTCGGCTGGCACGGAGATCAGACTCCGAAAGCATCATTGGCTTGATGTGAAATACCTGTTTCAGAAGTCTTATGGGGATGACGACGATGAAGGAAATCGGCATGTCATAAGTTTCGGATATACTTACAAGTTCTAATATAAAGTTTGGAAGGCGAAAAATGCGCCTTCCTTTTTTGTCGTTTTGCTTTTTTTTTTATACCTTTGCACGGAAATATTCACGGATATGGCAACAGGGAAGATTAGGATAAAGGATATTGCTGAACGCGCATGTGTGTCGGTAGGCACGGTCGACCGTGTTTTGCATGACAGACCTAACGTATCGAAAAGTGCACGTGAGCGCGTAGAGAAAGCTCTTGAGGAAATGGACTATCAGCCCAATGTCTATGCGTCGGCTTTAGCTTACAACAAAGACTATACCTTCGTATGTATCATGCCCGTGCACGAGAGCGAGGCCTATTGGGACGAAATTGAAGAGGGGGTGCAGACTGCCACTGCACGTCGTCGCGATTTTCAGGTATCGCTGAAGATTATCTATTACGAGCGCTTCAACGATGCTACCTTCTCAAAGGCTACCGCTGATTGCTTGTCTTTAAAGCCTGATGGTGTCATCGTTGTGCCTGCCAAACTGGAGTTGACGAGTGATTTTGCCAATAAATTGTCAGAACAGGGCATTCCTTTTATTCTGCTCGACTCCTATCTGCCAGACTTGAAGCCTTTAGCTTTTTATGGACAGGACTCTTTTCAAAGCGGCTATTTCGCTGCCCGTATGCTGATGCTTATCGCATCGAAGGAAAATGAGATTATGTTGATGAAGCAACTCCAGAATGGTCATGTCGGGTCTAAACAGCAGTCGAATCGCGAGACAGGCTTCCGTCATTATATGGTGGATCATTTCCCAAATATTTCTATTATTGAGGTCAATTTACCGATGGGGGGGAGCCATGAGGAATACGATCGTATTCTTGAGACTTTCTTTGCTGAGCATCCTCAGGTGCATCATTGCATCACTTTCAATTCGAAGGCTCATCTGGTGGGTGAGTTCCTTTTGCGCACCAATCGCCGTAACGTGCAGATTATGGGCTACGACATGGTACCAAAGAATGCCGAGTGCGTGCGTCAGGGCAGCATTTCGTTTCTCATTGCCCAACATGCCTATATGCAAGGCTATGCCTGTGTGGAAACTCTCTTCCAGGCCATTGTGTTGCGTAAGGAAGTTACACCGGTGAACTATATGCCCATTGAACTGCTGACCAAGGAAAATATCGAATTTTATAGAAGAACAAATATAGGCTAAACAAACACAGCAAACTATGGAATTAAAAACTTATCTGAAAATCAACCCCGCCGATTCGGTGGTGGTTTGTCTGCAACCTAAAAAGAAAGGCGATATCATCGAGGCTGGTGGTGAGCGTGTCGTTCTTGCAGAGGACGTGCCTGCCGGTCACAAGGTGCTATTACGCGATGTGAAGGAAGGCGAAAATATTATCAAATATGGTTATCCTATTGGTCATGCACGTAAGGATTTGAAGGCTGGCGAGTGGGTCAACGAGGATAATTTGAAGACCAATCTATCCGGCACGCTTGAGTACACATATAATCCTGTTAAAGAGGTACTTGGTATTCGAAAAGAAAATCGTACCTTTAAGGGATATGAGCGTAAAAACGGTGATGTAGGTGTACGCAATGAGATATGGATTGTACCCACCGTGGGCTGTGTCAATGGCATCGCTGAACAGTTGGCTGCCAAGTTGCGTGAGGAGACTGGTTGTCAGGGAATTGATTCTATCTATGCTTGGCATCACAACTTTGGTTGCTCACAGTTGTCGGGCGACCATGAGAATACCCGTAAGGTGTTGCGCGACATCGTACTTCATCCCAATGCCGGTGCCGTACTTGTGCTGGGATTGGGTTGCGAAAATAATCAGCCTGACCAGTTTATGGAGATGTTGGGTGACTACGACAAGCAGCGTGTGCGTTTGCTTGTTACCCAGCAGGTTGATGGTGATGAGGTAGAGGCCGGCATGGCTGTTCTGCGTGAACTCTATGCTATTGCCCGTGAGGATAAGCGTACCGATGTGCCTGTTTCGAAACTGCGTGTCGGCCTAAAGTGTGGTGGCAGCGACGGATTCTCGGGTATCACGGCTAATCCGCTTGTAGGTGAGTTCAGTGATTGGCTGGTGGCTCAGGGTGGTACCAGCGTACTGACCGAGGTGCCGGAGATGTTTGGTGCTGAGACTATTCTGATGGATCGTTGTGAGACACCCGAACTTTTCGAGAAGACAGTCTCAATGATCAATAATTTTAAGGAGTATTTCCTTAGTCATGGCGAGCCCGTTGGCGAGAACCCTTCGCCAGGCAACAAGGCCGGTGGTATCTCAACCCTTGAGGATAAGGCTTTGGGTTGCACACAGAAATGCGGTCGTGCCCCTGTGAGTGGTGTGATGGAGTATGGTGATCGTCTGGAGGCTACAGGTCTGAATCTGCTGTCGGCTCCTGGTAACGACTTGGTGGCTGCTACGGCATTGGCTTCATGTGGTTGCCATCTGGTGCTTTTCACCACGGGGCGTGGCACGCCTTTCGGTACGTTTGTTCCCACAATGAAGATTGCTACTAATCCTACGTTGGCTGCCCGTAAACCTAATTGGGTGGATTTTTCGGCTGGTCAGTTGGTCACGGGGCGTACGATGGAGGAACTGGTGCCTGAATTTATTGACAAGGTGCTCAGCGTGGCCAGTGGCGAGAAGGCCCGTAACGAGGAGAATGGCTATCGCGAGATCTCAATCTTCAAGAATGGCGTAACGCTATAAGAGTAGGGTGGAACGGATAAAACAGTACGATACCTATATTTTTGACCTTGACGGAACGCTGCTCAATACGCTTGATGACCTGATGGCATCGGTCAATTATGCTTTGCGTCAGTATGGGATGCCGGAGCATAGTCGCGATGAGATACGCCGTTTTGTGGGCAATGGGGTGCGCCTGTTGATGGTTCGAGCCGTTCCGCAAGGTGACGCGAATCCGCTTTTTGAAGAGGTGTTTAGGACCTTTCGCGAGCACTATATGGTGCATTCACAGGATACAACTCGACCCTACGAAGGAATCCCCGAATTGCTTGCCGAGCTTAAACTACGGGGTAAGCGGATGGCTGTGGTCAGCAATAAGTTCTATGTTGCTACGCAGGAACTCTGTCATCACTTCTTCGCCGATACCATTGAGGTGGCCATTGGTGAGCATGAGGCAGAGGGTATTCGTAAGAAGCCAGCTCCTGACACGGTCTATGAGGCCCTGAGTCAATTGGGAGTAGGGAAGGAGGGAGCCGTCTATGTGGGCGACAGTGATGTGGATCTGCAAACTGCTCGCAATTCAGGTTTGCCGTGTATCAGTGTGCTGTGGGGCTTTCGTGATAGGGATTTCCTTATAAACAATGGAGCGACTGCGTTTGCAGTCACTCCATTGTCAATCTTAACAGACGAATAATCAGTGTCTTACTGATGCTGTTCGCGCAGCAGGTCGTTGACGGTCTTCACAGGATTGAACGTGCCCAGAGGCACCTCTACGAAGACGGTCGACCAGTCACTCATGGCGCCATTCCATAGTCCTGGCAACTCAAGTGCCTTCAGTTCCTTACCGCCTTTCGACTTGGATGAGATGAAGCCCGTGGTTTTGTCGACATATTCGGGCAGGTTGAATGGTTTTCCCTGATAGTCTTTCACGGCACACACCAGATCAACGGGATTGAAGTGAGTGCCCTGAGTGAACATCTTCATGTATTCGGCATTGTTGGTGTCAATCTGGCTGCTTTCTAAAATTTGTAGTGACACGGTGCCATCCTGATTATAGGTTAGGAATGGGCCACCGCCAGGCTCGCCTACGTTTTTCACTACGCCACAGATGCGCATCGGACGGTTGAGTTTCGAGCGCAGGTATTGTGCATCAACCTTGTTTTGTTTTGGGTTGGTGCACAGGCATTTCTCTACGAATTGGGCGATTTCGGCCAACTGAGCCTCCGAGACACCGGCATCGAGCATCTTTAGATAATGGAATGCCTGCTTCTGTAGCGTGACCAGCACACCAGCGATAATCTGCTTCCATTCCACCGTCTCAGGCTTCAGACGGTCGGGCACCACATTGTCAATGTTCTTGATGAAGATGATGTCGGCCTCGATTTCGTTAAGGTTCTCAATGAGTGCACCGTGACCACCAGGACGGAACAGCAGTGAACCGTCGGTCTCGCGGAAGGGGGTGTTGTCGGGATTGGCTGCCACCGTGTCGGTAGATGGCTTTTGCTCGGAGAATGAAATATTGTACTTGATGCCGTACTTCTTGGCAAAGCCGTCGGCTTTCTCGGCCACCTTCTGCTTAAAGAACTCAATATGCTCGTGGGAGACTGTGAAATGTACGTTGGCCTCGCTGTTAGAGGAAGCGTAGAGGGCTCCTTCCACCAGATGCTCTTCCATCGGGGTGCGTGCTCCTTCGGGATATTTGTGGAAGAGAAGCATACCTTTTGGTAGCTGTCCATAGTTCAGACCATCTTTTTTCAGCATATTGGCAGCCACAGTCTTATAGTTGCCTTCCGCTATCAGTTCATCAATACCTTTGCCTTCGTTCTTCTGACAGATGGCGTCGAGTGCCTCGTAGAATGCGAACTCCTTGATGTCTTGGAAGTACTTCTTTTCAAAGTCAGTAGTAGGCACGTCATAGTCGGCATCGACGAATGCAAACATATTCTTGAACATGCGGCTGGCAGCACCGCTGGCCGGTACGAACTTCACCACGCGGTGGCCTTCGGCCTTGTAGTCTTCCCATGCCTTGACATACTGCTGACGCTCTTCGCCATTGGGAGCCACGATGCCATTGCCGACGGCTGCCGCAGCTTCCAGGCGGAGGAAAGGAAAGCCGGTCTTAAATTCGTTTAGTTGGGTCTCAATCTGCTCCTCCGTGATACCACGCAGTGCAATCTGTTTTAGGTCTTGTTGTGATAACATTTTTGTAATAAATATTATATAGGTTTTACATTGACAGCACTTCCTGTATCTCCTCGTCGGTGGCCAAGTTGTAGTCACCGGGTATGGTGTTCTTCAGGGCCGATGCGGCCAGGGAGTAGTTCAGTTGGAGTTGGGCGTTGTCTGGATAGGTATAGACACTGTGGAGCAGACCTGCCATAAAGGCATCACCTACGCCTGAAGCATCGACTACACCGTTGATGTCGTGTATGGGTGCTTTCAGCAGGCGATAAGGGCCTTCGGGATTGTCGGCAGTATAGAGCAGGGCAGTGAGCAGGTGGCGACTTGATGCCACCATGTTGCGCATACCCATCAACCACTTTTGACAGCGGGGAAACTCGCGATGCAAATCCTCGAACCACGCTTGATATTCATCCATTTGCATCTTAAACTGGGTGTCTGTGGCCGTGAAAGGTGGCTGTTTGCGCTGGCAGATCCATTCAAACTCGATAGCATCGCCAAACATCATGTCGCAACGTGATAATATCCGTTTCAGTGTCTCGCGCGGGTCGGCTCCATAACGCCATAGATTCTTGCGGTAGTTGATGTCGAAAGCCACCTTGACCCCCATCTCGTCGGCAATATCAAGGGCTTCGAAAGTTGCATCGGCTGAGTTCTGCGAAATGGCTGCTGTGATGCCTGATACATGGAGAACGGTAGCATTTTTCAGTATCTCACGCCAGGGAATCATGCCGGGAGCCAGTTCTGAACAGGCCGAGTTGGCACGGTCGTAGATGACCCTTGAAGAGCGCATACCGGCGGCCGGCTCCAGATAATAGGTACCGATGCGGGTGCCCCCAAAGAGCACGCGATGGCAGTCGACACCCAATTGCATCAGGCTTTCCAGTCCAGCATGGCCTACAGGTGTCTCCGGTAGGCGGGTGATATATTCCACATTGTCGCCCAATGTGGCCAGTGATACGGCTACATTGGCCTCGCTGCCACCATATCTGCTGGTGAAATAGCCACCCTGTGAGAGTCGCAGGTGGTCGTCTTTTGAGAATCGGAGCAACAGTTCTCCGAAAGTCACAAACTTTGTCTTTCGCATAGTTCTTGCTTATATTCGTTCTATCTGTTTGATACCTTTTACTGTGCGCAGCTTCCTGATGAGTGCTTCCAGTCGGGTATTGTCGTTAATCATGATGGTCAGGTTGCCTCTGAAAAGGCCGTCGTGGGCATCGATATTGATGTTGCGCAACACCAGTTTCTCGTCTTTTGAGATGATGCTGGTCAGGTTGTTCACGATGCCCAGATCGTCGTTGCCGATGATGCGCAACGTGATGGCATATTGGCTACTGCCCTTGCCGCTCCATTTGGCTTTGACGATGCGATAGCCGAAACGGCGCCGCATCTCGGGGGCATTGGGACAGTCGCAGCGGTGGATCTTGATACCACCGCTGACGGTGACAAAGCCGAATACCTGATCACCATAGATAGGATTACAGCAGTGGGCCAGTTGATAGTCGACACCTTTCAGGTCTTGTCCGATGACGAGTACGTCGTCGTTCTGTGCCGTTGCCGGGACAATATGTTCCTCAAGCACAAATTCCTCAGCCGAGCGTATGGTCGTCCCGTCAGGGGTGCCGCTCTTCTGTGCCGCCAGTTCCTGATATTTATCAATGACGGTCTGTATGTCAAGTGCTTCTTCAGCTATGTCGCGGTAGAAGTCGCTGGCTTCCTTATAGCCCAACTTCTTGATGGTGCGCATCATCAGGCTCTCATCCTGTTCGATTTTGCGGTTCTTGAACTTGCGCTCCAGCATCTCCTTGACCATCAGGGCCTGCTTTTGTTTACTCTCCTTTACGGCCTGACGTATCTTTGACTTGGCATGGGCTGTCTTCACAATATTCAGCCATTCCTGTTTGGGATGTTGTGACGCAGAGGTGAGAATCTCCACCTGATCACCGGAACGCAACTCTTGACGGAAGGTCACTGCTTTGTTGTTGATGCGTGCGCCGGTGCAGGTTGATCCTACTTTTGAGTGGATGTAGTAGGCCATATCAAGTACGGTGGCTCCAGTGGGAAAACGCATCAGGTCGCCCTTGGGAGTGAATACATAGATCTCCTCGTCCTTCAGTTCGTTGCGGAACGTGTCCATCGCCTCCAGACCGTTGTCGGCATTCTCCAGCATCTGCCGGATGCTGTTCAGCCATTCGTCCATACCGCCGCCCTCAGCCTTCACACCCTTGTAGCGCCAGTGAGCAGCTACACCTCGCTCAGCCACCTCGTCCATACGCTCGGTTCTGATCTGTACCTCCACCCATTTGTTTTCCGGGCCCAGCACGGTGATATGCAGGCTCTCGTAGCCGTTGGACTTCGGCACGGTCAGCCAGTCGCGCATACGCTTAGGGTTCGAGGTGTACATATCGGTGATGATGGCGAAGGTCTGCCAGCATTGCTGCTTTTCCTTCTCCACAGGACAGTCGATGATGATGCGGATGGCAAAAAGGTCGTAGACTCCTTCAAATTCGCATTTCTGCTTCTTCATCTTTTGCCAGATGGAGTGTATCGACTTGGTGCGTCCCTTCATGTAGAATTTCAGGCCGGCATCGTTCAGTTTTCGTTCAATGGGGCCGATGAAGTTCTTGATGTAGGTGTCGCGGGTCTGCTTTGTGGCATTCAGTTTCTCCTTGATATGGTAGTAGGCATCGTGCTCCAGATACTTCAGCGAAAGGTCTTCCAGTTCACTCTTCAACTTATATAGTCCCAACTTATGGGCCAGCGGTGCATAAAGGTAAGCGGCTTCTTCACTTACCATAATCTGCTCTTCTATGTTCTGGGTGTCCTTGATTTGCCGCATCAGGTTGACGCGGTCGGCAATCATGATGAGGATGACACGCATATCCTCGGCAAAAGACAGCAGTAGGTTGCGGAAGTTCTCGCCCTGTTGACGCACGAAATTAGAGCGTTCACTGTCGATGATGGGATTTTTTCTGTAAAGTTCCTGCAAATGAAGTAGGCCGTGAAGGATACGACCAACGGATATGCCATAGTTTGTGGTGGCTTCATCGATAGTCAGCAGGCCGGCCTCCACGCTGGGGTTGAGCATAATGGCCACCACTGCATCGCGGCGCAGCCCGATTTCGTCGACTACCAGCAGAGCCGTTTGCAGGCTGCTGACGATAGGGTTGAGTCCAAACAAGTCGCGTTTCACCTGATTCTTCTCAATAATATTGTGCAGGTGTAGGCGCAGCTTTTCCTCGTCGTCTGGTTCCAGCGATCCTGTGATCTTCTCCTTTAGTTCGGAATAGAGCGTCAAGGCCCGCTCGCGCTCCTCGGAGGTAAACTCAAATTGATCTGTCATATCCTAAACACTAAATTGTCGGCAAAAATACCACTTTTTTGTGAGATAACAATCAAAAATTATGGAAAAATGTAATTTTGTAACCAAATGGCATCTGACCCTCAGTTTGGCCTTCATATCTGTGAATACTTCTCAAGGGCTTCGATCCGTCATTTCGTCGGCCTTGATCTGCCGGCTCGTCAGAGTGTCAGAGTAACAAAGTGGCGAGAAATGAAAAAATGTGGGAATCATGATAGATTCTCGTATTTTTTGCTTACCTTTGCAGCATAATATTTGAAAACTAACTATTCTATGCGAAAATTTACTACTACACTGTTGATGCTGGCTGTCGCTATGTGCGTATCGGCTGCCAATCCCTACAAGTCGTTTACGGAAAATCTTCCATTCAGTATGCCTGAATTTAGCGCACCGCAGATTCCCGAACTGAGCGTCAGCCTGGCTGATTTCGGTGCCGATCCCACAGCTACAAACCTTAGTACGGAAGCCTTTGCAAAGGCTATTGAGGCATTGACCGAAAAGGGTGGGGGACATCTGGTGGTGCCGTGTGGCGTGTGGCTCACGGGTCCCATTGTGCTGAAGTCGAACATCGACCTGCATCTGGAAAAAGGGGCTGTCATCCTTTTTGCGGCTGATGAGACGCTCTATCCGCTCATCAATACTTCGTTTGAGGGACTTGATACCCGTCGCTGCCAGTCACCGTTGAGTGCACATGGGGCTACGAATATTTCAATCACGGGCGATGGTGTTATTGATGGCAACGGCCAGTATTGGCGTCCGGTGAAGAAGGCAAAGGTGACTGATGCTCATTGGCGGAAACTGCTCGCCCAACCGGGTAGCATGGAACTGAGAAAGGGTTACTGGGTGCCCAGTGAGGGCTATGCCAAAGGCGAACAAGGAGCCAATATGAACGTGCCTAACGCCCAGACTGAAGAGGATTGGCAGGCCGTGAAGCGTTTCCTCCGTCCTGTGATGATCAGTCTTGTGGAGTGTAAGAACGTGCTCCTGCAGGGAGTCATTTTCCAAAATTCTCCTGCCTGGAATCTGCATCCCCTGATGTGTGAGAATATCATTATCGATGATGTGTTGGTGCGTAATCCTGCCTATGCCCAGAATGGCGATGCCCTTGACTTGGAGTCGTGCAAGAACGCGCTGATTGTCAACTCGCGCTTCGATGCCGGTGACGATGGCATCTGTATTAAGAGCGGTAAAGACAAGGATGGCCGCAGGCGTGGCAGACCCTGTGAGAATGTGGTGGTCGACGGTTGCACCGTCTTTGCCGGTCATGGCGGCTTTGTGGTAGGCTCAGAAATGAGCGGCGGTGTGAAGAACATCAGTGTAAAGAACTGTCAGTTTGTAGGCACCGACGTAGGTCTGCGCTTTAAGTCGACCCGTGGTCGTGGCGGTATCGTGGAGAATATCTACATAGATGGTATCTCAATGTCGGATATCAGTACCTATGCCCTTACTTTCAATATGTATTATGGTGGAAAATCGGTGGCAGAAGTGCTTGAAGAGGGAGGCCAGCAGTCTGAGGTGCCCAGCGTGCCTGTCACTGAAGAGACCCCTATTTTCCGCAATATCGACATTCGCAATGTGGTGTGCTATCATGCCGGTTTTGCAATGGAGTTCAACGGCTTGCCCGAAATGCCTATTGACGGTATTCATCTGGAAAACCTCTATATCACGGCCAAACACGATGCGACTTTCCAGTATAGCAAGAATATCACAAAGAAAAACGTAAATATAACACTCTACTAAAAACTCATGAAAAGACGATATACACTCTTGAGAAAACTATTTGCCTGTTGCCTGCTGGCCGTTGGTGGTTGTATAATGGCAATGGCTCAGCCTCGCACAGAGGTAGATCTCGATTTTGGCTGGCGCTTCTGTGCCGGTGATGTGAACGATGCCGCAAAAGTTGCTTTCGATGATAGCCAGTGGCGCACGGTCAACGTGCCTCATGATTTCCAGATTGAGCAACCTTGGGTAGCACCTGCAGCCGATGAGAAGGCTGACAACAGCGATGCGGCTGCTAACATCAAGAGCCGTCTCAGCAGCCGAGGCTTCAAGGAAATGGGTAAGGGCTGGTATCGCCTGCACCTGACACCTGCCGACTCGTTGCGCGGGCGTCGTCTGCTCCTGCAGTTCGATGGTATCATCTATACGGGCGATGTCTATCTGAACGGAGAACGTATTGGTGGTACAGACTATGGTTATGTGGGGTTCGAGATAGATGTCACCGATAAATTGAAGTTCGGACAGGACAACGTGATAGCCGTAATGGCCGATACCCGCGAACCAGGCAACTCACGTTGGTACACCGGTGGCGGTATTTTCCGGCACGTGCGTCTGGTTGCTACCAACAAGGAACTCTTTTTCGGTCGCCATGCACTCTATGTTACCACGCGCGACAATCGGTATGTAAATATCTCAGGTGAGTTTACCAATCGAACACGCAGGCCGGCACGCACCAGCGTTGCAATCTATGACCCTGATGGTCAGCTGGTTTTCGAGGGTGGAAAGACCGTACAGCGTCACCGTATGGCCCGCACCATAGAGGTGGCTTTGGCTGATGAGGTGACTATAGACAATGCCCAGTTGTGGGATGTTGACTCACCACGTCTCTATAAGGTTGTAGCCAGATTACTGAACGACGACGGCACAGTGGCCGATGAGGTTTCCACAGCCTTCGGCATCCGCACTGTAGAGATCGTGCCAAATCGCGGACTGTTGCTCAATGGCAAGAAAGTGTTGCTCAAAGGCTATGCCAACCATCATACGCTGGGTGCTCTGGGGGCGGCAGCCTATCCGCGTGCCATAGAAAAGCGCATTTTGCTGATGAAACAATACGGTATCAATCATATCCGTACCTCTCACAATCCTTACAGCCGTGAGTTCATCGAATTGTGTGACAAGTATGGTATATTGGTTGTCGACGAACTCTACGACAAGTGGACTAAACAGCATACTGGTGGCAGGGCAGATTTCACCCAGCTATGGCAGAATGATATTCCTGAATGGGTCAAGCGCGACCGCAATTCTCCCTCCGTTGTGCTGTGGAGTCTTGGCAACGAACTGCAGCAGGATCCTAATCAGCCGTTCAACGACTTCGGAGTTACCATGTATCGGCTCATGCGCCCATTGGTCGCCCGCTATGATTCCACACGTCTGGTTACCGTTGCCATGCATCCCCGCTATCGCAATTGGGAGACAGACTCGTTGCCCTGCAATCTGGCTATGATCACCGATGTGCAGTCGTATAATTATCGCTATATGTACTTCCCCGGTGACGGTCGTCGCTTCCCTTGGATGAAGTTCTATCAGAGTGAGGCTTCTACACAGGCTATGGGTCAGAACTTTTTTGAAATGGAATTGGACAAGGTTATTGGACTGGCTTATTGGGGGGCTATCGATTATCTGGGCGAGAGTATGGGCTGGCCTGCCAAAGGTTGGTCGCAGGGTGTGTTCAATATCGACCTTGAACCGAAGCCAAAGGCATACTACATGAAATCTTTCTTCAAGCCCGAAGAGCCTGTGGTTCATTTGGCTTTTCTGGAGAGTGAGAAAGCTGAGATGTGGAATGGCGTGAAGATGGGCAACGACCGTATGACTGAAGTGTGGAACCGTCCCGAAGGCTCGAAGGCCAACGTGTTCATCTATACCAATGCCGATGAGGTGGAGTTGCTACTGAATGGAAAGAGTCTGGGCAAGAAGACGAATAATGTGAAGGATGCCAAGATGCGCAACCAGATTCGCTGGGGCGAGATTGATTACAAGCCCGGCACTCTTGAGGCTATTGGCTATATCAATGGCAAGGCTGTTGCCCGTCATAAGGTGGAGACAACGGGTGAGGCCACGAAATTGATAGCAGAGCCCGACAATCTGCAATGGCAGGCTGATGGACAGGATCTGCAACACGTGCGAGTCGTAGCCGTCGACAAAAAGGGGCGCCGTGTACTAACGGCACAGGATGAGGTGACGTTTAGCGTCAATGGCCCTGCCGACATTGTAGGTGTCATCAATGGCGACATCACCAGCGATGAGATGACTGTAGGCACGAAGCGTTCACTTTATCAAGGTACCTGCATCGTCATCTTGCGCTCGCAGCGCCAGACGGGACCTGTCACCCTGACGGCTACCACACCGGGCATGAAAGAAGTAAAATTGAAATTACAGACGAAATAAGAAAATTATTGGGAGTAGGGTAAAAGACCGCTACTCCCAATAACTTTTTAGCAAGGAATCTTGTCGATACGTTTCTGATGGCGACCGCCCTCAAACTCTGTCGAAAAATACTCATCCATAATCTTGCGGGCCATATCCTCGTCGATGAAGCGTCCGGGCATCACCAGCACGTTGGCATTGTTGTGCTGGCGGATCAGATGGGCTATCTCCGGAATCCAGCACAGGCCGGCACGAATGGCCTGATGCTTATTGAGCGTCATGTTGATGCCTTCACCAGAGCCGCAGATGGCAATACCCGGATAGACCTCACCGTCCTCGATACCTTTGGCCAGTGCATGACCGAAGTCGGAGTAGTCGCAGGAATCCTCAGTGTAGGTGCCATAGTCCTTATACTCGTATCCCTTTTCTTCGAGATACTTCTTCACAAACTGTTTCAAAGCATAGCCGGCATGGTCACTGGCAAGCCCAATCGTCTTTATTTCCATAGTTTCTGTGATGTATAATTGATAAATTAATGTGCAAAGATACAATGTTTTATTGGAACCACCATCAAGAATAGTGGATTTTTTTGAGACGAGGATGTCGGATTGGAATTCAACAAGAGCAATACACGCATATCGTTATCACCGAACTTTATACCGAACTTCATTAGTAGCACTAATGTGATGATATATTTTTACTCTTATCTTGAAACGTATTGTAAGCCTGAGTTATTATTAGGTACTTAAGACTTGTTTCATAACCTCGGATTCTAAACGGTATCTTATTCTCTGATTAAGCAGTTTCAGTTCCCGACTTTGCCTCTAATTCTTCTATGGTGGGGATAGTGCCTTCCACCCATTGGGTATAATCCTTGTCTAATATGCCGATAGATTTACTCATAATTATATCTCCGGTTCTGCGGCCATGCCGTAGTCATTTGTAGAATTATAGGTATAAGTTTTTATTTGCTGTATTGGTGAAGTATTTGTTTCTTCCGAATCAGCATAAAGTTCACACTGTTTAATGACAATTTCCAAAGCCTTCTCTTGTTCTTCAGGTGGATATTTGTACTTTTTGAGCAGTCGGTTGACCATCCTGCGCATATTGG
>CAMWKM010000081.1 GCA_947174835.1 uncultured Prevotella sp.
AAAAGTGACGTTATGACGTTATAAAACAATATTTTTTCTTGGAAAAATGTTTTTTATCCCAAATAGTTCATTAGTAAGTTCTATTTTCGTGGTCTTGCATGTAAATTGCTGTTGTAAACGTGTATTTCTAATGACCGTCATTAGAAATGTAGAATCGTAAATTCTTGATTATCTGACTACTAAATTTAGAACCACGAATAACCAACTTCTAATGAACTATTTGGGATTAAATTTTCTCCGATCCGAAAGGCCAGAAAACTATAATCAAGCAGGAGCCTTTCGAGAACCTCTTTTTGACAGGGGAATACATTTCGTGCATAGATTGAAGGCTAACACGGCATACTCGTTCTTCGAGAACAAACCGGAAGAACTCTATTCTCCCACACCGTCTCCTGTCTCTGCTTTATATTTCCACTGATTTATGCGTTTGTATTTTTCGCCCAACGCCAATAGCTTATTGAATAATGCCATACGCTCTTCCTTCATCTTTCCGGCGTTCATAAGCTTGCGGTTATGTTTTATGAAGTTCAGCATCAGATGTTCTTCTATACGGTGCTTCGATGGATTCCTGCGGTTTGTCTCCATGAAATCCATTACTTCTCTATACTTTTTCAGCCATATTTCATTCTGTGTCATATACGTAGTCCTTTCTTCTTAAATCGCAGACAAAGATACGATTAAATGAATAAAATACAAAACAAATCGTCACTTTTTTGAATGTGAGATTAGATTGCCTGCTCTCTGGTTTCTTATATTTAATTAGTTCCAAAGGGCTTTTCCTTCTCTTTAATAAGAGAATGCTTGTGTTAAATAATTATAAATATTCATACTAAAGTGTTGCTTGATTAAATAATTATGTGTACCTTTGCAGTCGAAAAAGTGGTTGTTGCGCTGGCAAATAGCTATCAACGCGCTGAAAAAGAGCAGCTTACCTTTTGGAAAGGGTGTAATGGGCTGTTTCTTCTTTACGTGTATATGGGTATTGAAAGCAAGATGACACTGAGAGAATTTAAACATTTTATATATTAAACATTAAACAAAAAAACTGAAATGCCAGGATTATTAGGAAAGAAAATCGGAATGACTTCCGTTTTCAGTGCCGACGGCAAGAATGTGCCGTGCACTGTTATCGAAGCTGGTCCTTGCGTTGTGACACAGGTCAAGACTGTTGAGAAGGATGGCTATAAGGCTGTTCAGCTTGGTTTTGGCGAAGCAAAGGAGAAGAATACGACAAAACCCATGATGGGCGTGTTCAAGAAAGCCGGCACAACCCCGAAGGCTCACTTGGCCGAGTTCAAGTTTGAAGAGGATTACAACTTAGGTGATACAATCACCGTTGAGCTTTTTGCTGATGCAGAGTTCGTAGATGTTGTAGGCACTTCAAAGGGTAAAGGTTTCCAGGGTGTTGTCAAGCGCCACGGCTTTGCCGGTGTAGGCCAGAGCACTCACGGTCAGGATGACCGTCTTCGTAAGCCCGGTTCTATCGGTGCCTGCTCGTATCCCGCTAAGGTGTTCAAGGGAATGCGCATGGGTGGCCACATGGGTGGTGACCGCGTGACAACGCAGAACCTTCGTGTGTTAAAGGTGATTCCGGAGCACAACCTGCTTCTCGTGAAGGGTAGTGTTGCCGGCTGCAATGGTTCAACCGTCTTAATTCAGAAGTAAAATGGAAGTTAGTGTATTGAATATCAAAGGTCAGGAGACCGGAAGAAAGGTCAACCTGAACGAGGCTATCTTCGGGATTGAACCCAACGATCACGTTATCTATTTGGACGTCAAGCAGTATATGGCCAATCAGCGTCAGGGTAATGCCAAGTCGAAGGAACGCAGTGAGATCTCCGGATCAACACGTAAGCTCGGTCGTCAGAAAGGTGGTGGCGGTGCCCGTCATGGTGATATCAACTCACCCCTGCTGCGTGGTGGTGGCCGCGTGTTTGGTCCTAAACCCCGTGACTACAGTTTCAAGTTGAATAAGAAGGTGAAGGCCTTGGCCCGTAAGTCGGCTCTGTCTTACAAGGCTCAGGAGAACGCAATCCTCGTGATTGAGGACTTCACAATGGAAGCTCCCAAGACCAAGGAGTTCGTGGCTATCGCCAAGAACTTGAAAGTTGAAGGCAAGAAGCTTCTCTTTGTTCTGCCAGAGGCTAACAAGAACGTATATTTGTCGGCTCGCAACCTGCAGAAGGCTCAGGTGCTTGAAGCTGTCAACGTGAACACCTACAAGGTGCTGGACGCTGACGTGCTGGTGATCACCGAGAAGTCACTGGAGGCTATCGACGGAATCTTAAACAAGTAAATTAGGAGATAAAGATATGGCATTTATCATTAAACCCCTGGTCACTGAGAAGATGACCAAGATTACGGAGAAGCAGCCTAACCGTTATGGTTTCATCGTCCGTCCTGAGGCCAACAAGATTGAGATTAAGAAAGAAGTCGAGGCTCTCTACAACGTCACCGTTGAGGACGTGAATACCATTCGCTATGCCGGTAAGCGCAGCCAGCGCTACACGAAAGCCGGTCTCGTGAAAGGTCAGAAGAGTGCTTTCAAGAAGGCTATTGTCACTCTGAAAGAGGGTGAGGAAATTGATTTTTACAGCAATATTGATTAATAAAAATGGCAGTACGTAAATTAAAGCCCGTAACTCCGGGTCAAAGACACAAAATTATTGGCACGTTCGAGGACATTACTGCATCCGTGCCAGAGAAGTCTCTCGTTTACGGTAAGCGTTCTACCGGTGGTCGAAACAACACTGGTAAGATGACTGTCCGCTATATGGGCGGTGGTCACAAGAAGAAGTATCGTCTGGTCGACTTCAAGCGAGAGAAAGATGGTGTTCCTGCTGTAGTGAAGACTATCGAGTATGATCCCAACAGATCGGCTCGCATCGCTCTTCTCTATTATGTAGATGGTGAAAAACGTTACATTATTGCTCCTAATGGACTGCAGGTCGGCGCAACGCTGATGTCTGGAGCAGAGGCTGCGCCTGAAATAGGTAACACCCTGCCTCTGGCCAACATTCCTGTGGGTACGGTGATTCATAACATTGAACTCCGTCCCGGTCAGGGTGCCCTGCTCGTTCGTTCGGCTGGTAATTTTGCTCAGTTGACTTCTCGTGAAGGATCTTACTGCGTGATTAAGCTCCCCTCAGGTGAGACACGCAAGGTGCTCTCTGCTTGTAAGGCTACCATTGGTGCCGTTGGCAACTCTGACCACGCTCTGGAACAGTCGGGTAAGGCCGGTCGTTCGCGCTGGTTGGGTCGTCGCCCGCACAACCGTGGTGTTGTCATGAACCCGCATGATCACCCGATGGGTGGTGGTGAAGGCCGTCAGAGTGGTGGACATCCGCGTTCACGTAAGGGTCTGTACGCTAAGGGTCTGAAGACACGCGCACCGAAGAAGCTTTCAAGCAAGTACATTATTGAAAGAGCTAACAAGAAGTAATCAAGAAAACAAGAGCTAAATTATGAGTCGTTCATTAAAAAAAGGTCCGTATATCAACGTCTCTCTTGAGAAGAAAGTTCTCGCCATGAATGAGAGCGGCAAAAAGACTGTCGTCAAGACATGGGCCAGAGCATCAATGATTTCCCCTGATTTCGTGGGACACACTGTTGCAGTTCATAACGGAAACAAATTTATCCCTGTTTACATTACTGAGAACATGGTTGGCCATAAGCTCGGTGAGTTTGCACCCACACGTCGCTTCGGTGGTCATGCCGGCAATAAGAAGTAATGCTCAGGGGAATTGAAAATTGAAAATTGAAAATTGAAAATTAACAATGGGAGCAAGAAAACATATTAAGGCTGAAGAGAGAAAAGCAGCTCTTAAGACACAGTATTTTGCAAAGCTGAAAGGCTGTCCTTCTTCTCCGCGCAAGATGCGCTATGTCGTCGACATGATTCGCGGCATGGAGGTGAACCGCGCTCTGGGCGTGCTTCGCTTCTCGAAGAAGGCTGCTGCTGCCGATGTGGAGAAACTTCTCCGTTCGGCTATCAACAACTGGGAGCAGAAGAACGACCGCAAGGCCGAGGCCGGCGAGCTGTTTATCACTCGCGTCTTCGTTGACGAAGGCGTCACTTTGAAACGAATGAGACCGGCACCTCAGGGCCGTGGCTACCGCATCCGCAAGCGTAGTAACCATGTCACCCTGTTTGTTGATGCTAAAACTAATGACGTAAAAGAATAATCAGAATGGGACAGAAAGTAAATCCAATTAGCAACCGTCTGGGTATCGTTAGAGGTTGGGATTCAAATTGGTTTGGAGGCAAGAACTTCGGAGACAACCTGGTGGAAGATCAGAAAATCCGCAAGTATCTTAACGAGCGTCTGGCAAAGGCCAGTGTCTCGAGAATTGTTATCGAGCGCACGTTGAAGCTGGTTACCATCACTATATGCACGGCTCGTCCGGGTATCGTCATTGGTAAAGGTGGACAGGATGTGGACAACCTGAAGGACGAGTTGAAAAAACTCTTCGACAAGGAGGTTCAGATCAATATCTATGAAGTTAAGCGTCCGGAACTCGACGCAACAATCGTTGCCACGAACATCGCTCGCCAGATTGAGGGCAAGATTGCTTATCGCCGCGCCATCAAGCAGGCTATCGCTAACACGATGCGTGCTGGTGCCGAAGGCATTAAGGTTCTAATTTCGGGACGTCTGAATGGTGCTGAAATCGCACGCAGTGAGATGCTCAAAGAAGGTCGTACACCATTGCACACCTTCCGCGCTGATATCGATTTCTGCCAGACAGAGGCTCTGACAAAGGTAGGTCTGTTGGGCATTAAGGTTTGGATTTGCCGTGGCGAAATCTACGGTAAGGTTGACCTCGCTCCTAACTTCTCGCAGGAGAAGCAGAACGGCCGTGCAAACGGCGGTAACAGAGATGGCCGTAAGTTCCGTAATAAGAAAAAGTAATAACTGTTAAAAGTAAGAAGCTATCATGTTACAACCTAAGAGAGTAAGATATAGAAGGCCTCAGGATGGACGTGGCAATAAAGGCAACGCCCATAGAGGTACAACGCTGGCTTTCGGTTCATTCGGTATCAAGACACTTGATGCAAAATGGATTGACAGCCGTCAGATTGAAGCAGCCCGTGTTGCTATTAACCGTTATATGAACCGCGAAGGTCAGGTATGGATCCGCATCTTCCCAGACAAACCTATCACACGTAAGCCTGCTGACGTCCGAATGGGTAAAGGTAAGGGTGATCCCGCAGGATGGGTTGCACCTGTTACGCCCGGCCGTATCCTCTTCGAAGTTGAAGGCGTACCTTTCAATGTGGCTAAAGAGGCTCTGCGTCTCGGTGCACAGAAGTTGCCGGTGAAGACCAAGTTTGTTGTAAGACGTGATTACGATAAAAACGCTTAATTAGAGTATGAAGACGAAGGAAATTAAGGAGCTTGAGACCAAAGACTTGGCCGAGCGTATTGAGGAGTCGGTTGCCAAATACAACCAGATGAAGTTCAATCACAACGTCACTCCGCTGGAGAATCCATCACTGATTAAGGCTGCACGTCGTGATATTGCACGTATGAAGACGGAACTCCGCCAGAGAGAACTTAACAAATAACAATGGTCCAGATGGAAACAAGAAATTTAAGAAAGACAAGACAGGGTGTCGTGATCAGCAACAAAATGGATAAAACCATTGTTATTGCCGCCAAGTTCAAGGAGAAGCACCCTATTTATGGTAAGTTCGTCCAGAAGACGAAGAAGTACCATGTACATGATGAGAAGAACGAGTGCCAGATCGGTGATACCGTGCTCGTGATGGAAACCCGCCCTCTGTCGAAGACAAAGCGCTGGAGATTAGTTCAAATCGTTGAAAAAGCTAAGTAATTATGATACAAGCAGAATCAAGACTTACAGTTGCTGATAACAGCGGTGCACGCGAGGCTCTCTGCATTCGTGTGTTGGGAGGTACCCGCCGCCGTTATGCCAGCGTCGGTGATGTGATTGTCGTGGCTATCAAGAACGCAATCCCTACGAGTGACGTAAAAAAGGGTGCAGTATCGAAGGCTCTGATTGTTCGCACCAAGAAAGAGATCCGTCGTGCCGATGGCTCATACATCCGCTTCGACGATAATGCCTGTGTGCTGCTGAACAATGCTGGTGAACTCCGTGGTAGCCGTATCTTCGGCCCCGTAGCTCGTGAGTTGCGTGCAGTAAACATGAAGGTTGTTTCTTTGGCACCTGAGGTTCTTTAACATTAAAAGATTAAAAGTAATGAGCAAGTTACATATCAAGAAAAACGATACCGTCGTTGTCCTGGCCGGTGAGGATAAGGGCAAGACTGGTAAGGTGCTGAAGGTCTTGGTAGAAAAGCAGCGTGCCATTGTTGAGGGAGTGAACTTCGTCAACAAGAGCACCAAGCCCAACGCCAAGAATCCTCAGGGTGGTTTCGAGAAAGTCGAGGCTCCCATCCATATTTCTAATTTAAGTCTGATCGATCCGAAGAGCGGTAAGGCTACTCGTGTTGCTATCAAGCACGAGGGCAAAAACGTCATTCGTATCGCCAAAAAGTCTGGGGAGGAAATTAAGTAATGAATACAGCACAACTTAAGAAGACGTATGCCGAGCAGATTGCTCCGGCTTTGATGAAGCAGTTCAACTATAGTTCTGCCATGCAGATTCCTGTCTTGAAGAAGATTGTCGTCAACCAAGGTTTAGGTGACGCTACTCAGGACAAGAAGATTATTGAGGTGGCTATCAATGAGATTACCGCCATTACTGGTCAGAAAGCTGTGGCTACCTATTCTAAGAAGGATATCGCCAACTTCAAGCTGCGTAAGAAGATGCCCATCGGTGTGATGGTCACCCTGCGTCGCGAGCAGATGTACGAGTTCCTCGAGAAACTCGTGCGCATTGCTTTGCCTCGTATCCGCGACTTCAAGGGTATTGAGAGCAAGTTTGATGGCCGTGGTAACTACACACTGGGTATCCAGGAGCAGATTATCTTTCCCGAGATTAATATCGATTCAGTAGACCGTATTCAGGGTATGAACATTACTTTCGTAACAACGGCTAAGACCGACGAGGAAGGTTATGCTCTGCTGAAGGCTTTCGGTCTCCCATTCAAGAACGCTAAAAACGACTAAGAGATATGGCAAAAGAATCAATGAAGGCCCGCGAGGTGAAGCGCGCCAAGCTCGTTGCCCGCTATGCTGAGAAGCGTGCTGCACTGAAGAAGATCATTGCAACGGCCGATGTGAACACCGAGGAAGGTGCTATGGCAGCCTACGAGGCAGCCCGCAAGTTGCAGGCTATCCCCCGTAATGCCAACCCCATCCGTCTGCACAACCGCTGCAAGATCACGGGTCGTCCCAAGGGATATATGCGCCAGTTCGGTCTTTCTCGTATCCAGTTCCGTGAGATGGCATCAAGCGGTCTGATTCCGGGAGTGAAAAAGGCCAGTTGGTAAAAGAGACTGAGATTTTTCTTTAATATTGTCGGGGGAGTCCCGATTAATTAAAACATTTATTTTATGACAGATCCAATAGCAGATTTTCTGACGAGGTTGAGAAACGCAATCATGGCTCATCACCGTGTTGTGGAGGTTCCTGCCTCAAACTTGAAGAAGGAAATCACCAAGATCCTCTTCGAGAAGGGCTACATCCTGAACTATAAGTTCATTGAGGATGGTCCTCAGGGTACTATCAAGGTCGCCTTGAAGTACGATCCTGTAACTAAAGAGAACGCCATCAAGTTCTTGAAACGCGTATCCACACCAGGTCTCCGTAAGTACACTGGTTACAAGGATATGCCGAGAGTTATTAACGGACTGGGTATCGCTATCTTATCTACGTCCAAGGGTGTAATGACTGACAAAGAGGCCGCACAGCAGAAAATTGGCGGTGAGGTTCTTTGCTATGTATATTAATTGGAGGATTGCATTATGTCAAGAATAGGAAAATTGCCAATTAGTATTCCTGCAGGTGTTACCGTTGCCCAGGATAAGGATGGAGTGGTGACCGTAAAGGGTCCCAAGGGTGAACTCTCACAGAAAGTCGACAAGTCTATCATCGTGAAAATTGAGGATGGTCATGTGACCTTCGAGGTTGACGAGAACAGCCCTGTGAATATCAAACAGAAGCAGGCTTTTCATGGCCTCTATCGTGCACTGGTCAACAATATGGTTGTGGGCGTGAGCGAGGGTTATAAGAAGGAATTGGAGCTCGTTGGCGTGGGTTACCGCGTATCTAATCAGGGCAACATCATTGAGTTTGCACTGGGTTACACACACCCAATCTTCATTCAGCTTCCTCAGGAAGTGAAGGTGGAGACCAAGTCGGAGCGTAATCAGAATCCTCAGATCATCCTGGAGTGCGCAGACAAGCAGTTGCTTGGTCTCATCTGTGCAAAAATTCGTTCTTTCCGCAAGCCTGAGCCTTATAAAGGAAAGGGTATCTTGTTTAAGGGTGAAGTTATCCGCCGCAAGTCCGGTAAGTCAGCTTCAGCTAAGTAACTTTAAATGTTTACGACTATGACAACAAAGAAAGAAGAAAGACGAATTAAGATCAAATATAGAATTCGTAAGAGCGTTTTCGGTACTGCCGAGCGTCCCCGTATGAGCGTATTCCGTTCTAATAAGCAGATTTACGTTCAGGTGATTAATGATTTGGAAGGTAAAACTCTTGCATCTGCTTCTTCCATTGGTCTGGAGGCTATGCCGAAGATTGAGCAGGCTGCCAAGGTGGGTGAACTGATTGCTGCCAAGGCTAAGGAAGCTGGCATCTCTGCCGTTGTCTTTGACCGTAACGGCTATCTGTATCACGGCCGTGTGAAGTCACTCGCTGATGCAGCACGTAATGGTGGACTTAATTTCTAAACGATTATGGCAATGAACAAAGTTAAGATAAATAGTGACGTTGAACTGAAAGACAGACTGGTTGCCATCAACCGTGTTACTAAGGTAACTAAGGGTGGTCGCACCTTTACATTCGCAGCCATCGTGGTTGTCGGTGACGGCAACGGCGTCATTGGTTGGGGTCTGGGTAAGGCCGGTGAAGTTACCGCAGCCATCGCCAAAGGTGTTGAGTCTGCCAAGAAGAATCTGGTGAAAGTCCCCGTGCTCAAAGGTACTATCCCTCATGAGATGGAAGCTCGCTTTGGTGGTGCTCAGGTGTTCCTGAAGCCCGCAGCTGCCGGTACTGGTCTTGTGGCCGGTGGTGCTATGCGTGCCGTGCTGGAGAGTGCAGGTGTGAAGGACGTGCTCGCTAAATCAAAGGGATCGTCGAACCCTCACAATCTGGTGAAGGCTACTATCGCTGCTCTGTCTCAGATTCGCGATGCCTACACCGTGGCAGGCACCCGTGGTATCAGCATGGATAAAGTATTCAGAGGATAAATATAGGAGGTTAAAACTATGGCAACAATCAAGATTAAGCAAATTAAGAGTAAGATTGGTTATCCCGTTGACCAGAAGCGTACCCTCGAGGCTCTCGGCCTTCGCAAGATTGGTCAGGAGGTTGAGAAGGAAGACACCCCCGCTATCCGTGGTATGATTCGCAAGGTCCATCATCTGGTGAACGTTATTGACTAAGTTAGTAAACACATTAAAAACAGAATCGATATGAAACTGAATAATTTAAAACCTGCAGAGGGCTCTACACACTCACGTCGTAGAATCGGTCGCGGCCCAGGATCTGGTCTGGGTGGTACCTCTACCCGTGGTCATAAGGGTGCTAAAGCCCGCTCTGGTTATAAGAAGAAGATTGGCTTCGAAGGTGGTCAGATGCCTCTGCAGCGTCGTCTGCCGAAGTCGGGTTTCAAGAATATCAACCATAAGGAGTACTTTGCCGTCAACCTTTCTACTCTACAGAAGTTGGCAGAGGACAAAGGTCTCACTAAGATCGGTGTCGAAGAACTGGTAGCTGCTGGTTTGACCAACGGTAAAGAGCTCGTCAAGATTCTTGGCAATGGTGAGTTGAAGGCTAAGGTTGATGTTATGGCCAATGCTTTCTCAAAGACCGCAGAAGAAGCCATTAAAGCAGTAGGTGGAACCGCAACAATAATCTAAGAAGTAAAGATGAAGAAGTTTATAGACACCCTAAAGAACATCTGGAAGATTGAGGATTTGCGTCAGCGCATCTTCATTACGACATTGTTCGTCGCAATTTACCGTTTCGGTTCAAAGATTGTGCTTCCTGGCGTTAATTTCAACGTACTGGAGAAACTAAACTCTGGTGATGAGAAATTCGGATTGGCCGATCAGACTGCTACAGGTCTGATGTCACTCCTTGATATGTTCTCGGGTGGTGCATTCTCCCAGGCATCAATTTTTGCCTTGGGTATCATGCCTTACATCTCTGCTTCTATCGTTATGCAACTTCTTGCCATCGTGGTGCCTTATTTTCAGAAGATGCAACGCGAGGGCGAGAGCGGACGTAAGAAAATTAACCAGTACACCCGTTACCTGACAATAGCTATCTTGCTGTTTCAGGCTCCAAGTTACTTGGTTAATATGCGTATGCAGATCGGACAGTTGGCGTGGGAAGGTATTCCCGCGTTCAACCCTGTCCTGAGTTGGGGACTCTATATGGCCCTGGCTTCTATCATGCTTGCGGCAGGAAGTATGTTCATCCTATGGTTGGGTGAACGCATTACCGATAAGGGAATTGGCAATGGTGTCTCACTGATTATTATGATTGGTATCATCGCCCGTCTGCCGGGATCATTCGCTCAGGAAGTGGGATCTCGTTTCGCAGGTGCTACAGGTGGTGGTCTAGTCATGTTCCTCATTGAGATCATAATTCTCTATGCAGTTGTATGCGCATCTATTGTTTTGGTACAAGGTGTCCGCAAGGTGCCTGTACAGTATGCAAAGCGTGTTGTTGGCAACAAACAATATGGCGGTGCCCGCCAGTACATCCCGTTGAAACTCTTCGCAGCCAACGTGATGCCTATCATCTTTGCTCAGGCATTGATGTTCATTCCGCTGGCTATCGCTCAGTATGCAGATCAAGATACGGGATGGTTCATGCTCGCTATGCGTGATCAGAACTGGCTCTATTACTTGATCTACACGGTATTGATTATTGCCTTCACATACTTCTATACCGCCATTACGCTGAATCCTACTCAAATGGCTGAGGATATGAAGCGCAACAATGGTTTCATTCCTGGCATCAAGCCCGGCAAGGACACAGCTGACTATATTGATACAATCATGTCGCGCATCACACTGCCCGGCTCATTGTTCATTGCATTCATTGCTGTGATGCCTGCATTCGCTGGTTTGCTGGGTGTACAGAAAGAGTTCTCTCAGTTCTTTGGCGGTACGTCACTTCTGATTCTTGTCGGTGTGGTGCTTGATACCCTCCAGCAGATTGAAAGTCACCTGTTGATGCGCCATTACGATGGTCTGCTTAGCTCGGGACGTATTCATGGTCGTGGCGGTGTAGCAGCCTATTAAACGGATGAAGATATTTCTGAAGACAGAGGACGAAATTGAGTTGATGCGCCAAGCTAACCAACTTGTTGGTAAAACCCTTGGTGAATTGGCAAAGCATATTAAACCTGGTGTAACGACCCTCCAGTTGGACAAGTTGGCCGATGAATTTATTCGAGACCATGGAGCTGTCCCTACTTTCAAAGGGTTTCCGAATCCATTTGGAGGGCCGTTTCCTGCCAGTATCTGCACTTCGGTCAACGATGTCGTGGTACACGGCATCCCGAGTGAGGCAACGGTACTGAAAGAAGGAGATATAATCTCCATTGATTGCGGTACCTTACTCAATGGCTTCAATGGTGATTCCTGCTATACGTTTTGCGTTGGTGAGGTCTCTGATGAAGTTAAAAAACTTCTTAGAATAACCAAGGAGTCACTTTATAAGGGCATTGAGATGGCTGTGGCAGGAAAACATGTAGGTGATATTGGCTGTACTGTACAGGATTATTGTGAGGCAGAAGGCTATGGTGTAGTGCGCGAACTGACGGGTCACGGCATCGGTAAGGAAATGCACGAGGATCCTCAGATTCCCAACTATGGCAAACGTGGCAACGGCACCATGTTGAAAGCTGGTATGTGTATCGCTATAGAGCCGATGATCACGATGGGCAAGCGCGATATATACTTGAAGGCTGATCGTTGGAGTGTCTGTACCTGTGATGGAAAGCCCGCAGCCCATTTCGAGCATACTATTGCAGTACGCCGAGGCAAAGCTGAGATATTGTCCTCTTTCGAAGAGATTGAAACATTTGAAGGTAAACTATACTAAAAAACATGGCAAAACAATCCGCTATTGAGCAGGATGGAACGATTATCGAGAGTCTCTCGAATGCAATGTTCCGCGTAGAACTGGAAAACGGTGTGCAAATCATTGCACACATCTCTGGCAAGATGCGTATGCACTACATCCGCATTCTGCCGGGCGATAAGGTCAAAGTAGAGATGAGTCCCTACGATTTGACGAAAGGAAGAATTGTTTTTCGATACAAATAAAAATTAGACAGAGATATGAAGACAAGAGCATCGTTGAAGAAGCGTACCCCCGACTGCAAGATCGTACGTCGTAAGGGTCGTCTGTTCATTATCAACAAGAAGAACCCTAAGTACAAGATGCGTCAGGGCTAAAAAAAGTTAAATAAGTACAAAAGGGAGGGAAATATCGATTTATTTCCTTACCTTTGTGTGCTTTTTGGCAATTTTAGGAACTTAAACTTTATTATTTTTTATCATTTTATTTAACAAATGGCAATAAGAATTGTTGGAGTAGATTTGCCCCAGAATAAGCGTGGCGAAATCGCATTGACCTATATCTATGGTATTGGTCGAAGTAGTTCAGCAAAGATATTGGACAAAGCCGGTGTGAGCCGCGACCTGAAGGTCAGCGAGTGGACTGACGACCAGGCAGCCAAGATCCGTGAAATTATCGGTGCTGAATTCAAAGTAGAAGGTGATCTCCGCAGTGAGATCCAGTTGAACATCAAGCGACTGATGGATATTGGTTGCTATCGTGGAGTCCGTCATCGTAATGGTCTTCCCGTTCGCGGTCAGAGCACTAAGAATAATGCTCGTACTCGTAAGGGTAAGAAGAAGACTGTTGCTAACAAGAAGAAGGCCACTAAGTAAATTTAATAAATTATTAAAGAATTGAAAAGATTATGGCAAAGAAAACAGTCGTATCAAAAAAAAGGAACGTGAAGGTTAACGCCATCGGCCAGCTTCACGTGCATAGTTCTTTCAATAATGTGATCGTGTCTTTGGCTAACGATGAGGGACAAGTTATCTCTTGGTCGTCAGCAGGTAAAATGGGCTTCCGTGGTTCGAAGAAGAACACCCCGTATGCTGCTCAGATGGCAGCAGAGGATTGCGCTAAGGTTGCTTTCGACCTGGGACTGCGTAAGGTGAAGGCCTATGTGAAGGGTCCCGGTAACGGACGCGAGTCTGCCATCCGTGCTATTCATGGTGCCGGTATTGAGGTGATGGAAATTATTGATGTCACTCCGCTGCCACACAATGGTTGTCGTCCTCCGAAGCGTCGTCGCGTATAATTGGGATCTCTATTGAG
>CAMWKM010000082.1 GCA_947174835.1 uncultured Prevotella sp.
GACATTAGTCATATTGTTTAGATATATTTCCTTAAAAAAGGAAATAACTCGTCAAATGATAAGTAAGGCAAATTTAAAAGGACAAATTCAGAGTATTCGACAAATTAGTAATGAACAATATTTAGCGTTAGTAAATGAAAACTGATACAATAATACTACCCATTCATCCAATTCATGTTAATAAAATTTTGAGTGGGGAAAAGATATACGAATATCGAAAACGGATACCATTAGATATACGGTATATTGTCGTGTATGCAACCGCTCCAATAAAGAAAATTGTTGCTCTCATCGAAATAGATATGATAATAAAAGGTTCTCCTAAGATCGTATGGGAAAAGACTCAAAGTCATTCAGGTATATCAAATGATTTCTTTAGACAATATTTCTCAGATAATAAAAATGCATATGCAATAAGATTTAAGAGCGTATTAAAGTTGGAAAAACCAATGCCTTTAACATGTATGGATCATCCTCGTGCTCCACAATCTTATGTTTATGTAGATAAATCATTCAATGAATTAAAGGTCTTATTGAAAGTATTATAAAAATTAGGAAAACAGATTTATTATGGCAAAGGAATTTGAAATACGAAATAGTATAGTGAAGTTCCTGTTCTTTCAAAAAGGATTGATAGCGATGGCGCAATAAATTGAGATACCATTTAGAATAAGCAATAAGATGCTTTGCAGTTCAATACAATAATGTAAGGAACAATGAGTAATAGAATGACAATCATAGACAAGGACTATACCCAATGGGTAGAAGACCTCAGTGTGCGTTATCGTCAAAGCCAAGTAAAAGCTGCCGTTAAGGTAAACCGAGAAATGCTTAGATACTATTGGGAGCTTGGGCGTGACATAGAAGAGATGCATGTAGAGAAGCGTTGGGGCGAAGGCGTTATCAAAAATCTTTCCGCAGATTTGCAGCATAGAAACCCTAATTCATCAGGGCTTTCTGCTCGCAATATATATTATAGCAAGAAGTTCTATCTTCTTTATCATCAATACTTTGCAATTTTGCCACAAGTTGTGGCAGAATTAGGAAATGAGGATGTGCCACAAGTTGTGGCACAAACTTCAGAAGTTGTTCCGCAACCTGTGGAACAATTGGAAGAAATGCTTTTTTCAATCCCTTGGGGACACCATCGGTATTTGATGGATAAATGTGGCAAAGAACCGACAAAGGCTCTCTTTTATATAAAAAAAACAATGGAAGAGGGATGGAGCCGTGATGTGCTACTCAACTTTATGGACACAAATTTGTATGAGCGTGAAGGAAAGGCACTGACAAACTTCACACGCACATTGCCAGACGAAACAAGCGACCTTGCGCAAGAACTGACAAAAGATCCTTATAACTTTGCCTTTACTGGCATAACGGGCAGGTACAACGAGCGTAAACTCAAAGATGCATTGCTTGACAATATATCACAGTTCCTATTGGAACTGGGTACAGGCTTTGCATACGTTGGCAAGGAATATAAATTGCAGATTGGACAAAAGGAAAAGTTTGTCGATTTGCTTTTCTATAACTTGAAACTGTCGTGTTATGTAGTGATTGAAGTCAAAATCGGTGAGTTTGATTTCCAAGACCTGGGACAACTTAGTGGTTATGTAGTTGCTTGCAATCACATCCTTAGAAAAGAGGGACGGGACAATCCTACAATCGGTTTGCTTATTTGTCGTCAAAAAGATTCTTTGCTGGCGCAATATGCATTAGAGGGCAGTAATCTTCCATTGGGTATATCAGAATACGAGTTATCAAAACTCTATCCTGAAAAAGTGGAAGGTACTATCCCCACCATAGAAGAATTAGAGGCGAAGTTGGGAACTGAAACTACTTAATTAGAGAATAAGATACCGTTTAGAATCCGAGGTTATGAAACAAGTCTTAAGTACCTAATAATAACTCAGGCTTACAATACGTTTTAAGAAATAGGAGTGGAAACAGAATAATCATCATTTTAAGGATATGATAACGAAAGAGGAAACACAAGCGTTGCTGCATAGCACAGAAACATTTCGTATAGAGCGTACAATATCTACTGGTAATATGGACAAGTTCTGCGAGGCCATTTGTGCCTTCGCTAATGATTTGCCCGATTCTCGCAAGAAAGGATATTTGCTTATCGGGGCGAATGATGATGGCTGTCTGTCAGGATTGAAAGTGGATGATGCTTTGCTCAAGAAGATTGCTGCAATTCGGTCGGATGGCAACATTCTGCCGTTACCTGTGATGGCGGTTGATAAAGTAGAGTTTCCAGAGGGCGACTTACTTGTAGCGGAAGTTTCGCCATCGCTGTTGCCTCCGGTTCGTTATCGTGGCAGAGCGTTTGTTCGCATCGGGCCAAGACGAGATATTGCCAGCGAAGCGGAAGAACGGATCTTGACAGAAAGGCGTACTGCTTATATGGCAACTTTTGATGCGACACCGTGTTTGGGTTCAACGCTCAATGATTTGAATTTGGATTATATCAAAGATACCTATCTGCCGTCGGTTGTTAATGCGGAAATATTGAGCCAGGACAAACGTGATATAAAGGATCAGATGGCGTCTGTTCGTTTGTATGATCGCACGCACGATTGTCCGACCTACGGAGCGATTATTTTGTTCGGTAAAAATCCGCGTTATTATATGCCAGGAGCATACGTGCAGTATGTGCGTTTTTCTGGCAAAGAGAAAGGTGGTGACGTACTTAACGAGAAGCGTTTTCAAGGGCCGTTGTATAGTATGTTACCGGTATTGGAGTCATTTGTCAGTGATGCCATCATAACACAGCATCCGGTCGTAGCCAGTCTGTTCCGGGAGAAGACGGTTATCAACTATCCGAACAACGCTTTGAGGGAGTTGATGATGAATGCTTGTATGCATCGCGATTACCAATCTAATATGCCCATTCGTTTGTACCAGTTTGACGATCATATTGAAATAATGAATGCAGGAGGCCTATATGGTGAAGCCCGCCCTGAGAACTTTCCGATGGTGAATGACTACCGCAACCCGATTGTAGCGGAGGCGATGAAGGAGATGAAGTATGTCAATATGTTCAATCAGGGTGTTAAACGTGTACAGGATATGTTACACGAAAATGGAAACAAGGAGGCGGAATTCGATGTTTCGAAATTGACGGTATTTTGTGTTGAGGTTTATTCAAACGAAGGGGATGAAGTTACTACCCAGAAAACTACCCAGAAAACTACCCAGAAAACTACCCAGAACCTATCGGATGTACAGACTGCAATTGTTGAATATATACACAGTTATCCCAAAGCGAGCCGTAAAGAGATTGCTGCGAATATAAATGGTATCACGGAGAATGGAGTGAAATATCATCTTCAAAAACTTCAGGAACAAGGTGTTATTAAACGTGTTGGTGCTGACAAAGGTGGCCATTGGGAGATAATTGTTAACATGGAATAATACTCAGGCTTACAATACGTTTTAAGAAATAGGAGTGGAAACAGAATATGACGATTGACGAAATAACAGAATAAAAAGCAGCCTTTGGTTCTTTCACCTTAGGCTGCTTCTTTACGTATTAATAACTAAAAACCTTTCTTATGAATGTTATCCTATACTACAATCTTATACCTTCTAATACCTATCAATCCTAAAACAATCTAACTTAAAACCTAACTAACAAACCTATTGAATTTTCTATGCTTTCCGCCTTTCACAAGGCTCAATCTCTTTCCTTAATTACTAATACCTTTATTTTGTTCTATTGAAGATTTCCTTTTGTCTTTTTGACGATGCAAAAATACAACGAAAATCTGATAGATTGTATCAAACTTTATCGGGTTTTGAATAAAAATGGCATTCTTATTGACGCAAATCAAGAGCTTGTGCACGAACACAAAACATTTTCAACCATATTAGTCAACTCCACAAACTGCTGTATAGTCAACTGCTCCGGTCGCATGGTCATATAGTCAGATGACAGCATACTATTGATACCTTCCTGCGAGAGCATCTGACGAAGCGACACACGCAGCATCTTGCGCCGCTGGTTGAAAGTGGTCTTCACCACTCTTTTAAACAAATTCTCATCGCATCCCAGATGCTCCACCTGATTGCGAGTCATGCGGATGACGGCACTCTGCACCTTAGGCGGTGGATTGAAGACTGACGGTTCAACGGTGAAGAGATACTCCACATCATACCAAGCCTGAATCAACACCGACAGAATACCATAAGCCTTTGTACCGGGTTGTGAAGCCATTCGCAGAGCTACCTCACGCTGAATCATACCCGTACAGCAGGGAATGAGATCACGATTGTCAAGCATCTTGAAGAAAATCTGCGATGAAATATCGTAAGGATAGTTACCCGTCAGCACAAACTGTCCTCCACCGAACAATGTATGCAGGTCCATGCGCAGGAAATCCTCACCGATAATATTGTCATGTAATCGTGGAAAATGCTCATGGAGATAAGCCACCGATTCGGTGTCAATCTCAACAACACGCAACGGACGGGGTTTCTCTGCCAGATACTGGGTCATCACTCCCATACCGGGTCCCACTTCAAGCACAGGCAGTTCAGGACAGGCGTCTACCGTATCGGCAATGCGACGAGCTATAGAGAGGTCAGTCAGAAAATGCTGACCAAGATTCTTTTTGGGTCTTACTTGTTTCATTTTGGATGCAAAGGTACGACTTTTCGGGGAGCTATCGGGAGTAAAGGAGTTAAAGGGAGTTAAAGGGCAATGGTTTTATGAATTATTTCGTATCTTTGCCGTTGCAATGAAGAACCTGCAATCCATAGCGAAGGTTGTGTTGCCCCTCATCTTGGGAGGCTCTATTCTCTATTGGATGTATCGGGACTTCGATTTCCAGAGCATCAAGAACGTGATGCTTCACGAAATGAACTGGACATGGATGTTGCTGTCGTTCCCCTTTGGCATACTGGCACAGGCCTTTCGCGGATGGAGATGGCGGCAGACACTGGAACCTTTGGGTGAGAAACCACGCTCATCGGTATCTATCAATTCGGTGTTTCTCAGTTATGCGACCTCGTTGGTCGTACCTCGCATTGGCGAGTTTACCCGTTGCGGTGTATTGAAACGATGGGACAACGTTTCGTTTCCAAAAGCCCTTGGTACCGTCGTCACCGAACGAGCTATTGATTCACTGCTCATCATGCTTGTCACAATTGCCACCTTTCTATTGGCGATGAGCACCTTCGGCACTTTTTTTAGAAAGACGGGTACTTCCATCAACAGCATACTGGAAAGTTTCTCGCTAACGGGCTATTTGGTGACAGCCATCTGCGGCATAGCCGTACTCATCCTGTTGCACTTCTTGCTGAAACGCTTATCTATATATAATAAGGTAAGATCTACCGTCAGTGGCATCTGGCAAGGCATTACCTCATTAAAGGACGTGAAGAACATACCGCTGTTCCTGCTGTTCACTATCGGTATCTGGCTCAGTTACTTCCTGCACTACTACCTGACATTCTTTTGTTTCAGTTTTACTTCGACCCTGGGACTGGGATGTGCATTGGTCACATTCGTAGTGGGCAGCATTGCAGTCATCGTGCCCACGCCCAACGGTGCCGGTCCTTGGCATTTTGCCGTGAAGACGATGCTCATCCTCTACGGCGTAGCCGACCATCAAGCCCTCTATTTCGTGCTCATCGTCCACACCGTACAGACTATGCTGGTCATCCTATTGGGTATATGGGCATGGATTTCACTGAATTTCACAAAAAGTTCAACTCTAAAACAATAAACTCATGAACAACATTCAAAACCTGAAGCCAGAATGTATCTGGCGCAATTTCTACAAACTGACACAGATTCCCCGTCCAAGCGGACATCTTGAAAGAATACAGCAGTTCCTGCTCGACTTCGGCAAGGAAGCCGGTGTGGAAACCTTCAAAGATCCTGCCGGCAACATCGTGTTTCGCAAGCCTGCCACACCCGGCTACGAAAACAAGAAGGGCGTAATCCTACAGGCTCACATGGATATGGTACCGCAGAAGACACCCGAATCGACACATAACTTTGAGACCGATCCTATTCAGCCTTGGATTGATGGGGAATGGGTGAAGGCTACAGGCACTACACTGGGAGCCGACAATGGTCTGGGCGTAGCTGCCATCATGGCCATCATGGAAGACAAGACACTGAAACATGGTCCTATCGATGCCTTGATTACCCGTGACGAGGAGACTGGTATGTACGGCGCCAACGAACTACCTGAAGGTGAGTTGCAAGGCGACATCCTGATGAATCTCGATTCCGAGCATTGGGGTAAGTTTGTTATTGGTTCAGCCGGTGGCATCGACGTGACCGCTACCCTCGACTACAAGGAAGTGGAAACCGACAGCAATGATGCTGCCGTGCGTATCACCATCAAGGGGCTGCGCGGTGGTCACTCCGGCTTGGAGATTCACGAGGGGCGTGGCAATGCCAACAAGTTGATGGTACGACTGGTGCGCGAGGCCATCGAAGATCTGGATGCACGTCTGGCCAGTTGGCACGGTGGCAATATGCGCAATGCCATTCCTTTTAAGGCCGAGGTGGTGCTCACCCTGCCAAAGGACAATGTTGCCGCACTGAAGGAACTGGCAGCCGACTGGCAGGAAGATTTCCGCGACGAGTACAAACAGATAGAGACACTGGGCATTGAAGTGACGGCAGAAGATGTGGAAACGCCGAAGACAGAAGTTCCCATGGAGATTCAAGACAATCTCATCAACGCTATCTATGCCTGTCACGATGGTGTAATCCGTATGATTCCCTCCTACCCCGATGTTGTCGAGACATCTTCCAACCTGGCCATCATCGACATTGAAGACAGCAAGGCAGACATCAAGATTCTGGCCCGCTCCAGCCGTGAAGACATGAAGGACTATGTGGTCAGGATGCTGGAGAGTTGCTTCAACATGGCTGGTATGAAAGTAGTGACTGCCGGCTCGTATGGCGGCTGGGATCCCAATCCTGAAAGTGAGATTCTTCACCTATTGCTGAAAGAGTATAAGACACTCTTTGGTGAGGATGGTATCATCCAAGTTGACCATGCCGGTCTGGAGTGCTCCGTCATCTTAGGCAAATACCCACATCTGGATGTCGTGTCACTTGGCCCCACAATGAAGTCCCCACACACTACCACCGAACGCGCCTTAATCTCTACCGTTGCGCCTTTCTGGGAACTGCTAAAGAAGACACTGGAAGACATTCCTGAAAAATAAAAAGACAAAATAAAGAACAAAAAGGTAAAAAATAGGCATACTATGCTTACTTTTTTACCTTTTTGCTTTTTTACCTTTAAGAATTTTATTATCTTTGCACCCAAAATAACCAACAACAGTAATAGAATTATGGACGATTATCCGGCGGACAGTAACAAACAGTAAGCGGGAGGAATCGGCAGACAATACACTGCTAATCCTCTTGCCAAAAATCTTTTTGTGGAGGATTAGCAACAATGAAGACCTATTGGAACACCCAAGGAGGGCTGAACCAACTCCAGGAGTGGCAGCCCAATTGCTGGACACAGGTGACGTGTCCAACAGAAGACGATCAGCGTGAACTGGAAGAGAAATTCGGCATCCCCGATTATTTCATCAGCGATATCAGCGATACCGATGAGAGGGCTCGTTATGAATACGACGACGGATGGATGCTCATCATCCTGCGTATCCCCTATGTCAAGGAGGTGCGTTCGCGGACGCCTTATACCACTGTGCCTCTCGGTATCATCCACAAGCGCGATGTAACCATCACCGTTTGCTACTATGAGACGAACATGATGATTGACTTTGTCAGTTATCAGCAGAAGCGCGGTGTAGGATTCACCGACTATGTAGACATGATCTTCCGACTGTTTCTTTCATCGGCTGTATGGTACCTGAAACGACTGAAACAGATTAACTCGCTCATCGACAAAGCCAAGCGCAATCTTGATCAGGACGTGAACAACGAATCGCTCATCGGACTCTCACGCCTGCAGGACTCACTGACCTATTTCCAGACCTCCATTCGCGGCAACGAGACCTTACTATCGAAACTGAAGTTCAAGCTACAGATTGACGAACTTGATGCCGATCTTATTGAAGATGTCAACATTGAGATGACGCAGGCCCGCGAGACCACTAATATCTACTCAGATATTCTTGAGTCGACAATGGACACATACTCCAGCATCATCAACAACAACATGAACACCGTCATGCGTACGCTGACCTCAGCAACCATTATCATGATGTTCCCCACCCTCATTGCATCGCTTTTCGGCATGAACCTCATCAACGGTATGGAGGAGAATCCATTCGGTTTTGCAACCGCTCTTATCATCTCCGTCGGTGTATCTGCTGCTGCTTGGTGGCTTTTCAGACACAAGAGACTGATATAAAAGTAAAGAAAGTAAAAGTAAAAAGGCGACACAAATAGTTAAATAATGCAAATGAAAAGTGTTTTACCTTTTTACTTTTTTACCCTTTTACCTTTTTTTCGTACCTTTGAACCCTCATTTGTTATGTACTAATCGATTCAATAACTTAAAACAGTTAAATGATGGACTCTCAAGAAAACATCCTCGTGACAGGCGAAGCTACATCGCCAGTCGAAGAAACGGGAAATCAGGAAGAGGTTATCCAGGAGGCTACGGCACCTGAAGTTGAAAAACAAGAAGAACGCAAGAGCTACTCCACCAAGAAAGAAGTGCTCGACCGCGTGAAAGAAATTGCCCACGAGGAAGAAACTCCACAAAAAGAAGAGGTGGAATATCTGAAAACGGTCTTCTACAAACTTCACATCGCCGAACGCGAAGCTAAATTGAAAGCATACATCGAAGGTGGAGGCGACCCAGAAGCCTATCAAATCACCCCTGATGAAGACGAAGAAGTCTTCAAGGCTGAAATGGGAATCATCAAGGAGCGTCGCCAGCAATTGTTCCGCGAAATGGAAGCAGAAAAAGCAGAGAACCTGCAAAAGAAACTGGCTATTATTGATAAGATTAAAGCTATGGTCACCTCGCCAGAGGAGGCCAGCAAGACATATCAGGAATTCAAAACCCTGCAACAGGAATGGCGCGACATCAAGAGTGTGCCCGCTGAACGTGCTAATGAACTATGGCGCAACTATCAACTCTATGTCGAGCAGTTCTACGACCTGCTGAAACTGAATAGCGAGGCCCGCGAACTGGACTTCAAGAAAAATCTGGAAACCAAGACCCGTTTATGTGAGGCTGCTGAGAAACTGGCCGATGAAGGGGATGTAATCAGTGCCTTCCACCAGTTGCAAAAACTACATCAGGAATATCGCGAGATAGGCCCTGTCAGCAAGGAACTGCGCGAAGAGATCTGGCAGCGCTTCAAGGCCGCCAGTACCGTTATCAACAAACGCCACCAACAGCATTTCGAAGACCTACGTGCCCGCGAGGATGAAAATCTACAAAAGAAAACATCTCTCTGCGAGAAGGTAGAAGCTATCGCTGCTGAAGAAAACAAGGGCAGTGCAGACTGGGAGCGTCACACGCAAGAAATCATTGCTATTCAGCAGGAATGGAAGACTATCGGCTTTGCACCCCAGAAGATGAACGTGAAGATCTTTGAGCGTTTCCGTGCCGCCTGCGACAATTTCTTCGCCCGCAAAGCAGAATACTTTAAGACGATGAAAGATGCATTCAAAGAGAATGCAGAGAAGAAGCGTGCTCTCATTGAAAAAGCCAAAGCACTGCAAGACTCTACTGAATGGCGCTCAACAGGTGATAAACTTATCGCCTTGCAGAAAGAATGGAAGACCATCGGCATGGTACCCAAGAAACTGGGTGACCAACTATGGGAGGAATTTCTGGCTGCCTGCAACAAATTCTTCGAAGCTCGCAATGCAGCCGGTGCCGGTCAGCGCAACGAAGAATCAGCCAATTTGGAAAAGAAACGCGACGTTATCGCTCGCCTGACCGCCATCGCTGAAGAAAGTGGTGATGATCTACAGGCGAAAGTACAGGAACTCGTAGAGGAATACAACGCCATTGGTCACGTACCTTTCAAGGAGAAGGACAAGCTTTATAAGGAATACCATGAGGTGCTCGACAAACTCTACAAGAAACTGAACATCTCTGTGGCCAAGCGCCGTCTAAACAAGTTCAAGGATAACCTAAAGCAAGTGGCCGAGCGTGGCGAAGGTGCCCTTGACAATGAACGTACCCGACTGATGCGCCAATATGAAAGTATGAAGCAGGATATTCAGACCTACGAAAACAATCTGGGCTTCCTCAGCGTCAACTCAAAGAAAGGCAATTCTCTCATTGACGAAATGAACCGCAAGGTGCAGAGACTCAAGGATGACCTTCAATTGGTCAAAGAGAAAATCAAGGCCATTGATGCCGAGAACGCTGCAAAAGAATAAACACAAAAAGGCTTCCAAATCCGGAAGCCTTTTTCTTTTCCGCTGCGAAAAATTACCCTGAAGGAGTGAACTTCTTAATTTTAATTTGTATCTTTGCACTCGCAAACTCACGCCTATCCGCCTCGTAAGATGTCGGAGCGGCAATAGGGAGGGAGCACTACATTTTGAAACGCGTTTGCTAACGCTTTGTTTTTGGCTTTCTGGAACGTAGGAAATTCAAGAAGTACAGTCAAGAACGATGCAGAGGTAGATGCTACGGGTAGGTATATACCGTTCCCGTTGGTGTGCCGACAGCTAACTAAAAGTCTGCTGTCATGCACACCTTTAGGGGCGCACTATATATACCAACGGCGTGGGTGTCAATTCTGCTTTGTCTACTGTACAGGTTTCCTACGACCTCAGAGAGCGGACAGGCAGAAGCCAGATACCCCGCTTTTCTTTTTGTAGTCAAAGAAACAAGTGCAAAACTAAGTCTGTTTAGGGGTATCATCAGGCTATAAATAGTGAGACGGATGATATTCAACTCGTTCAACTTTATTGTGTTATTCCCGCTTATTTTCCTGCTGTATTATGCCATTCCTGCGCAATACGGTAAGGCGAGGAACACTTATCTGCTTGCAATAAGCTATCTGCTCTATCTGCAATGGAAACCTATCTATGCCTTAATTTTGTTAGGAGTAACGGCAATAACTTATTACACTGCTCTCCGAATAGAGAAGAGCCGAAGGCCAAAATCTGTCTTGACGGTCGGGATACTGCTGGCATTGTTGCCACTTGCCTTCTTCAAGTATTTCAACTTTATCAATGAGACGGTTAGTCATGTTTTGTCGGTAGTTGGATTGAACTTTCATTTGCCCGGCCTAAATTGGGCTATTCCTGTCGGTATCTCATTTTTCACCTTTCAGGCTCTGGGTTATCTTTGGGATGTCTATTACAAGCGGCAGGAGGTAGAACATGATTTCTTTACCTATGCGCTTTTTGTCTCGTTCTTCCCAAGTATCCTCTCAGGTCCCATCAATAAGGCTTCACTCGTCATTCCTCAATTGAAGAATCTGCGCTCTTACTTTGACTATAGTAAAGCTGTCGGAGGATTAAAGCTGTTATTGTGGGGGATGTTTATGAAAGTCGTTGTTGCTGACCGCGTGGCACTTTATGTTGATACCGTCTTGCCTAACTATGAAAATTATACGGGAGCATCATGTTTAGTTGCAAGTTTGCTTTACACGATACAAATCTATGCAGACTTTGCAGGTTATTCGCTAATGGCCATCGGTGTAGGAAAAGTGTTTGGTCTGGAATTAACCGAGAACTTCCGTCGCCCCTATTTCGCTATCAGCGTCACCGACTTCTGGCATCGCTGGCATATATCACTCTCTACATGGCTGAAAGATTATGTCTATATCCCGATGGGCGGTAGTCGCTGCTCTAAGTTCCGTAACTATTGGAATATTTTCGTCACGTTCCTTGTCAGTGGTATATGGCATGGAGCCAATTGGACATTTATCATCTGGGGAGGTATGCACGGCATTTGCCAAATCATCGAAAAGATGCTGGGCCAACAGAAATGCAATTATGGTAGATTGGGCAAGAGCATCAAAATCATCATCACTTTCTTAATAGTCAATTTCGCATGGATCTTTTTCCGTATGCCGACATTGACTGACGCTTGCAATGTGATAGCAAGAATTTTCGACCTGACATTGCCAATGAGCATTTTCTTACCACCAGCAAAAACTAATGTACTTCTTATACTTACAGGAATTACAATGCTTTTCATCAAAGACTATTTCGATGAATGTTATACAAACAAACTTATGTTGTTTGATAATCGTAACAAGTATGTACGATGGACAGCATATTTCACTATCTTTATTATGATTATGCTTACTGGTGTGTTTGGAGCAGACCAATTCATTTACGTTAAATTCTGATTGTTATGAAAAAGTTTGTATTGAAAGTCAGTATATTTTTTATTGTCATGCTCATCTTTGATATATTATCAGGCAAGGCTTTCTCTTATTTAGTAGACCATGCAAAAGGTGGAGATAATATGCGTAATAACTATATCTGCAATGAGACAAATGAGGATATTCTTGTTTTTGGTTCATCTCGTGCAATCCATCATTACAACCCTATTATCATTTCGGATTCTCTTGATATGTCTTGCTATAATTGCGGGCAGGATGGAAATGGAATTATTCTAAATTATGGACGATATCAGTTAATATGTCAACGCTATCATCCAAAGGTTTTAATATACGATGTAATACCTGACTATGATTTGCTTGTTGGCGAAGATAATCATAAATACTTAGGGTATCTTTGTCCTTACTATGACAGGAAAGGGATAGACGAAGTGTTTGAATCTATAGATGATACAGAAAAGTATAAAATGAAAAGCCAAATGTATCGCTATAATTATGGATTTGTACAAGTCATTTCAGATTATGTACATCCACAGCAAAGTGAGGGAATAAAAGGCTTTCGTCCTGTTCATAAGGAAATGGATACGATGAAAATCAGTAAGCGTAGAAAAAAAGAACCAATTTACGACTACCTGAAAATAGAATATATCAATAAAATGGTTGATGAATCGAAGGACACAAAAATCATCTTTGTAGTATCACCATACTGGAATGGTATGGATACAACTTCGTTTGCTCCTGTCAAGACAATGTGCCAACAACGAGCAATCCCATTTATTGACTATTCTAATAATCCCAAGTACGTTCATCACAATAAGTATTTCTATGACGGCTTACACTTAAATGCTCGTGGTGCCAATGAGTTTACTAAAGATTTAATAATGGAACTAAGAAAGCGAGAGATTTTCTGAGTCCGCGACATACGAAAGAGAAAACAAACTCACAGGTAAAGAAAAAGCCAAGTACTTATTTTCAAGTTACTTGGCTTTTCTTGTTGGGGTACCCGGACTCGAACCAGGAAAGGCAGGACCAGAATCTGCAGTGTTACCATTACA
>CAMWKM010000083.1 GCA_947174835.1 uncultured Prevotella sp.
GCCAATGTCCGCCAATGTCCGCCAATGTCTGCCAATGTCTGCCAATGTCTGCCAATAACTGACAACACTATTTCGGAATGTTGTATCTTTGCATCGTCAAACGATACATTCGTCATGTTTCATTAACTGCTTTAAAGTTATGCCAGTACTCATCAAGACAGCAAAGAACCACAATCCCGAATCGACGGCCTACGGCAAGGCGGTCGCCATCAAGATGCAGAAAACCATGATGCCGCAACTCCATCTTGGAGCAACGGCATCATTACTTCTGTTTTTCCTAAGTTTTGAAATAATCCTATTCCCACTCAATGGTTGCAGGTGGCTTGGAGGAAATGTCGTAACAGACACGGTTGACGCCACGCACTTTGTTGATGATCTCGTTAGAGACCTTGGCCATGAAGTCATAGGGAAGATGAGCCCAGTCGGCAGTCATGGCATCGGTGCTGGTAACGGCACGGAGGGCAACGGGATGCTCGTAGGTGCGCTCATCGCCCATCACACCGACAGAACGAACGGTAGAGAGAAGTACGGCACCGGCCTGCCAAATCTTATCGTAGAGCACTTCGCCATCCTCACAACGGTACTGAAGCATCGACTCGATATAAATATCATCGGCATCCTGCAGGATGCGCACCTTCTCCGGTGTAATGTCGCCCAGAATACGGACAGCCAGTCCGGGACCGGGGAAGGGATGACGCTTGATGAGTCGCTCCGGCATCTCAAGCTGATAGCCCACACGGCGCACCTCGTCCTTGAACAGCCACTTCAGCGGTTCGCAGAGTTGCAGATGCATTTCCTTGGGCAGGCCACCCACGTTGTGGTGACTCTTGATGACCTTTCCCGTGATATTAAGCGATTCTATGCGGTCAGGATAGATGGTGCCCTGAGCGAGCCACTTGGCATCGGTAATCTTTTTAGCCTCGGCATTGAAGACCTCCACAAAGTCGCGACCGATAATCTTGCGTTTCTGCTCCGGATCGGTGACGCCGGCCAAATCGGCAAAGAACTTCTCAGAGGCATCGACACCTATGACATTCAGGCCAAGACCCTTATAGGCATCCATGACTTTCTGAAACTCATTTTTGCGCAACATACCATGATCGACGAAGATACAGGTGAGGCGATCGCCAATGGCACGGTTGAGAAGCACGGCACAGACACTGGAGTCGACACCTCCCGAGAGGCCGAGAATGACACGGTCGTTGCCGAGTTGCTGCTTGAGTTCGGCCACCGTCGTATCAACGAACGAAGCTGCGCTCCACTCCTTCCGGCTACCGCAGATGTCGACCACGAAGTTCTTCAGCAGCGTCTTGCCCTGCAAGGTATGAAACACCTCGGGATGGAACTGGACAGCCCACACCGCAGCCTCTCCCTGACGTGACGGAGACCAGTAAGCGGCCTGCCTGACATCCTTGGTAGAAGCGACGGTTTCGAAGCCTTCGGGTATGGCCGTGATGGTGTCGCCATGACTCATCCACACCTGCGAATGCTGGTCGAAACCGTGGAAAAGAGGATTCGTTGTGTCGACCGTCTCCAAATGGGCACGGCCATACTCACGCGAATCGGCCTTCTCCACCTTGCCGCCCAAGGTATGGCTGATGAACTGTGCACCATAGCAAATACCCAGCACAGGGATTCGACCCACAAACTGTGTCAGGTCGACCTTGAAGGCTTCAGGGTCGTGAACACTATAAGGCGATCCGCTGAGGATGACACCAATCACCGAGGGGTCGTCCTTCGGAAACTTGTTATAGGGTAAAATCTCGCAGAAGGTGTCGAGTTCGCGCACTCGCCGACCAATCAGCTGAGTGGTCTGCGACCCGAAATCCAAAATAATTATCTTCTGTTGCATATTGATTATAATTGAGAATTATCATAAAAAGCCTCAGCCGCTGCCAGTGTTTCCTGCTTGCCGATATCCAGCAACCGCAGGTCGTCCTTGATACAACCAACGATACGGGAGCGATGACAGACACTCAAGTAGAAATCGATGATGCCGAAACGGTCAGAAAAACGCTCCATCAACGGAAACAGACGGGGTGAGAAAGAATGGATGCCTGAGAAGGCAAAAGCGTTGAGGTGAGTAGTGAGCGGCTGGGACTGAGAGGTCTCACGAACCTGCAAAGCATCATCAATGGTAAACTCTGCATTGCGCAACCAAGGAAAAGGGCTTTTCACTTCACCCGTCTCAATATTCTTCCAGCCCATCAGACGCATAGCGTTATCGAAGAGCAAATAGCGTTTTGTCTTGCGGCGACTGACCAGTAACACGGCATCCTCTTCAGGCAGATGTTGACGTGAAAACCACGAATAGTCGACGTTATCGAGGATATCCACATTATGAATCAGAATGGGACTATCGTCATCAAAGAGCGGAGCAGCCTTCTTCAGCCCTCCCCCCGTCTCAAGCAAACATGCCGTCTCGTCGCTGAACTGCACCATAGAGGCATAGTCGCGTGTGGCCACATAATCGCGTATTTGCTGGGCAAAGTGATGTACGTTAATGACAAAGCGACCATAGTCCGCAGCCAACAGCCGCGACACGACGATGTCAAGCAACGGCTGCCCTGCAACGGGCACCAATGCCTTAGGCATCGTGTCGGTGAGCGGTTTCAGCCGGGTTCCCAATCCAGCTGCGAATATCATCGCCTGTTTCATGCTGCAAAGGTAATAAAAAGTTAAGAACTGAGGACTGAGAACAGAGAGTTTTTTCCATGCCTTAAACATTTTTAAGCACTTGGACAATACCCTGCTCCCGGTGGCAGATATGCACCTCTATGCCGAACTTCTGATGGATATGCTCACCCAGATGCTGGGCACTGTAGACGGAGCGATGCTGTCCACCGGTGCAGCCGAAGCAGAACATCAGCGAAGTGAAGCCACGCTGGATATAACGACTCACGTGGGCATCAGCCAAACGATAGACCGAGTCGAGGAATGTCAGTATTTCACCGTTGTCTTCCAAGAAGCGGATGACCGGCTCGTCAAGTCCCGTCAACTGCTTATAAGGCTCATAGCGGCCAGGGTTGTGGGTTGAACGACAGTCGAACACATAGCCGCCCCCATTGCCGCTCTCGTCCTCGGGAATACCCTTTCGGTAGGAAAAGCTAAACACCTTGACCACCAACGGCCCCTGAGCATCGTACTTTGAGAAGGAGGCCGGCCCATCCTTCAGATGGGACTGACCGGGATTCACGTCAGTCGTCTTGCAACCATCGGCACTACCCTGTGGCACCACATCATTATGCCGGAACCGGGGGAGTTCGGTCAGACGACGCAACACGCCATAAAGATAAGGATATCGACGGTCGAAACTTTCTTGTCCCTCAGAGTGAACCGTGGCGAGAAGTTCTCTCAGGTTCTGAATAGCAGGCGGAATACTATCAATAAAATGCTTCTTCTGCTCAAAATAGCCGCGGAAGCCATAGGCTCCCAGCACCTGTAAGGTGCGGAAAAGCACAAAGAGCGATAGGCGACGGTCGAAGTGTTCGCGTTTGGGCATTTCTACCAACTGTTGGGCTGCCTCATAATAATCATCGAGCAATTCGCAACGCAACCGGTCGGAATACTTAGCCGATGCCTGCCAAAGGAACGAAGCCAGATCGTAATAAAACGGTCCTCGTCGACCGCCTTGGAAATCAATGAAGCAGGGAGTGTATCCATGACTCAGCATCACATTGCGAGCCTGGAAGTCACGATAGAGAAACGAGTCACTCTGCTCGGCTGTCAAATCCTTGGCCAGCAGGCGAAAGTCGGCCTCTAACTTCAACTCATGGAAGTCAAGTTCCGTGGCCTTCAAAAAACAATACTTAAAATAATTAAGGTCGAAGAACACGCCCTCGACATCAAACTCCGACTGAGGGTAGCAATTGGAGAAATCCAAATCGCGGGCACCCCGGAACTGAATATTGGGCAGTTGGCGAATAGTACGCTTCAGCAATTCCTGCTCTTCCTGCGTGTAGCATCCCCCAGCCTCGCGACCTGCACGGATGGCATCGAAGAGCGACACACTGCCCAAATCGGTCTGCAAGTAACGCAATTCATCATCGCTGACGGCCAGCACCTTCGGCACAGGCAGCTGACACTTAGTGAAATGCTGTGCCAGATAGACAAAAGCATGGTTCTCATCGCGACTGGTGCCAATGCAGCCCACGACGCTCAGCCCATCGGCATCGGTCAGACGGTAATAGACACGATTGCTGCCCGCTCCCGGCAGCTGTTGGGTACAAATCGGCTCGTAGCCACGCCAACGCTTATAAAGTTCGATGAGTTGATACATGATCCTGCTATTTTGCTTGCAAAATTACGAAAAATATCAGGAAAAGCCGCCACTGCAAGGAAATTATTTCTGTCGGCTTTCAACTTTTCCTTTTAGCGATGTCCTTTCAGAATGACGTAAATAATCACAGGAGCACCGACAAGCGGTGTGACGGCATTCAGGGGAATAATACCGGTCTCACCCGGAAGAAAACAAATGAAGTTACACAATAGAGCAACAATAGCTCCCATCAAGATTGTAGCAGGCAACAGAATACGGTGGTTATCGGTAACCAGCAAGAGACGAGCGATATGGGGAACAGCCAGACCGATGAAAGCAACCGGGCCGCAATATGCAGTGGTGACAGCCATCAACACCCCCGTGACGAAGAGTAGCCAGTTGCGCACCCGAAAGATGTTTATACCCAAATTTTCAGCATAGCGATCACCCAGCATCAAAGCATTGAGTGGCTTGATGAGCAACAGCGCCCCTATCAGTCCTACGACAGTCAGCAGGACAAAGACCGGCATTTGGTCTATTGTGACACTCCCAAAACTGCCCATGCCCCATACCATGTATGATTTCACGCCCTCATCGGTGGCGAAGAAATTGAGCAACGAGATGGCAGAATTGGAGATATAGCCAATCATAATGCCGATGATGAGCAACATGACATGACTGCGCACCAGAGTGGAAAAGAAGAATATCAGAGCCATGACGGCCATCGCTCCGACAAAAGCGGCAATCAAGACGGCCATGAACCCCGTCGCACTGACACTGCCCAACGAAAGACTGCCACCTAAAAAAAGCATGACCAACGCCACACCCAGACCAGCACCACTGTTAATACCGAAGATGCCGGGGCCAGCCAGCGGGTTGCGAAAAGCCGTTTGCAACAAAAGGCCACAGACTGCCAAGGCTCCACCGCACAGCATTGCCGTCAGAGCCTGTGGCAAACGTGACTCCAAGATAATAAACCGCCAACTGGGCTTGATGGTCTCATCGCCCAGCAGGATGGCCAGTATATCGGGGACAGGAATATGGATTGACCCCGTGATGAGGTTGAGCACAAAGAGCACTACCAGCAGGAGGCCCATCGACAAACCATATACCAAACCTTTCTTCATTGTAGTTTCTGATAATAACGCAATGGCGGCAGGTTTGTTATATCAGGATGGATTATCTGAATGAAATCAGACAACAGATAGTCGGGACGGAATGGTGACTGCTCATAGAACAACGACTGCTCTACATTACAGCCAAAGACCTCGCCTGTGCGAAAAGCCTTCAGTTGGGCGTAGCCTTTATACTCGTTCTTCAGATCGTGCAATGTCAAAGGACGATCGCCGCCATAGCGACAGAGCCACACATCGGCATCGCCTCCACGCTCCAGCACAGTCTCGAAAGACAGGGATAGACTGCCACTATGATCATCATCGGCCCAGCAGTAGCGGGCACCGGCATCGCTCAACATCTGGCCGATTGTGCTCTGACCTCCGGGCACATACCACACACTGCCAGCCATTTTGTCGATGAGCACCGAACGCCCAAGACCAGCCTCACGAGCCTGTCGACAAAGTGCCTGATAACTGCTGTCAACGACGGCAAAAAGGCTGTCGGCCCTGTCGGCCTGACCAAAGAGCATCCCATAGAAGCGCATCCATTCGGCACGTGCCAATGGTGATGTCTCCATATACTCTGCACACTCTATCAGCGGAATATCAAGTTCCTCCAGTCGTCCATATCCCCCACTATTCTCAAAGGGGGACAGCATAACGATATCGGGCTTGACATCAATAATCTTCTCCAGTACAGGCATCTGACCATTACCGCAGTCAGCGATGTGTCCAGCCTCTACCCCCTCATGGATATAGGGTATCTTTATATACTTCAGATCGGCCACACCGACGATACACTCCCCTACAAGCAACTGCATCAGCAGCGAACAATGGACTGTAGAGAAAACGGCAGCCCCGCGCACCGGCGTGCGGACGATGGTACCTTCAGGCAGGGCACTGAAATCAGGCAGGACGGAATCTGACGGCACCAAATAATAGCGATGGAGCATTGTCCCTTTCTTCCAAGGATTGCGAACTGTTGCTTCGGTATAGTCCTTGTGACTGACGATGGTCAACAAAGAAGCATACTTCAGTTGCAGCGTGTCGCCAACCTCCGTATCAGAAGGGGTGTTGCCACCCCGACACGAGGTCAGGGCGACAACAATAATGGCAAGCCAACAGATATACAAATGTCTCATCAGCGCAAGAAGATGATTTTACGAGGGCTGATGCCGGTTGCCTCCAGTGTCTTCATATATGTACCATCGCTGGTAAAGTGATAGATTTTACCATTGTTCACATAGTCGGAAGTCATCACATAAACATCGCCATTAAAAGGATTCGTGCTGATGCCATAGACCGACGACGATGCCAATTCTGCCGGAGCGTTCTTAAAAGGCGAACCTACAGAAAGGGTAGAAGTAGATGCATCATAGGTCTTGAATGTAGTGGTAGTGGTATAAGTCATCCAATCGGTCTCAGAATAAGCCAGATAGACGATATTGCGATAAACGGCTAACTTAGTGCAGTTGCCAATCGTCACAAATGTACCGTCGGCCTTCAGTTCTCCCCAAGGATAGTCGTAATCAGTACCATAACCCTGAACAAAGATACGATCGGCTGCCACAGCAATCTGATCAGGATTGTTCATCACTGTCTGGAACGTAGCCGCATTGAAAGTTGCCAAGTCAATGATGGCCACACGCTGGTCGGTTCCCCAACCTGAGCAGGTGCAATAGACCTTATTATCTTTCTCTACAATGAGTTCAGGGTTGGCTCCAACCTTCACCGTGTCGACAAAACTCAGATCCTGAGCCTTGAGTTTAACTACATAGCCACCATAACTGGTCACATAGAGATAGCCGTCTTTTTCAACCAAATATCGGGGATCGCCCAACTTAGCGTCGAAAGCATAGCGTTCTTTCTCAACACCTACACTGTTCAACTTAGCTACATACTTAGAACCAGACAGGACTGTATAGATGGTGTTGCCATCGCTGCCCAGCACCATATCCTGACCATTGTCACCCATCTTTCGGCCATTCTGCGCAAAATAAAGGTCAGAAGAGTAGACGGTATCAGCCACCCAGTCCAGATAGGTGATGCCCGCATTGTTGTTTCCATAGATTCCCTCATTCAATATGAAAGCACGCGTGGCAGCCATACCGATCTTCGACTCCTCATTCTTGGCATCCCAAGGATCATCACTGTCACAAGATACAAGGCCGGTTGTCAGAACAACTGCACCGAACACTACAGATAAGATTTTCTCAATTTTCATTGTTGTTAAGTTTTTAAAATAATTATACGTCATAATTCCACATTCATTGTGATGGTCCACGACCGACCGGGCATAGGATAGTAACTGATGACTTCATACTGCTTATCGGTCAGGTTGTAGACGGTGCCTTGCAAAGTCATTCGCCAAGTTCTGAAACGAAATTCGCGAGAAAGCGACAGTGTATGCTCGGTATAAGGCTTCAGTTCATATTCCCACGTATTCCGGGAAGACGACCACCGCTTGCCCTGAAGCAATAGCGAGTAGCCAACATTGATCCAAGGAGAGTTGAACAGCAACGACCCACTGCCGCTATGACGAGGGGTGTAGGGTAACTGACTGCCATAAGTTGGCGAAGTATCAAGGTCATCGGTAGACTTCTGATAGGTGTAGGAAGCCGCTATCTCAACGGACAGACATCGACTGAGCGGCGACTCTACGGCCATCGTTGCATCTAATCCATAGATATGCACCTTGCCGAAATTAGCCATTCGCCAGACGTAGGTAGACGGAAAAGCAACGATCTTATCATCTACATCATTGAAATAGCCATCGACAGTCACGCTCAGGAAACTCTTTTGCCAAGGCAAATGCCCACTCCAAGTCAAACCGGCATTATACTCCCGTGCCTTTTCCGGTCGCAATCCGGTATTACCCATCCGCAGATAGTAGAGATCATTGAACGTGGGCAGTCGAAAGGTATTCTTATACATCGCCCGCAGATAGAAATTCTCTCCGTCAAGCAAACGGTAGGACAGGGATAACGACGGTGACAACCGATGACAATCAGCAGGCTCGGGACCCGCCTCAACCTTCTCTTTGGCAAATATTCCCACGACATTGGCATCCACGCTCATTCGATGCCACTTGTAACGCAAAGCCAACGAAGTGAGTGAGGTGATACGTTTGGGGAGGGCAGGCTCGTTATTGGTTCCTGTATTGATATTATTACGCAGGGTATTATAGGAAAGGTCTTCGGCCAGCACCAACGAAAGTCCCTTCAACGGCATCCATCCTACAACAGCAGAGCCATAGTATTCATCCTGACGGTTCACGTCGACTTGCTTTCCGCCGACATATTTCACATCGACATCCTCATAACGGTTCCACGTATGGGTATATTTCAGATGCCCTTTCAGCTTCCAGTGGTCGCCCAACGACTGTCCGTAAGTGGCCTGAACAAAGAAATCTTCGTCCCACAACCGCTCATTACCTACACCTCTATAGAGAATGACAGGCCCGGGCAAACCACGCTCGGAACTGTACCAACTGACCTTAGTGCTGAGTTCTCCACCCGTAGCAGCAAAGGTATGATATAGATTGGCCTCTCCTTTCCAAGAATAGATATCGCTATTCGACCGATATTCTTTAGTGCGCTGAACACCATTCACCAACGTATAGGGATAATCGCCATCAGCCCGCATATAGGTACCGTCAACCGACAAGGCCGTACCCTCGCCCAGTTTCTGCCAATAGCGCAACGAAGGTGAGACCTGCCCGAAAGAACCGCCTTTCATTCGCAGACGCAACGCCCAGTCCTTCTGCTCGAAATGCGGCCGTTCCGACTGGATGCTCAAAACTCCGGCAGAAGCATGATGACGAGCCGTCTGCATCAGGTCAATGCCATCGCCCAGCGACAGCGACACCATCTGAATGTTATCCAAAGAATAACGCCCGATGTCAATCTGTCCTGCTTGAGTGTTACTGATAGCTACACCATCATAAGACACGGCTGTATGATGGGCACCAAGATTGCGTACCGACACGGTCTTCATGCCGCCAATGCCACCATAATCGCGCACATTGGCACCGGCAAAACGCTTGATAACATCAGAAAGACTTTGCAATCCCAACTGCCCGATAGTCTCGCGATCCATCTGCTGCACCGGTTTACCTTCCTTCACACTGGGTGAGACTCGACGCCCTACCACCAAAACACTGTCCAATTGATGTTCACGATTGGACACAGTATCATTCCACTGTGCCTGCGCTTGAGCACCACACACCAACAGAAATACCACAAAGGTCAAAAACCGTTTCATCACCTTTTCCGTATTCACAGCCCAATCCACGAGGCCAATAATTGATACACTTACCGGGGCAGGTCTTCTGACTTATCGCCTGACACCAAACGTCTTCCCAAGATAAAACTCAGTGACTTTTTGTTAGCGCCAGATCAAAGGCGATTTACAGCAGCGGGACTGTACGGGACTTTCACCCGATTCCCTTTTAAGCACAATATATGCACCCAAGCGGTGGCAAAGGTACGAAAAAAAACAGAACAGGCAAAGAAATCCGTAAGAATTTTATTGCAAGGTGACACTCATCAAACCGATAACCACATCATTGGAGAGGGTACGCAGAGTGAGGGTCTTCAACTTCTTCTTCGGATTGAGAGGCATACGCAACATCTGAGCGGCACCACCGGGAATCTCACGACCATATACACCTTTGATATTTAAGGCCTTGCCTAAATCACGGCTCACGACACCTGTGCCCAAACTGATGCGATAGGGGCGCGGCTCAATAGTTTTGAAAGCCTTACCGTCGACAAAGTAATCCTGTTCTATGGGGCACCAGTTCTCTGGATTGCGTAAGCATAGGGTATCACGTGTGCCATCCCGATAGGTAGCGATGACCAAACCGTTATCAATATGACACTGCATGTGGTTGGTACTTCCTGCCATCAGCAGATAGGCACTTGAAGCCTTGCCCTTCAAAGGGATGCTGATGCTGTCTGGATAGTTGTCCCACAGGCTGGTATAGGCAATATTCTTCCCTTCACGAGGCGTGAGGAAAGGAACACCGGCAATGGTGATGCTACCACCTGTAATGAGGGTGCGGAAAACAGAGTCGTTGATTTCCGGGGTGTATTGGGGATGACACCATTCGCCTACTCCTTGCACAGGAATCTGCAATGTGGTTGTCTGTGGACGCGGTGACACATAACAATTCTTGAATATGTCGTCAACCTCTGCATTAAAGGCAGTACTGATGGAGAACTGGTGAAAAGGTTTTTCCAGATTAGGTTCAACAAGCCCTAAAGCAGAAGGCTCAAAATTCTCTGAGTGATCCGGAGTCTCCAAATCCTCAGAAATATCAGAGACTTCAAAAGCAATCACCTGATGCTTTTCATCGGTGCCCTCAATATCGCAAACGACAGCGCTGCCAAGATTCCGGCGAACCACCATCTTCAAAGGCTGAGCGAAGTTCTGTGTAATCTCAAAACGAGCCTTACCATTCTCACGCTTATATTTATATTGTAAATAGGGAGTTTTCACTTCTACTTCATCCCAATCATGGGGAAAACCCGGACGAATGATGCACTGACCATTGAGCGCATCGGGGATAATGCCGAAAAGCCCCTGCAACAACGTGCGGCTACTGATGCCGATGCAATCACCGAAGTCACGATAGCACTCACCACGGGCTGCATCGTAGAAACTCAGTTGACCAAAGTTGGCTGGCGATTGTCCATAATACATATTGTCCAAGATGTTGGCCTTCAGTAATCGATAGCCAGCCTCAGCACGACCTGCCTCAAAGTAGGCCAACGCCAGATGCATCACCTCGGCATTGGCCACATTGTTGATGCTCCACGAATAAGGCAGCCAGTCGCTGGTGGCAACAGTCTGATACCCTGTGTCCGCTACATCAATATGGGGGATGTGGCTATCAACATACCGAGTGGCCTCGTATGCCTGTTGAGGCGAGCACGCACCACAATCTATCGGAGTATAGATGCTCCACACGGCAGGATGATCGTGCTTGCGTTTCAGTCCCAGTGCATCCTCATACTCAGCCCAGACACCTTTATCGTTCAACCACAGACGCTCATTCATCGCTTTCAGGATAGCCTCAGCTTCATCACGATAAGGCTGAGGATTCTCTCCGATCAACTCAGCAATACGGGCAGCCAGTTTATTACCGCGATAGTTATAGGCTGAACTATGGGTGACGGCTCCACCGCTATAATACAAAGCATCACTGGCCCAGATACAGCAATAGGCATCGTAAAGATGGTCGCCATCGGGATCGTAGTTGCGTTTCTCCCATGCCAAATGGCTCTTGACAACCGGCCACATCCGGCGCATATAAGCCGTATCAGCGTCATATTGGAAATGCCAGAGCAACTCATCCATATAATTCAAGTTCATATCGTAATGGTGCATCTGGTCGTTGCGCTCAGGATTACGACAGATATAGCCATTGGAGTACATCTGCGTGCCCCACTTCTTCTCGGCACGTGCCAGATTCATCTTCTCATCTTGTGAAGGATGGGGAATAACAGGGTCTACGGTAGTCACCTGACTCTTGGCATAGGCATCGAAATGACTGCGTTGACGATCACGCCATCCCAGCACATCACCCACATAGGCAGCCCTCCAACCGGCCAACGGCATACGCCAGCCGATACAACCATGCAGCCATGTCTGTCCGTCCCAATCACCGTCAGCAGCAAAAGCCAACGCACTGCCAAGAGTATTGATATAAGGATCAGGTGTGCGGAAACTGACACGCTGGGCAAGTTGGCTATTATAGCGCACTGTCCGCACAAACAGGTCATTTGCCTGCTTATCAGTCATTGAGGAAATACGGTTAATGCTGTCAATAGCAAAGAAGTGATCGCCTCCTCCCGTCCAACTGCGGGTCTGAAGGTCAGCCTCTGTCGACGACGGTTCAAACACTCCCGGCTTATCAGCACCAATGTCACCATTGCGATGCAATTTCGGATTGGCAATGCCGCAGACACGGGCTTCATAATGCACAGGCTCGGAAAAACCTTTATCTTCGAACCGCCACAGTCCACCCTCATGATCAGTTAAGGCCACCACTTGCAAGCAGACCTCCGCAACATCGCCCCACCGATGGTCTTTCAACGTATAGAAGCGCATACCATTGGCATACCCCGCCGTACAAGAATCAGTAGAGTCGAGCGGCACATCATTGACCGTAAAACGAATATTGCGATGATGGTTTTTCTTGACAACAGCGAACACAGGCCGGTCACTTGTCTCTATACGATAATCGGAAAAACCGCCATAGAGAGCACGGGTAAAACGGTTCTGTCCGTTCTTACAGACAAACACATCACCCTCTGGGAAATACTGTTGGGTACGCTTCTCATTCTGCTTGCCATCGTTATACGATGGAAGAGCACCTACAATCTGCGCACAAAGATAGATATGTGAAATTAAAAATATAGTAAATAAAAGCGTACGTTTCATTGTTATTTCTCCTTTCTGTTCTTGAGTTTCTGTATCCAATCCATCACATAACTCTCCAAAATGGCAATGATAATCAAGAATCCCAGAGCCATCAAGAAAGCCCACCATAGGCTGTTTGTCAGCCCAATAGCCAAATTACATACCAATGTACACAGAGCAAACTTAATGCCCCAACTCAAAATAAACTTCCAATTCATAACATCGGCAAAGGTAGTGATTTTCCATGAAAACACCAAATAAACGGCAAAAGAAAAAGCCAAGTGTCTCACGACACTCGGCTTCAAAAACAAACTACTTAAAAACTAATCTACTAAAACAAATCAAAAAAATATTTTTTATCTTATGAAGTCTTATACTATGTTTACGTGTCTTCTGTCCTTTTTGACGGTGCAAAGA